>JAKSDL010000622.1 GCA_022360105.1 Pseudomonadota bacterium
AACCATGTTTTTTCCGTTTAGCGTATTGAAAAGTATTAATAAAAGACCATCTTAACAGACAAATAAAATAAAAAGGAATTCAAATCGTAATTAATTGATTCTATGGTTTTTTGAGTATGAGAAGTTATTATTTTTGCCGGTCGATACCGTTCGTTATGCTTTGCGTTATCAATGCTCCCAGTTTCCTTTAATTGCAGATTTATTGACCTTGCACGGGCAAAACGGTAAAATAGCCAAGATTAAAAATGAAACCTTCAGTCAATACAAATAAAAACATAAAATGGCCCGTTCCAGCTCTATCATTGCGTTGATTGTTGAAGCTGATCTGATGATCAGAGCACATATCATCGAAAGATTGAACAAATACTCGATTCAGTGTATCGAAGCCGGTAATGGAATGGTCGCCCTTCAGCAATTGGAAAAACATCCCGTCGATTTTGTGATATCAGATGTTCGCATGAAAAAAATGGATGGTATCCAGTTTATTGAAATTGTTCACAGAAATCATAAAGATATACCCGTTGTTGTGACAGTTGGTTCAAATGATGAAGAAGCCGCTATTGACGCATTTCGCGCAGGCGCTATTAACATTGTTAAGAAAACCGACAAACTGGATGAATTCGAAAAAATCATACTGCCCATCACGGAACTGATTGACAAAAGAAAGACGCAAAAGTTTGATTTTAATAGTGTTAGAACTTTTACAGAAGAGATTAGTATTGTCTGTGATCCAACATTGATTCCCGTTACTGTCGATCACCTTTTAGGATTTTTAGATCGTTCTAAATATGCCAAGCGTTTGACCGGATTGGAAATCGCCTTATATGAAATGCTGGCAAATGCCATCGAACATGGAAACCTTGCCATCACAGACCAGGAAAAGAAGCTGGCGCTTAGTGAAAACTGTTATAACCGTTTGCTTGCAGAAAGAAGAAACGTCCCTGCCTATAAAAACCGACTGGTAAAAATAAGACTTGACTACAATCCCAAACAGTTATCGGTCACCATCATAGACGAGGGAGAAGGATTTCGAGTTGAAAACTATATCACGCCTACTGAGGAAAATTTACTGGCTCAAAGTGGACGAGGCATTTTGCTCAGCAGGATGTACTGTGATGAACTTTTGTATAATAACAAAGGGAACCAGGTTGTCTTAAAGCTTAATTCCGAAACGGGGACGGAAAAGGAAGGTGTTGTCCATTCTCAACATGGGGAACAAGCCAAACCCAACATCCTGATAGTTGACAATAATCCACAAATACTTCGCCATATCAGTAATTTAATACAGGAATTCGGTTTTTCATTCGGATATATTGCTCAATCCCACCATTTGTTCCTCAGGCTTGAGGAAGAAGCCTTTGACTTGATTTTGCTGGATGTCAATATGCCAAAAACCGATGGTTTGACTCTCCTGAAACAACTCAAGTCAAGCAACGGATTCAATGGGATTCCTGTCATCATGTTGACTTCCGACAGGGATGACAGGTTAATGGCAGAATGCTTTTTACACGGTGCCGAAGATTTTATTGTTAAACCGGTTAATAAAGTGGCTTTGCAGTCACGTATTGAATCAGCACTTACAAAACAACAATCATTTCAAGAACTAGGCAAAGCAAACGAAAAGCTGGAACAGCTTAACAGTCAATTGCAAGATCAGTATGACATTCTCATCGAAACGAAAAAAGAGCTTGAAAACAAGCATATACAGATTCAAGAAGATATCCGGTTGGCAGAACGTATCCAGAGAAGCATCCTTACCTCTGATCAGGAATTAAAATTCCTTAACACATCAGTTATGTTTCGTCCGCATGGCATCGTTTCCGGAGATTTTCACTTTCAACAGGAGGATAAATCAGGAAACATTAATGTATTTTTAGGGGATGCAACCGGACATGGCGTTTCTGCCGCTTTTCTCACCATGATGGTCCGTATGGCGCTGGGAATAACAGATTCGGATTTAAAGCCGGATGACATCGTCAGGAGTCTGAACCGACAAATGGCAGACTGTGTGCCAAGAGGAAATCATATGACAGGCATTTTCCTCAAGATATCCCCCTCCGGGTTAATGGAAGCCTGCAGCGCCGGCGGCCCACCTGGCTTAATCGTTTCAATGGAAAAAGAAGATAGAATGATTCTACATGAGGGAGGGCAGGCACTGGGAATGTTTGAGGAAGAAAGAGTCCCATATCAATTAGAATCTTATCAGCTTAGTCCTCATGACAAGATAATATTATTCACCGATGGAATTTTGGAATGGCGAAACCATCTGGATGAGCCGTTTGGGATCGAAGGCGTAAAAAGCTACCTGGCCAATCACAAATCAGATAGTGTGAAAGCTATACTGAAGGGAATAACGGAAAAAGTGGAGCAGTTTGCCTCCAAAGAATCCCAGGACGACGATATGACAATGGTTGGAATCGAATTCTTGCTTACCTGAAACAGCCCTCCGGTTAGTTAAATTCAGCCAGTGCTTCTTCTTCAGTTGACTTTACCCTGATGATTTTATGCAGTTGAAGAGACTCAAGAATACCATAAGTTGCAGAATTGAGGTG
Source organism: Pseudomonadota bacterium (assembly GCA_022360105.1). The sequence continues at coordinate 2,553 of JAKSDL010000622.1, forward strand.
GCAGAGTAAAAAGCTTTTTTTCTCATCTTCAAGGTCTTTCAATATTGCTGCAAGCAATCCTACCCCTCTGGAATCAATAATCTCAACATTTTTACAATTTAGTATGATTTGTTTGACTTTGGTATGAGAGATAAACGGGCGGATATATGTTTCCAATTCACTGGTATCATTTAATGCAATATTACCAACGACAGAAATAACACAGGTTTCCTTTTCTATTCGATGAAACAGTTTCATAGGGAGATTCCTTAATTGAGTTTATTACCTTTGTGAAAGCTTTTTATCAGTTCAATCAAATTACCAGGGATTTTGTGGAGTGAAACAAGCTTTTCAGCTCCTCCATTTTTGTAGGCCTCTTGAGGCATACCAAACACCACGGAGCTTTGTTCATCCTGGGCTATGGTTCTGGCTCCTTTATTTCTCATTTCCAGCATGCCCTCGGCACCATCGCTTCCCATACCGGTTAGGATCACGCCAATAGCGTTTTTCCCAGCGTGCTCCGCTACGGAATGAAACAATACCTCAACAGAAGGGCAGTGCCCCTTTACCTTTTCGCCTGACTTACAATGAACAGTGTAAATTCCCGATTTATTGGCAAATCTCAGGTGTTTTTCTCCCGGTGCTATTAACACCCGACCTGCTAGAACATGATCACCATCTTCAGCTTCCTTAACCTCAAACGGACAGAGAGTGTTTAATCGTTCCGCATAAGATTTGGTGAAACCGGATGGCATATGCTGTACAACGAGTATGCCGGGTGATTTTTGCGGCAGTCTGGTCAGTATGCTTGTGACCGCATTAACACCGCCGGTTGATGCACCGATAGCAATGACAAACTTGTTCAAAAAACCGAAATCCAGGGTTTTTTCGACTTTTTTGGGAGGTTCCGATTTGCTTTTTTTCTTCCAATAGCTGACATCTGCATTGGCAGCGATCTTTACCTTGGTTCGCAGATCGGCAAGCATCTCTTCCACACCTTTTTCATTGGTCATTCCCGGTTTGGTGATAAAATCTATTGCCCCGGCTTCCAAAGCTGCAATGGTGGCAAGTTCTCCTTTTTTGGTCAAAGCACTGACCACGACCACAGGTAAAGGAAATTGCGGCATCAGATATTTTAAAAACTGGACACCGTTCATTCTAGGCATTTCGATATCAAGAGTAAGCACATCCGGTCTGAGTTTGGCTATCTTCTCCCTGGCCATGTATGGATCAATGGCAGTTCCCACAACCTCAATTTGGTGATCCAGATTTAATCCTTCTGTCAGCACTTCCCTGACAATTGGTGAATCATCAATAACAAGTACCTTAATTCGCTTCATTTTCTAATCCCGGTTAAACCCGCTTTTGGTAAATGGAAGGTGCCACGTATGTTAACTTGGTTTTACTTTTGTCCAGTGATTCGGTTTGCCCTATGATTAAATACCCACCATCCTCCAGAACATGATAAAACCTTTCAACCAGAGCGTTGATTGTCTGCTGGTCGAAATAGATCATTACATTCCTGCAAAAAATGGCAAAAAACTTGTTTTTAAAAGAGAATTGGTCGCGAATTAGATTGTATCGAGTAAAATGAACCAGTTTTTTCAACGAATCGTCTACCGACCAAAATCCTTTTCTATCAGGCTTTAGATATTTTAATTTGTAATTGGGGGGCAGGCGATTTAGTCGGTCTTCCCTGTATACTCCCTTGTGAGCTTCCTGCAGGATAACCGTATCCAGATCTGTTGCCAGTATACCCATATCCCACTGGACAAAACTGCTATCGAAGAATTCGTATAACAACATGGCAATGCAATAAGGTTCTTCCCCTGATGCACAACCTGCGGACCAGATGTTAAGAGTCGAATTACCGGGCTGGATTGTCTGGGAGTTTTTTTGAGGCAGTCCTTTCTTGAAGAAAAATTCCAACTGTTCGCTTTCCCGGTAAAAATAGCTGTAATTAGTGGTCAATCGATTGGCTAGGGACATTAAAGCTGTGCCTTGGGTATCCTTCTTAAGATAGTTCAAGTAATCCTGAAAGGTGTTGAACCCCTGCTCTAATATCCATGATTGCAGACGATGCGTGACCATTGTCCGCTTTTCGTGACCGAGTGCAATTCCGAAGTTCTGATAAACCAGGTTTGTAAGTTCGCGATATTCAGAATCCTTAATCATTTTGCCATATTGTTAACTAATTTACTGTACTAACTGATTATAAGGCCCTTTTTTGGCGTATAACCGCCTTGGCCATGCTTGCAGCATCCAGTATCAAACCAACCTGTCCATCACCCAGGATGGTGCAGCCTGTCAAATGAGGTGCCTCAGCCATCGATTCGGGAAGGTTTTTAACCACAATCTGTTGCTGTCCTTTCACTGAATCCACAAACAAAGCAAAAACATGATGGGCATGATCGATGATTAGCAACATACCTTCATTCAATTCATTATGAGCTGGCTGGATTTCATATATCTTATGCAGCCTGATCACCGGTAGAATTTTCTTGCGAATACGCAGCATTTCACTGCCATCCATTGTTTTGACGATATCAGCTTTTTTAGGTTGCAATGTTTCCCGAATAGAAGCGGTTGGCAAGGCATAATTGACCGCTCCAACCGTTACCAGCAAGCCATCAATAATACTGAGGGTCAATGGCACCTTAATGATGAAGGTGCTGCCGACTCCTTTTTCCGAATTGATATCAATGGTACCCCGCAGTTTTTCTATATTTCTGCGCACGACATCCATTCCCACTCCCCTGCCGGAAAAGTCGGTTACGGTATCAGCTGTCGAAAAACCTGCTTCAAAAATAAGCTTCCAGATCTCTGAATCTGAGTTAAAACCGATTTCGTCTGTAATCAGGTATTTTTCTTTTGCTGTTTGAATAATTCTCTCCTTATCAAGCCCCTTGCCATTATCAATTACGCTGATCCAGACCTCGTTTCCCACGTGTTTTGCTTCAAGAGTCAGTTTGCCTTCCGGGTTTTTACCACTTTCTTTTCTCTCATCAGGTGATTCTATACCGTGATCCATGGCGTTCCTCACAATGTGTAGCAGAGGATCAGTGATTAACTCGACCAGGGTTTTATCCACTTCGGTTTTTTCACCGACCAATTCCAGTTTAACTTTTTTATCAAGCTTTTTAGAAGCATCATGTACAACCCTGACCATTTTTCTAAATAGCGCTGAAACCGGCACCATTCGAATCGACATGACAATTTCCTGGAGATTTCTCATATTCCTGTGGAGTTGACTGGAAATACTTTTAATGCTGTCGGATTCCATAGCCAGCATGGCAGGATGTCGTGATATCATGGATTCGGAGATAATCAATTCTCCTACCAAATCAAAGAGATGATCGAGCTTTTCCAGGCTTACACGAATGTCTTGCATTTTTGCCACAGAAGCCTGACCCATAAGATTAGTCGCACTGGGGCGTTTAACTGTCTGTTGCTCCGTTAATGCCTTTTTTATGTCGTTCTTGGAGGCTTTTCCCATCTTTACCAGCAAGTCACCCAGCGGAGCTTTTTGTTGCTTAATCGCTTCATTTACGTCGTTTGATTTTACCTTGCCCATTTTTACGAGGATATTGCCCAATAAGGTCGAATCCTGCTCCGAGTTTAACGCTGAAAGTTTTTTCTCAACTTCCAGCAATTCGTCTTGGTTGACTTGCTCTTCTTTGGAAATTGAGGAGATAGCCGAGCGCAGAGTATCTACCACCTGGAAAATGGCCGCTGTCGCATTTTCATCCAGCTTGATTTTGCCATCCTGGATATTGGTTATAGTGTTTTCGGCAATATGGCTGATGTTTTCAACTAAATGCTGATTAAGGAATCCCGCGTTTCCTTTGATGCTATGAAAACTTCTCATAGCGGATTGCAGATATTCATCTGTATCCACGTCATCCGGAATTTTGTCCAGAACCAGCATTGCGCCTTCAATGTTTTCCAGATGTTCGGATGTGGTGGTGACAAAATTTTTCAGGCGATCAGACGATTTGTCTTCGGGATCTGAAGATAATTCTTCAACTGGCATGGTTCCCTGCAAGGCATGTTTATCTTCATGCTTCGTTTCGGGCAGATAGAAAAGGTCTTGAGATTCCGAACCTTCCTGGCTGGTAATCTGGTTGTAATGTCTAATTAACTCTTCTATTAATTCAATAGAATCCTGGTATTTTTTATCCGAATCGATTGATTCCCAATTGGATTCGACCAATGAATGCAGAAAAAGGGCAGAACGTTTTAAAACCTCACCCAAAGGTAATTTTGGTAAACCGGACACAGTTGGTAATGCACCTAATTCACCGGTTTTCTGCTCAGGAATAGCTTGATTGAGCTCACTGAATTTGTGTTCCAGAACAGCTATTAAATCCGCCATTTCTTCTTCAAATCCTTTGTCGTGATATTGAAGCTCAACCTGGTCCAGCATCTGTCTGAGAAGATCACTGCTTTGCATGAGAATATCAATATACTCATGCTTCCACTTGGAAGGATCCGCTCTAAATATTTGTAGTAGGTTTTCAGTGGTGTGAGTGATTTTGCCGATGTTTTCCATCTGCAAAAAACCGGCTCCACCTTTTAAAGTATGAAACGGCCTGAAGATCAGGTTCACTGTTTCTCTGATTTTTTCTATGTCGGAAACTTCTTCCAGGCGGATTAACGTTAACTCCAACGAATCCAGGGTTTCTTTACTTTCAAAAACAAATTCAAGGATTACCTGTTGTTGTTCTTCACTAATTTCCATTGCTTTCCTTGACACTTGAGGTTTTTAAGGTTTTTAAGCTTTCCTCACGGTTTTTTCCGCTAAAACGATTGAGCAACTTCTCCACCGCATCTTTCAGGCGTTCAGCGACTTCCGACTGGGAAATCGATTTCAACTTGAATACCTCCGGTTGAATAAAACTATTCATAACTATCAGAATATGCTCAACGTTTTTTAGGTCTTCAGCTGACAAAGATTGCTGGGTGATTCCTAATTCATTCAAAAAATCAAGTAATTCAGAGATGACAAAGTGAACAATTCTGGGACCATTGTTCTGAGACAAAAAGCGGAGGGTTTCTTCCAGCCGGAATCGAATTATTTCCAGCGAAGATCTGTACTTGATTTCCTGGGAAAACGTTCTGTTTTTGCCAAGCTTTTCCAGGTCGAGCTTGACCCATTGTTCTTCCAACTGCTGCAACTGGTAGACAAGCTCTTTGTAAAGATAATCTTCCAGTGTAAGATCCGGGATCGATTCAAATTCATAAGCGCTTTTGAAAGAGAAAATCTTGTCGGTAAAGGTACTCATTTCTACTCCTTTACGATTGTAAATATCTGTAATTACGTAAATATAAGCTGCTTTTAAATAAGCTAATAGTAGTAGTGACTGATGGCCTCGTGGGTCAGACTGCGAACTTTATCCTCATCACCTTCAAAAGCAGCTGTTTCCACCAGGTCAAGAAAGCTTGGACCATCATAGCCAAGTTCCGTAAAGATGCTTTTAATCTCACCTATTTTGTTAACAATCTTTTCTAGATGAACGACAGATGAAGAATTTAGCAGGTTATAATGGTTAAGCAATTCTTCTTTTTTTCCCGGAGGCAGATCCCTAAATTCCGGGTATAAAAAACGATCCTGCTGATCTGTGGAAACTTTATCAAGATAGGTTTCCATGATTTTCCTCAATTTGTGCAAATCAATCGGTTTCACAAAGTATTCATTGCATCCTGCATCAAAAGCCAGCCCTCTCTTGTCTGTGAATGTGGAGGCTGATATTACAACGATCGGTGTGTGCTGATGATGCTGGATTTCACGCAACCGTTTGATGATTTCAATCCCATCAATTCCGGGTAGATGAATGTCTGTAATAATTAAATTGAAATTTGATTTTCGGGCAGCCTGCAAACCTGATTCCCCATTGTCAGCAAAGATAGCCTCAAACGCATAATCCTCGAACCACGCTTGATAGACTTCGTTATTCATTTTGTCATCTTCAATGACGAGTATGCGATTATTTTCTGAAAAACCGGATGTTGGCCGATTTTCCTTGTGTTTGAGAGTTGAGTTCGCTTCTACTTCATATAAGGGAATTTCAAATGTGAAAACCGACCCTTCCCCGGGTTTGCTGCTAACGGAAATTTCTCCTTCAATCAATTGGGCCAGCCTGTTTACAATCGTTAAACCCAGTCCTGCCTCCTTTTCATTCGCATTTTTACCGGTTCTGGCCGGATCATACAGGTTAAAAATACCGTTCAGGAATTGGTTATCAATACCGATTCCCTCGTCATACACCTGAAATACAACCCGTTGACTGGCCGTGTATACCGAAAGCTTCACAGCATTTCCTTTGCTGGTAAATTTGATTGCATTGTCAACCAGGTTGGTCAGAATTTGGGAAAGAATTCTTCGATCAGCGCGAATGTATTTTGGTGTGGAAGCAGAAACTTCAAAGGTGAACCAAAGGGACTTTTCGGCGGCATTGTCCTTGAACAGCTCAAAAATGGACTGCATAAACTGTTCGACATGGAAAGCAGAAGGCTGAATGTCGGTAAGCCGCCCTTTCTCAATGGCAGTCAAATCCAAAATACTGTTGACCAGAAGTTGAAGTTGCTGAGCGCTAAATTGTATGCCATTGATATATTGTTCAATTTCTCTCGGAATATCCAGCTTTTCTGCTCTTTCTTTGACCAATTGATAAAGTCCCAGAATCGAATTTAAATGCGACCGAATTCCATGACTGATATTCGCCATAAAAAAGGTTTTGGAATTGTTGGCTGATTCTGATTCGACAAGACGTGTCTGGAGTAGATCGCTGGCGTTTTTATATCTGCTGATGTCATTTATTACCCACACCAGAAAACCTGATTCTCCATTTATTTCCACAGGGAACGTCGTGGAGAGTGCAACGGAAGCCTTGTTGACCTGGTTAAAAAAAGTCAATTCGTAAAACTCACTGGTATTTGATCTCAAAGATCTTAAATGGTCATCCGACGGGGTGCTGATCTCACAAAAGTCTTGCAGATGACGGTTCTTCAATTGGTGGTTGCTGTCAAAACCCAGGAGTTTCACAAAAGGGTCGTTGGCATGTTCAATTCTATTCTGGTTATCCGTAATAATCATGCAAGAAGGTAAAATCTTACAAACTGATATCCAATCAATCGATTCCGGATTCATAGGATTTTAATGTCGTCCGATTACCAAGGAAAAGAAAAAGCTGCAGCGCTGTTGAGCTCCAGATACTGTTTCAGTTTCGTGATTAGAGTGTCTTAACAATAGAAAAAATATTGCTATATTATACAATGTTTTACGGAATATAAGTCAACCAAAAACTCAATTGCAGTTGAACGATGGAATGAATAGACGGATTGCTTAAGACTACCCAAAGATTTTTGAAATGGAACTAAGTTTTCAAAGCAGCATGGTTCATTTTTAATGTCATACTGCTTGGGGTGAATAGATTGTTGCCATATACAACCCAAAAAACCAGGTTAAAAACCGGCTAGAATGAATATTTCTGGTTTTCAACGGGAAGAAGGTGCCTTCATGTCAAAAGGGATTGTTTCGCCGAAATAGTCGTCATTTTGAGAGAAGAGTAGAATGTGCGGAAAAATGTAATTGAATATTTCTGGAGGGAAGGAAGGAACGTTAGTCAAACATGGCGTCAATATCAGACTGGCTCATTTTTTTTGAATCCTTTTTTACCTCAGACAGCTGCGCACTTTTGAGTTTTTCCTCGACAGGTATAAACAGGTGTCTCATGATCAATTCCTGTTTTTCGGGAGCAACAGCACGTTCTTCAATACTGGCTTCATCGATTACTTTTTGTTTTTCATCTTCACAATCCGAAATTGCAAGTATCGCCGAAATGGAATTGTTGGCTGCGGCTGTATATTTGCTGGCGACTTCAAAAATTGAGAATGTAACATCAATTAATTCGGCATTGCTTAAACCAAAATCGTTTTTTAACCAGTTGTATGCATCCCAAATGGTTGCATTGTAATTTTTGTCTATGGTTAAGGTTTCATTCCATTTTTGCTGGGAAAACTTTTCGAAACCAAGCGAGGACATATTTTTTTGCAAAAGCTCGAAATAGACTATATCCACAAAGTCTTTAAAGCTGTAGACCGAGATGTTCTTTTTTCGCTTTTTGTCCGATAGATTCTCCTTGAATTCTGCGTCAGCTTGTTCAAGGCAGCTGTTATCAGAAAAGCTGTAAAGGCTTTGAAGTTGGATATTTAAGGCTGGGCGGCTTTTTTTGAGGGCATCGAAAGATCTCTCCCCGGTACGATGCATGTTAATAATTCGACCAACGACCTCCATCAGAACAATGACAAGCAGTTCAAGAGATACAGCCATTTTCTCTTCGGAAAACCTATCTAGTTCCTTGTCGTTTTTTGCTATTTTTCTGTAATCATTAACTGTCCTGTTTAGCTCATCCAGGATCGTCATTTCCACCCCCAAGGCCAGTAATCCGTCCTTGCCCGCAACCAGATTGGCTCCTCTGGGTTCACCTAAAATGCATCTTTCTCCTACGATTGGACCAGCTGTGGAACCAAGATTTTTACCGGAAATCATGACATCCAAATCACCTTTGATAATAAAATATACCCATTGATCAAACAGACCTTCTTCAATTAAAATTTCACCTTGTTTTAGATTCACAGGTTTGCTGTAACTGAAAACCATGTCGAGCAGCGTATCTGAGCAAGTCGCAAATTCGGGAATATGACGCAAAACGCTCTTGGCTTCCCTGTCATCCCCTAAAACGGCTTCACAATAATTTGTTACCGGGTTCATAGTCGTTACAGATTCAGAATTGAATGATATCGATTACTTAAAAAAAACAGCATAGTCACTGTTAGACTTCTAATGAATTCAGAAGGTTTACTGCATCTTTTTTACCAAGATCATAGGCGAACTGCAAACCTTCCGGATTTGTGTAATCCCACTTGCTTACCGTAATAGACTCTGAAGGTTGAAAGTAAAATCGATCGCTATGCTTGGGAATTTTATCCATTGGGTACTGTCTTGATAACAAAACCAGTTTAAGCCCCGGTTTGTCAGATAAGGCACTCACCGGCACATTGTCTATTAACCCACCGTCCAGCGCAGGTTTCCCGTTCCGTTTCATAACAGGCACGAATGGCGGAGTACAGGAGGATTGAAGTAATAAATCCGCCAGTTCCGAGACCGACGAGCATTCCGACATGGAAACCATTAAGGATCTATATCCCAACTTCCTGGAAAAGGTTGGATGCATGGGATATCGCAATAATTTTTCCAGGGAATAGCTTGCAATTCCAATAACTGAACCTGATCTGGGACCTAACCAGCTTGGCGGCTGAGAAATCAGTACACGAACTTCCGGTGCAGTTTTCAACTTTTTTATGTCATCTTCCTCAATCAAATCAAATATCGCCTTTTTGTAAATATCAAAATGGGGGAAAACCGGCTTTTTAGAAAACAAATTAGACCAATAGGCGTTTTTTCTATTGTTGCCTGTCACAGTTTTGAAATAGTCAAGCCCCTTTTCCGCATTGCCTGTTAACAATAAACTGACCATAGTCGCACCGGCACTTGCAGCTGCTATTGCCGATGGTTTAAAGGCAGATGTTTGCGAAAGTACGGTCCAAACTCCGGCTTGCCACAAACATCGACTACCCCCACCTGAAAACACTACAGAATTGATATCATCCAACTTAAAAACGACATTCATTTTCATCCTTCTGGTGATTAATTGTATAACAATTTGTTGAAGACAAGCTATTTAAACCTGAGAAATATTTAACTGCTGCCTTCAAAAGAATTCACATGCTAGAGTATAACCCACATGTTTTCAAGGAAATGGTTATATGCCGGAAATAGCACTAAAGCTTGCAGGTTGGTACCTATGGTAGGGATTTGAAGAAAGTTAACCGTTTGAAAAATTAGATTTAGTATCCGAATAATTGCAATATAGTTTATTGTAATATATTGAAATTTTTGTATATTCACTTTATGCACTAATATTTTTTATGTTTTATAATTATTTAATTATAGTACACGCCAATAATCAAGCTCAACACAATTCCGTATCAATAGCTAACCGATATTTTGCTACTATCCACACAATCGCTTATTAACCTGCCGCCAGCTAAGTTGAACAACGAGTGCTTGATATACTTGTTTTTTCAGCCTTAGTTGCCTGGGGACAAAACAAGATCCTTAGCTCAATACAGTCAAGAAACACTCACTGTTTGATCGGTCAGATAAGCTTGTTTCTAAAAGTTTTCTTTTAATCTTGACAAATTTTAAATAGCAGAGGCAGGATAATCCATCAATTGATGGAATCTTATGATGGTTTTCAAAAACTAAATTGCAACTATCTGTTATTATAAAATAATACTCCAAAACATTGGAAAAATACTTCGATGGGAATTCGGCGTCGTACACAAAGGAGGAGACATGGCTATTAATACTGATATTGTAGGGAAGGAGATCAAGGGAGTGCCGTTTGAATACAATGAAGATACTGTAATTCTTTATGCTTTGGGTATTGGTGCCGGCAGCAAGGATCTGGACTTTGTCTATGAAAAGGAGCTAAAAGTCTATCCCACATTTGCAGTCATACCATTTTTTCCTTCTTTAATTCCTATCGCTGCGGAGGCGAATTTGAATATGTTTACGGTCTTGCATGGTGAACAGAGAATCATCATGCATAAGCCGATCCCTGTTAAAGGAAAACTGGAAAGCAAAGCAGTGTGCAAGTCGATCTATGATAAAGGGGATAAAGGTGCGGTTATCAATATCGATATTGAAAGCAGGGATGAGACTGGCGAGTTGCTTTTTGAAAACAAAGCTGTTGTCATGGACCGCAGCGGCGGTAACTTTGGTGGCGAAAGAGGCCCAAAGGCCGAAAAAATAACGCCTCCCGAAGGTAAGTCAGCAGATTTTAGAGTGGAGCAAATAACATCACCGGACCAGGCTGCTCTATACCGACTAAGCGGCGATAAAAATCCCCTGCATATTGATCCGGAGTTTGCTAAAATGGGAGGGTTTGACACACCTATTTTGCATGGACTGTGCAGTTTTGGATTTGCCGGTAGAGCCATTTTGGCAAGTATTTGTGGAAATGATCCAACCAAATTGAAGTCGTTTGGTGTCAGGTTTACCGGGGTTGTCTTTCCGGGCGAGACCCTGATTACCGAGGGCTGGAAAGTAAATGACAACAACTATATCATTCAAACACAGACTCAAGATGGCAGGGTTGTGCTGGGTAATGCTACTGCTGAAATCAATTAATGTTCAGGAGTGATGATGTTTCAGCTTACAAAACCTCAAAAAGAGATTCAAAAGGCTGCCAAGGATTTCGCAAAAGGTGAATTTGACAAAGAACTTGCCTACGAGTTGGAGAGAGACGGCAGCTTTCCTGAGAAAATCTGGAAGAAAGCGGCTGAATTGGGTTTCATAGGAATTCATTTTCCGGAAGAGTATTCGGGCGGTGGAATGGGTCAGCTGGAAAATGTCTTGATCATTGAGGAATTATGTCGCAACGATCCCAGCATTGGCAGTGCCATAGCCCAGGCATCAAATGGTTGCGAATTGCTGTGTCAATTCGGTTCGGATAAGCAAAAGGGGAGCTATTTACCGAGGGTCTCAGAAGGTGAGTGGTTGTCTGCCAAGGCGTTTACTGAAAGCCGGTCAGGGGGAGATTATACCAATATCCAAACGAGAGCGGTTTGCTCTTCAGGTCAATGGAAGCTTCATGGCAAAAAGACCTATGTCGTTCATGGCGGAAAGGCAGGGTTTTATCTTGTCTTATGCAATACCGGGGCTGAAGAAGAGCCCATGGAGAAACGCCTTACCATGTTTCTTATCGAAGCGAATAAGCCAGGTATTATTTCAAAGCCATACGGTAAAAGACTTGGAAACAACCTGGTGGCATGCGCTGAAATCGGTTTTGATGCTGTTCAGGCTCATGAAGAGAGTATGTTGGGAAAAGAAGGACACGGTTATAAACAGCTGATGACATACTTGGATATGGAAAGGCTAAATATCGCTGCACAAGCACTTGGTAACGCTTTGGCCAGTTATGATCGAATGCTTGAATATGTGAAAGGCAGGGAGCAATTTGGAAAGAAGATTGCGGAATTTCAAATCAATAAACACAAAATAGCGGAGATGGCGACTAAGATCGAGCTTTCCAGATTAATCCTCTACAAGGCAGCCTGGCTCGCAGATAACAAAAAAAATGATAGAGCACTGTGCTCGATGGCAAAAATGACAGCCTGTCGCACCGCAATGGAAATCGGAGCTCAAACTATTCAACTGTTTGGCGGTTACGGTTATATGACTGAATATGAAGTGGAACGATTTTATCGGGATGCAAAAACCCTGGAAATCAGAGAAGGAGCGCGTGACACTCAAAAGGACGTGATTGCAGAGGCAGCTATTGGCAGGATCAAATAGGAGCTGACATGGGAGTTTTAAATTATACAAAAGCACACAATGCATTTCGAGAAAGACTGAAAGATTTTATCGCCAAAGAAATCACACCTTTTGCGGACCAATGGGAAGCGGATAAGATCGTGCCAAAAGAAGCCTGGAAGAAAATGGGCAAGGCAGGATTTTTGGCGACCGAAGTTTCCGAGGAATATGGCGGGCCGGGACTTGATTTTCTTTATTCGGTCATTGTCTCGGAGGAAATGATTGCATCCGGGCAAACCGGTTTGGCAGCTGGACTTCACAGCGATATTATCGTCCCTTACATTGAGTCTTTCGGTTCTGAGGAAATAAAGAAGAAATTTCTCCCGGGTTGCGCTTCCGGAGATATTATCACGGCAGTTGCCATGACTGAGCCTGGCGCCGGAAGTGATTTGGCTTCTTTAGAAACAACTGCTGTTGAAGAAGGCAACGAGGTTGTTCTGAACGGGACCAAAACCTTCATTTCCAATGGCATTAACTGTGATTTGGTTATTGTCGCTGCCACAAATCCCGAAATTGAAGACAAACATAACGCTATTTCGCTTTATCTGGTTGAAGACGGTACACCCGGATTTACCAGGGGAAAGCATTTGGAAAAAATGGGAATGTACAGTCAGGACACGGCGGAATTGTTCTTTTCGGATTGTCGAATTCCCAAATCAAACATGCTGGGAGAGAAGGGAACCGGTTTTTTAATGCTGATGCAAAAACTTCAGCAGGAAAGGTTGGTCAGTGCCATCAGCAATGTTAAAGCTGCTGAATTGATCCTGGAAGAAGCTGTTGAGTTCTGTAAAAACAATACTCTAAACGGGAAACCTATATCAAAACATCAGGCGATAAAGTTCACCCTGGCTGAATTGGCAACCGAGGTTAAACTTAATCGGGCCTTGCTGGATCAGGTTATCTTAGGGCATATGCAAGGCGATAATGTCATTTCCGAAACCATGATGATTAAATACTCCAGTTCCGAAATGGCCAATCAGCTTGTCGACAGGGTCCTTGATCTTTTCGGAGAATACGGTATTCAAGAAGAAAACCTGATATCGCGACATTTCAGAGATTTACGTATCGTGACCATCTTTGCCGGAACGACTGAAGTTATGAAAACGATCATCGCACAATCCATGGGATTGTGATTTTTGAGACTGTGTGATTTATCGATAGCAAACCGTCCGACTCAATGAAAAATGTGGCTCAGGAGGCAATTCAGCATATTTTGTAATTATAAATTTTGTAAGTCATGCCGGACTTGATCCGGCATCCAAAAACCAGCTAACCAGCAACGTCCGTTTAGATTCCCGGTCAACAGACTCTCTCACACTTATCACCCCGGATACTCAGTCAAGCTGAGCACAGGCTTGATTCGAGATGTATTAATTATTTTAATTAGTTGTAGATGGATTTCGGGTCAGGCCCGGAATGACTTGTATTCATATGAATCTTTTTTACTTAATCCCACAATTCATAACCTCAACTGCAATTCAGTTCCTAAGTGTTTCCATACCGTCATAGCTTCTGATATAAATATATAATCTTGTAAATGAAGCAATGAGACAATTATCTATACTTCCCCTTAAAATGGCAGCAAGAGTTATTATTGATACAGATCCGGGAGTGGATGATGCGATGGCTAT
>JAKSDL010000174.1 GCA_022360105.1 Pseudomonadota bacterium
CACCGTCGGCTTTGGCTTCTCACCAAATCTGCTGACCCTGGGAAGCATCCCAGGCGCTCGTGGGCTTTCCTAAACAGGATTACCACCGGTGGGGAATTCCACCCCGCCCTGAAGACATATGATGATTAAAATGAGACTAAAGTATAGTAAAGCCGTAACTCAAAAACAACGATCCAGATCAGGTTTTGTATTTCATAATATCCGGTTAAGCAAGCAGCTTGGTGATGAGATGAAGCATAGCGTATTCAGCAAACTTTATTCAGATTATGGATGGGTTTGAAACCGGAAAACCAATTGAACCCAGTTCACTATGATCCAAGGTCAATCACTGGCGGGCGTCTAAAAGCAACAAATAAAGAAATAAGTGCAAAGGGGACAGATGCTGATTGATCGCCATATCCACCTTCTTTCTGTCCAATGTAAAGTCTTGTTGCGCAGTTGGTTCCGGTACCATTTCCATCGACGGTAAAAATAGAGAGGTTCTTGACATTGATCGGTTTAAAAATGCAGACTACTGCGTCCAATGCGTTTTATTTTTCCAATACGATCGCAAATGAAGGATGAAGCGATTCTAAATTTCTGAATAGAATAAAACAATTTTTGCATTTGACTTGGTATTAACTAATTCGCAACTTTTCGACCAAATGAAACTAAAGGATTACTATGAAAATGATAAAGTTGATTTTTATTTTCTTGCTGATATTTGCTCTAGGTTCTTGTGTATCAAAACAATTACCGAAACCGACCGGACCTGATGTAGGATTGTTGATTGTACCTACTGAAGGAATTAGACACGTATCCGGCAAGTTTGTTTACAGGTACCAGTTTGATTTTAATGATAAAGACAATGTGGTTATCAAAGTTGGAAACGGGAAATCTTTTGTGGCTAAGGTTCTAAAACAAGGCAGATATGAATTTAATGCAATGAAGGTTTTTGGAATCAATCAAGGGCGTACTTCGGCAACATCGAAACCAAGCATTTACGATTTGGAAGAGAATTATACTTTCGAAATAAAACCGGGCGAGGTAACTTATTTTCCATTTGGTGTCGGAGCTGTTATCAAAAGCGCTGGCCTGCGTTCTTTTACTCAAGCCCCTAATTACTTTGAATTAACAGAAAAAGTCTTAAACGAGTACGATGAGATTGTCAGCAAAGCTGAAAATGCGACATTGTGGCAGCAACCATAGGTCGATCTTCTAGGGCTGCTTCCTGGATTAAAGCCCCGAGCACCATATCGCTCGTGTCAGGGGCTTGCTTGTTGTGTTGCAGCTATAACAAAGCCAAAGACAGTTTAACCAAACTGCTTATAATAAAACCGGTGCTCCTCCCGTAAACATCTATTTCCATTTCAGCACTGCGGCTTCTTGCAAAGGACATGACTCCCCGGTACTGTTTTTCGGAACTTCCCAACAGATGATCTGTCGAAACGAGCTTTAATTCATCGTTGTATTACCCCAAATCTAATGCATTTCCCTGGTTACGATTCCGCTTTTGGGCCGGCCTTTTTTTCGCTCTTGCGAAGCTAAGCTCTTCCTTAACTTAAAGTTCAAGTTTTTTCATTTGAACCTTCACAACAATTGCTCAACATAGCCAAAAATGGGTCTGATTAGCAGATGCCGGATTTATCAAGGTCTGATACCCGGAGCAATGAATTTTCCAAAGAGATTTGGTCATTATTTATTAAATATTACAGTATTTTAAAATGCTGAGTTTAGGTCAGACAATATCACCTGGGTTTGCCAGGGAGAATCAAATCAGTACAATAAATATCGATTGTGGAAGAACTTGTTTTTAGAGAAACAGGTGGATTGTCAAAGGAAAGAAAGACACTTTGTAGACTTATTGTAAAGAAATGAAAAAAGAGCGGCTGACAATACTCGCAGGTAAACTAAAGAACAAACGGTATCGAATTGATGACAAGCTAACCATTGGCCGGAGTAGTGAAAATATTGTCAATCTTAAAAGCCTGTCCGTATCCAGGCAACATGCCTTGATTCAAAAGCAGGTGACGGGGACTACCATTGAAGATCTTTCAAGCGTCAATGGGACCTTCGTTAATGGGAAGAACGTTAAGCGACAAAAACTAAAATCCGGAGATATTATTCGAATTGGCGATATCGAAATGAAATTTGAGGTTTTGAAAAAATCGCTCAAGGAATCGGGCCATAAGATGGTTGAATTTCAGAACGCTACCGGAAAAGTTAACCTAAAAACCAAATCGGTTGACCTGTTATTAAAAACCTTTCTCATCGGTTCCGGTAAGAAGGCGACAATAGACGAACTAAAGAAAACACAGGCACGTTTAGCAGCTATTACGGAGGCCAGTTTACATATTTCCAGTGAGCGTAATTTAAAAAAGCTTTTTAAAATCATTCTGGACCAGGTATTTAAACTAACCCCAGCACACAATGGTGTCATCCTGATCAAAAATAAACATAGCGGGGATCTTAAAGCGGAATATGCAAAACGCGGAAAAGCTTCCGGCAAACAAAAAGTCAGCATGACCATTGTTCAATGTGCCTTTGACAAAAACGAAGCTGTTTTAACATCCGATGCCTTGGATGATACTCGTTTCAAAGACGGCAGGAGTATTATTACCCAGAATATTTCCTCTGTTATGTGCGTACCGTTGTGTTTTCAGGAAGAGCGGTTGGGGGTTATTTATGTGGACACCCAGGGAACGACCGATGCATTCGATCAAGAGGATTTGAAGCTGCTGGCGGCACTTTCTTCATCCGCCTCAGCTGCCATTAAAAACAGCCTCTACCTGGGTGAACTGGAAAAGGCGTTTCAGGACACGCTTGTCATTACCTCTAACGCAATCGAGATGAGAGACCACTATACAATCGGACATACCTGGAGGGTAACTCGATTTGCCTTGGAAATAGCCAAAGAACTGGGTTGGAATGAGAAACAACTGGAACTTTGTGAAAGAGGTGGTGTTTTACATGATGTGGGCAAAATTGCTGTAGGAGATTCCATTCTAGGAAAACCTTCCAAACTGACCGATCAGGAATTTAATATTATGCGAAATCATCCCGAAAGAGGGGCAAGTATGATGAGGGATGTGGCTTCCCTGAAACCATTGATTCCTTACTGCTTGTATCATCATGAAAGATGGGATGGTAAAGGCTACCCCCAGGGGCTCAAAGGCGAGCAAATCCCTGTTGAAGGACGTGTTATTGCTGTCGCAGACGCGTTTGATGCAATGACAAGCAAACGGCCCTATAAAAATGTTATCGAATCGGAAAAAGCGCTTAATGAGATCGTTCGCTGCAAGGGAACTCAATTTGATCCGGATATTGTGGATGCTTTTGTCGCTTGTTATGAGAAGGGACAAATTCAACCCATATTGCAAACATACTATTCAAAAGAAAAAAGAAGCATTGCCTGCCCATTTTGCAGCACCCATTTTGTTTTCCCGGATGAAGCCAAGTCCGGTGATATTTCGAAATGCACTGTCTGTTTTCGTCGCATTCTTCTGAAATTCAGAAATAATGTCTGGTCCGGAGAATTAGTTCCCGAATCCGAATTGCTCCCGGAAATTTCTCAGGATAAATAGGTTTTAGAGTAAAAATACCTCTTTTTTCCTGAAATTAAGGCACACAATAGCTGCCCTTAAATCTAATCTAGAGTTCACTTTTCTCTCAATGCCGTAAGTTTGTTTCCTTTTGGCAGTATTAATTGGTTTCTATCAAAAGAAAAATTTTATCATATTGCAATAATTGGATTTTGTGTCATTCCGGATTTGATCCGGCATCTATGAGCAGTGAACCAATAGAATCAGGCTAGATTCCGGGCCAACAGACTGTGGTGTAATAGAAAAACCTGACAATAGAACTCTTTTTTATGCTTTAACGCTGATAGGTTCAAACACCGAATGAGTTGGCTATACTTCCCAGGATTTCCCTCCAAAAAAAACAACATCAATCATATTCAAACATGTGTCAAAACCGATCATTTTTGATGGGGCAATCTAGAGACAAAGGGGGACAAACAAGAGTTCAGCAACTGCTACAAATCGGTAAAATTCTCCCTGGTAAGTCCGTTCTTGAAAAAATAATCAACGCTTCAACCTCCAAGAATCATGGGTTACAGCTTTGAAATGGGGACCTCAATTATTCCTCGTTATTCAAAGTGAACACAAATTGCAATAAGAACCTACCTGCTTTAACATTCTAATCCTTTGCTAAATCTAATTGGAGCAGTTTTCAGATTTTTCAAATTTGAACGTTTGGAGGGAATTTTGAAAAAACTATTAAAATGCACAAATACAGTTGTTCCAGCCTTGCTTTTGATGCTGTTGACTTCATTTTTACAATCGTGTGAATTGGGGGTTACCAGCAGGGTCAAGGAGCCTTACAAGATTGGCGCAGTACTTTCTCTCACCGGGGGGGCTTCTTTTTTGGGAAATCCTGAAAAGAATACATTGCTGATGCAAACAGAAATAATAAATCAGCAGGGCGGAGTTGACGGACATCCCCTGGAATTAGTGATTATGGATTCTCAAAGTGATCCTGAAAAAGCATCGGCGGCTGTTGAGAAACTGATTCTGGAAGAAAATGTACTTGCCATTATCGGTCCCTCGACCAGCGGTTCATCCATTGAAGCGTTACCCTTATCGATAAAATATGAAACACCGATGATCTCCTGTGCATCCAGTCATAAAATTGCACAGCATATGTATATAAAAAGACCATATAGTTGGGTGTTCAAAGTTGCCCAAAGCGACAGTATGGCAGTTGAAGCGATCTATGCCTTCATGAGATCCAAAGGTATTAAAAACATTGCCGTTGTGAGCATCAAAAGTGGATTTGGGTTGAGCGGAATGAAAGAGTTGAGTCAATATGCTTCCGAATACGGTATTAACATTCTCGGTAAGGAGAAATATAGCAAGTCTGAAAAGAATTTTAAATCCATGCTTAAAAGGTTAAGTGCGTTAAATCCGCAGGCAATCATTAACTGGTCAATAGGTCCCAGCCAGGTGGAAGTTGTCAAAGCATGGAAAGAGTTGGGTTTGCAGCACATCCATCTGTTCCAAAGTCATGGTTTCGGCAGTGTAAAGAACATCCATTCAGCCGGTGGTGCAGCAGAAGGGGTTTATTTGCCATTGGGTGCGGTTAATATCGCAGAAATCTTGCCATATGATCATCCTCAAAAAGAAGTAACCATGCGATATTCAAAAAACTATAAAAAGCGGTTCAATGAACCTGTAAACTCTTTCGGAGGCCATGCCTGGGACGCTTTAAACATATTGGTTCAGGCTATGGAAAAAGCAGGAGCAGACAAAAACAGAATCAGGGAGGAGATAGAAAATACGAATAATTTCGTTGGCCAGGGAGGTGTATTCAACATGTCGATAAACGACCATAACGGTTTGGATCGCACCGCGTTTAACATGATCATGGTTCGTAATAATACCTGGGCTCTGGCGGAATAATCAGAAATCGGCATGATAACAATGTATTACCTTCATAATACTTCATTTTCATGCCCGCTTTTACTAATCCAATCAGGATGCAGCTTGAACCTGTTTTATCAAATACTCGAGCCCAAGAAACTCCGAACAGGTCTGGATCGCGCCAACTGTAACTCCTAATACCCCATGCATGCCAATATTCTGACCGGTAAAGAAAAGATTGGGGATTTTTGTTCGGGCAGGGATATAGGTTTTGATTGGATTATTGCAATCCAAGGCGATGCCATATATGGAACCGTTTTTCGTGCCGGTGTAATCCCGATAGGTCAATGGTGAGGAAGTATAGCATTTTTTTATTTTCTTACGAAATCCGGGTCTGTCTTTCTCCACAGCATCCAGCAATAATTCAGCTTTTTCTTTCTTGAACTGCCGGTACTCGTCTCCTCGACGATTTACGCTTGTATGTTGCCATTGCTTCACTTCTTCGAAATCCATAAAGGTCATGATAATGGCACAAGTCGCATATTCGTCAGACCCTGATGTAGCAGGAGTAAGAAACATATATCCCTGTGGCCAGGGTTCGTTTTGATTCTCTTCCGTTTTCCAGACTGTGTCGGAGTTTATTCGGTAGTGATTGAAGTTCTCATAGGGATAGGCATTCTCCTGGAGGCATACAAATACGGTGAACGACGATGTGGTGTTTTCAAGATTGTGAATTCTGTCACGATATGGTTTTCTGATTTCTTTACTGTCAATTAAATCCAATGTTACCGACGGATGGGTATTGGAAACAAACTGTTTTGCCTGTAACAGTTCTCCGTTATCTAACTCAGCATGTTTAATGACTCCATTTTCCACATGAAGCTTTTGGACTTTGCTGTTGATGAGAATGGATCCACCAAAAGAGCGAATATCATCTGCCAAAAAATCGGCAATTTGAGAGCTTCCATCAATCGGTCGCCAGGCACTGCTGATAAAGGAGTGCACAACCGTCGCGTGTAGATAAAGCGATGTTGTCTCTTTGTCACCGGCATAGAGAACGTTGAGACCCGCCAGCACATTTTGTAACAATTGATTATTAGTGATGGAATTCAGATAGTCGCTTAAATTTGCCGAAAAGTAGGGATTTAATGAAATAGTCGAATCAGGAACCCTAACGTTGTATAGATCCAGTGAATCAACAACCTTTTGCATCTCGTTTGCGTAATTGACAATTGCCTGACGTTCTGAAGGAAATCTTTGAGCGAGGTTTTCTATCAGCCTTTCGTAGCCAATGGGGTATTTGAATTGTTCATCATCGAGATCCAGCACGTCAAATCCGTCCTCATTCATTCGCTTCAGATTCAGCCTATCCATTAACCCAAAATATTTAAAATAACGATTGGTAATTTGCCCCTCATCCAAGCTTCCGATGTAGTGAACACCGGTGTCAAAGATGCAGTCGTTGCGTTTAAAGGTTTGCAGGCAACCCCCGATTTGACCGTTTTTCTCAACCACGCAAATGTTTTGTCCTTCTTTAGCCAGGATATGAGCTGAAAGTAGTCCTCCCAGGCCACTGCCGATGATGATTGTATCAAATGAATTCATTTTATTTTATATATACCAATGCCTGGAAAGGGTTTGACGATATTGTCTTGTAATTGCTTTGGTTTAGAAAACCTGAGTGCTCTTGGAGCGAATCCGTATCAATACCTGATTGCGAATAGAATACCAACAACCCTCCAACGGACAGTCTCTCGCTTAAATTTCCGAGTAACGACCGGAATAATCGATTCTCGATGGTTGATCGATCCATATTAATTAGGGCCAGATCGCATTCATGATCGATGGACGAATGGTCTTGCAGATCCAGAAATTGTATTTTAGCTTGAATGCAATTTTCAGCGACGGTCTTTGCAATTCCCGTTTTTGTTTTATCCCATTCTAAGCCGGTTGCAGCCAGATTTGGGAATTTTTCATTCATTAAAAATATAATCTCTCCATAGTTGGAGCCGGCGTGCACGACTCCTGTTTGATATGCCCTGGAAAACAAGAAATCCAATAGGTCTCTGCAACACTTGACTGTATATCGGACCTGCTTAAGTGGTGAATACCCCTGGTAGGCGAACTTTAATAACAGCCGGTTGTTTAAAAACCCAGGTGTTTCACAGTCATTACGCACTCTGTTATATTCCTGTTTGAATGTTTTTGCAATGGTATTGCCTCGTTTGGAATACCCCTGATTGGGAGACCCGCTTTCCGGAGGAATTTTGGGTAGAATGGCCGCAGTTAGAGAGGTCTTCTTTAACACAAATTCTTTTTTAGTTATGCCCTCCCCAGTTCCATGAAAAACAACCGGCAATATGTCAAGATTAAGTTTCTCAGCCAGATAGAATGCTCCCTTTTTAAATCGCTTAATTTCCTTATCTTTAGAACGAGAACCTTCGGGAAATACAGCAATGGAATATCCCTTATTGACTGTTTTTTGTAAAGTTTCCAGGCTGTTCTCAATACCTGAGGAAACGGGATAATAATCTGCCCACCTTGCAACTGCACCGAATAAAGGTGAACTCCAAACCCAGTCATTCGTCAATAACACCATTTTGGGATGAAGACTTTGAATGACGATTAAATCGATGAACGATTGATGATTGGCGATGATGACAGAGGGATGATCAAAGGTATTCCTGTTCTTATCAATGATCGTCAGCCCCCTGGTTGTTGCTAAGATCAGGATCTTGCAAAACGACTTGATCGTCTTATGGTAATACAATTTGCGTTTTGTTTCGTTGGAAGGCCATGGGAAAAGAACAAACAAAACAAATCCGAAAACAGTTAACAGCAAACAGCCGGTGATGAACAGCGTGTAAGCCATCAGGGTTCGCAATACCATCCGAAGTGTATAAGGGTAGCCGATCTTTTGCATCCTGTGGTGGATCAAAATTTCGGGTACAAACAAGGCGATGGTTACACAGACAATCAAAGACGAAACAAACCAGGCAATAAGCTCAAGATAACCAGATAAGCCCGACTCGGGAACATAAATCAGCATTCCATATCCGACCATCCCCGTGATCAATAATCCTAACAATACAGTCATTATGTGAGGGGCTGACCCGATGAGCCTGGTAAGTAACGATTTTCTGAAAGACAGCGCAATATACCGGGTTAAAAAATCGATCTGTAAGGCTAAAAAAATAAGACTCAATGAAAAAACTGCAGGGGCAATCCCGGACCATGCCCCAATCAAAAACAGGCTGTTAAAGCCAATAGCGGCCAGTAGGAGGAGTAGGCCTTCCCAGTGACCTATTGAAAAGTAATATAACGGGATCAGAAGGGCGGTTATAATTCCGAATAATGGAGCAAAATGGTCTTCTTGAGGATATATCCCAAAATAATAGTAATTGAGGCATAAAAGAATAATTACCAACAAAGTGGTTTGAATATTTTGAGCAATTCGAAACAACACAGTGAGCCAAAGAGAAGAAAGAATCAGGAAGGACCGTCCAATTCAGATTGAAAGTAACCGGAAAACTTAAGAAAAACAGTCTCCCCAGCAGCCAACATTGCAGTTACCTTAACTCCTGGTGCAGAATCGACATAGTCCAAAGTAAGATCTATCGGACTTGTTTGAGGAGTCAAAACATTTAGAAACTTTACACTTTTGGCGGATTTCAAAAACAAAGATTTCCCATAAACGCGTCCCAGCGTTTCCTTAACGATCTGGATTTGGCAGACACCGGGTGTAACAGGATTATTCGGGAAGTGACCTTTGTAAATAGGGTGCTTCGGATTTAAGCTTATTTGAGCTGCGGCTTCGGTCCCATTTACTTCCAGGTTAGATACGGTATAAAAGTTATTTTCAAGCATAGTTGTCTGCAGGTCCCTTCTCTTAAACTGCTTTTTCACTACCAAATGTTTTTCTGACAAGATTTCTTTTGCGAGGTCTGAAAGTATTGTCTGCTTTTTCTTTAAGCATCACTTTATGGAGCAGCTTAAACATTTTCAGATTTTGCGATTCTTTTTCGTAAAAAACATCCCAGGCATATTGCAGAAGTTCCTGCAATCTCTCGGCGCTCATGTGTTTAGGTTGGTATACTACTTTGTCTGCCGAGTAGTCGTTCCAGTCGTAAGAAAGAATTCTCTTTTGGGCATGCAATTCATCAAAGGCCTGGGTATGGGGGAATGGTGTCAACACTGTGAATTCGGCCAGATCCAGGTTAATTTCCAGCAAAAAGTCTATCAATCGTTTAATATCGTCTTCGGTATGGTCGTCCATACCCAGGAGAATAGTGCCTTCCACACCAATCCCGTGATCATGATAGCGCTGGATTCTCTCTTTGATATAATCGGAGGTATCAAAAACGGCTTGATAGACATACCAGGCCCCCGCCTGGGCCGCCAGGTCCAGGACCGTTGGATCATCTTCAATGGGATGACAGCACCATTTCTTTTTGAGAGGTATCATCTCTTTAAAAAGATCCAGTTCCCATTGCTTATCTTGGGCAAGAGAATTGTCAACTATAAAAAGCCTGTTGTTGTCAATGCTTTCCAGCTCTTCGATGGTTTTGTCTATGGGGCGAGGGCGAAATTGACAACCACCGAGATAGGCTACAGCGCAAGGATAGCAATTAAAACGGCATCCCCTGGAGGCATGCACCAGGTCAACCATTTGCACACCCTTATAATTGTAATAATCCCTGTTCAGGATTTCTCGTCGCGCAGTTCCCACTGTTTCAATCGGAGGCAGGGAAGTCATATTGTCGTAAACCTTTTCCAAAGAGTTGTTTTTAAAATCATTAAAAACATCCTCCATTTTTCCTTCCGCTTCGCCCAGGAATACCGAATCCACATGTTCCTGGCATTCCTCTGCATGCAGCATGGTTGCAATGCCACCACACATGACAGGAATTCCTCGTTTTTTATATTCGGCTGCAATTTCCCAACCTCTTTTAATCTGCACAGTCAACATCATGGAAAGCCCTACAAAATCAACAGGGTCGTCGAAATTGATCTCTTCCACGTTTTCATCAACAAAGGTGACATCAACATAATCGGGAATGGTAGCCGCGAAAACCACAGGACCGTGGGGAGGCAAATGAAACGTGGTCTGTCCTTCCAGTTTTTTCCATTTGGGATAGATCAATGTAAACTTCATGCAAATTCCTCTTGGTAAATGTTATTCTTCAACCGAATCCAGTTCTTCTCTTAACAATCGTCTTAGCGGTTTTCCGATTTTGTTTTTAGGTATATCTTCCACGAATTTAAACGTTCGGGGAACTTGATAATCTGCAAGATGTTGATGGCAAAAGGTCGAAAGCTCTTTTCGGTCAGGCTTGGAATCTATCGCCGAAATCAAACAGGCCGTGATCGATTGTCCTCGTTTAGGATCATCCCTGCCGACAACAACGGCGTCCTGGATGCCGGGATGCTTTTTCAGAGTTTCTTCAATCTGGCTGGGGTACACATTGAATCCCTTGGAAATAATCAAATCGTCCTTGCGATCTACCAGGTATAAATAGCCTTGCTCATCCATGTATCCCAGGTCACTGGTAAACAACCACCCGTCTTCCAGGCTGCGGTTTGTCTTCTCTTCGTCCTGCCAATACCCTTTCATTACCTGGGGACCTTTGATGGCAATTTCACCAATATCACCTTGTTTACACTCCTTGTCCCGATTATCCAGACCAACTATTTTAATATCTGTGTCAGGTAAGGGCAATCCGACACTTTCTGAGATTTTACCATTGATAAAGGGACTGATGACCGCTGTGGAGGAAACTTCCGAAAGGCCGTAAGCCTGGGATATAAAATTGCCTGTTAATTTATGATGTTTTTCCTGAATATCGATCGACAAAGGTGCACCCCCGCCGCTAGCCACTTCAATTGATGATAAATCCGCCCTCTTCACTTCGGAGCTGGAAACCAAGGCCGACCAAAGAGCCGGAACAGCCGGGAAGGAAATGGGATTGTATTTCCGGATGGCATCCAAAATACTGATGACCGACGACCAGTCGAATTGAGGGAACAATACCATTTTGTAACCACTTAAGATGGATACATGCATGCAGACTGTCATTCCAAATACGTGAAAAAAAGGAATAATGCAAAGGACTGCCCTATTTTCTGTGGTCTTTCTGGTATTCCAGGAATCGATCTGAATGAGATTACTGATCAGGGTTCGATGAGTCAAGATAGCTGCTTTTGGTGTCCCGGTAACGCCACTTGTGTACTGCAAAACCGCGATATCATCCGGCTGAGCTTCAGTCTCGCAACCCTGATTACCAAATCTTTCTACTAAATCGTTTACGATGTGAATAGGTGGTAGCTGGTCAGGATTTACGATCTCTTTTTCCATTCCAAACACCGAATGAATTAAAATATGCTCTACCGAAGTTTCCGAGACAATATCGGTGACATTCTTAAGAAAAATATCCAGAGTTACAACTGCCTTTACCCCTGAATGGTTCAAAATTCGTTTTAACTCCTCTCCGTGGTTCATCACGTTAATGTTTGCAACAATAGCTCCCAGTTTGACAACGGCGTAATAAGCCACAACATAAGTCGGCGAATTGGGTAATAGCAGGGCTATCCGATCTCTTTTTTGGATGCCAAGGTGTTTCAAACCATTGGCTAAACCGATTACCTTAAACAGAAGCTCTTTATAAGTTATTTCCAGATCGTTAAAACAAACAGCCAGGTAATTGGGATGTTTGCTTACTGTCATCTCCAACAGGTCTGATATTGTCCAATCAGGGTATTTCAGGGTTTCCGGTACTCCCGGATCGTAGTGCTTTTGCCACGGTTTCATGTGCGTGCTCTTTGTTTTGACTTTGTGTAAGCTTCAATGACGTTCTTTTTATGACTGATAATGATGAAAGAGGCTGTTAATATAGTGCCGCTTATGGCGCCGTTATTTTCTTTGAAGATTAAAATAGTGCCGGTTCCTAAAACTGCCACCATAGCAAATGAGGCTATAAATGGTTTTTTTGTGATCAAGTTAACAGCAACCCATGTGATGCCGGAAACCAGGGCGGCCCAGAAAGTCAATACGGCTGAGAATCCCAGGAAGTTTGCAACACCTTTGCCGCCTTTAAATCCGTGGAAACACGGGTATCTGTTACCAAGAATTAAACAAAAACCGATCCAGGTTATAAAAGTATTGTCCAGAAAATAGACCGCAGCAAACGCCACGGCAACGGCTCGCCCAATATCAAGCAATAATACCACCACAGCCCAGAATATTCCTGCCTGCCGGTACACATTGGTTGTTCCGGGATTTCCACTGAAGCCCTTACGGGGGTCCTCTTTGCCCAGCAATTTGAACAGAACAATGGAAAAATTGATGGAACCTGCCAGATAGGCAATGAAAGCGATGATGAAAGGAATTGTCAGTTGATTCAGCATGGAAGATTGAGAGTTACGAAAACCTGTAAACTATTGCCTATATGAAATCACCTTTGAAAGAGCGGAGTCATTTGAAAAGATTATTATTTATCGCTATCGCTGCTGTTTAAATAGGCATCAATGATCCGCTTGGCCTCTTCAGCTTTTTTTTCAGGTGCATTAACAAACTTGGGATCATCCGGAGAAATCTCACCAAGGTGTCCGAGTTCTATGGTATTACGCCGGCAGGTATTAAACAAGCCAGTTCCAGGTTTGAATAGTCGACTGGTGTTTTTTATATACGCTACCACTACAGGAGCCCGGGATTGATCTGCAATACTGAAAGCGCCTTTATTAAATTCGTTTAATTGACCGTCCCGGCTTCTTGTTCCTTCCGGAAAAACAAACAGGTTGCCCCCGCTATCCAGATAATTTTTCATCTCACTTAAGTGTTTAACTACCAGGGCCATATACTTGCCATTGGCAGAAGAAGGAATGTAGCCATTTTTCTTCATAAACCAACCAAAAAAAGGGACCAGGAAAAAGGTATTTTTTACAATGGTCTTATGTCTCTTAAAGGTAGAAATAAACAGCAGTGGGTCCAAATAAGACTGATGATTGCATACAATAATAGAAGAACGTACGGAGGATAATTTGGGATCTACTCGAATGTCCAAACCGGGAATTAAAACCAGGCATAATCTGAAAAAGATTGCATAAAATCGATGAAACAGGGCCTGAAAAGCGAATTCATCTGTTTTTCCGGTAAGATAAAGCCAGGCAACATAAGGTGTAAAAATTAGCACAAACCCTAAGACATAGTAAATCCAAAGGATGGAAGTTACCAGAAAGTCGATCAGCTTACGAATTGGGGTAAAAATAATCATTTGAGGAAGTTATCGAAGTGATACCATTCGAAGGGGTGTTTATGAACGACTTCTGCCAACCTGTCAGCATATTGTTGGGCTGCTTTTTGAACGGCTGATTTCCGATCTTTTCTGTTATCTGCTTTCACAAACATGGGTTGGCCAGCTTTTATTTGAAGATGATTCTTGCCACCGGGGACCGAAAACATAATGAATAATGGTTTTCCTGAAATTAAAGCCAGCATAAACGGCGTTTCAGGGAGGTCTGCTTTTTTTCCAAGAAAGTCGACTGTCACCACCTTTTGATCCTCGGTCCAGACAATATCTCCAGTCAGAGAAACCAGGCCTCCATCGTTCATCCATTTGATAGCCTCAATCAGAAGGAACGGTGAACCGCCGGTTTTGTCAACAGCTATAATTTTGGTACCGCTGTTCTCCAGACTGTCTTTCTGCATCTTTTCGATCTGTTCCTTATGCTTGGTTCCCAGGAACAAGAGCAGTTTTAAGTTTTCCTGTCTCTTTTTCAATAGATGGGCTGCTACCTCCCAGTTTCCCACATGGGACATCAATATGATTCCACCTGTTTTGTCTTGCTGGGCTTGCTGTAAGAGGCTCCAGCCTTGGGATGTATAGCTGAATTTTCCGGAATTCAAAAATATGGATCTGTCTAAAAAC
Organism: Pseudomonadota bacterium; assembly: GCA_022360105.1. The sequence continues at coordinate 14,327 of JAKSDL010000174.1, forward strand.
ACCCTGGTAAAATTCTGATATTGCATCCACGTGCACCAGAGGTGGTATATGCGTCCTTTTTCCGGAAACAGGGCTCGGTAGAATCTCAAAGAATTGGCTACCCTGTCGGGAAACAAGATGAAATAGCCGGTAGCGATGAATCTGGCGATAGTTTGGAATATCCAGCTTCCTAAAGTTTGAGATAATAATACACTGATATTATAAACTGCTTTTTTCATTACCTGCGTTTCACATACTTACTAAATTAATGACTGCTACCTTCCGTCACCTTCTTTTTTACTCTGGCAGTGATCCAGATTTCCTCTCTGTCTTTGCCTGAAGGTTGATGAAATATATCCGTATAACCAGATTCCTGAAGGGCGTGTAAGATTTCTCCCAGCGGTCGATAATAATGGGAGCCGTTTCGCATTCTAATCTGCATGGACTCAATTCTTCGGTACCACGGTGCCGGAACCTTTAGCGGAAGGGTGACACGTATAATTAATTTTCCTTTATTACTTAGTACTGAACAAATATTGCCAAATGCTTGGTGAAGTTCTTTGTCGTTCAAATAATGCAGCATGTCCAGCATCATAGCTGTATCTACATCTCCATTAGTTTTGGGTATGGCTGGTGAATAGCCTTGTTTCACAACACCGCTTTCACCGAGAATCTTGTTGGCAATTCGCACTCTCTCCGGATCAGGGTCCAGGCCAAAGAATTTGGCGTAGGGGTATTTATCAAGAATCCAGGCTGCAGGAATTCCATATCCGCACCCGATATCGATGACTCGGGAGGGGTTGTCTAAGATCTTGTCGATCTCATTAAACATGGGGTCCAATTTGATTTTAAACCTTGCAAACATTCTCGGAAAAGCCTCCACCTGTGAGAAGCGACTTAACGTTCGCCGTAACCTGGTTTTGCCCTTAATGACCGGTTTGGTAGTGATAAATCTCCATCGCAATAATGGAGGGAGCAGGAAAAAGGCTCCCACTAGCGCATAACCGATTCCCAGCAAAGAAACCAGGCCGGCACTATGCAATAAATAGTGATCAGCAGACACCAAAACACCAAACCCTACAATGGTAGAAACGGCTGCAAGTAAAATGGCCATCCTGACAAGCCCATGGAAGGGATGTGCTTCATCCCCGTATCGCTGGTAGGAACGAATCATGAACAAGGAGTAGTCAATTCCCATACCTACAACAATGATGGCAAGCATCAAGCCTGGAATATCCAGGGGGTGCCCCATTAGATTCAAGGTACCGATAGTGCAAACCATCGAAAACAATACCGGTATCAGCGAAATCAACATCAGCTTCCAATCCAGGAAGAATAAAAAAATCAGACAGACCACAGCAATTCCGATGATCAACAACATTTTAAGGAATGTTGATGAAAGCAGCTGGCCCAATTCTGTGGAAAAAAGATCAGGATCGAATAATCTCATATCAAACTGATCCGAAAGACTTTGCTTTAACTCCTGACTATCGAACAGGAAGCTCGGTGTCATGGTCACAAACATGAGCCACTTGTCTTCTTTCATTTCAAATCTGATGTTTAACAATTGAAACAACTCACGTGGAATATCCGGCTTTTTGAATTCGGTGATTTCCAGTTTACTGTAAAACCCTTGAAAAGCGTCTGCTGTGAATCCTAGTTTTTCTGCTTGTCTGTTCATATTTAATTTAAGTGCAGAAATCTTTTCCGGCGACCAGAATGCCTTCCAGGCTTTGAAATTTGATTCGGCTTTTTGGGGTCCGGGATACAAGGCAGATGGGGTAAAGGTCTCTTTTAATGTGTTTTGTTGAACCGCCTTGGTGATTTCGTCGCTTAAAAGGTCGCTGTAAAGTTGTAATTCCGGTAGAGAACCGGCTTCGATCAACAGGTGGATTTTAGTTGAAACATTTCCCCAGGTGTCCATCAATGATTTTTCCGCATCCAGGGTTTCCTGACTGACCGTATTCATCTGCCTTAAATCAACATTGAACCTGGGAGTAGCAAAAAAAGCCATCACAACGGCAAACGCAGTAATTGCCAAAGGTAAGGCCGGGTGATGTATTTTTGAAAGGCGACTCACCAGTTTCAGGAGTCGGGGAGGGGTCTTCTTTTTTGCTGCTGGAATCACCGGTATCAGTTTCGGGAAGACGGTATGCACAAAAATGAAGGAACAGGCAATGCCAAGCGCTGCAAATCTTCCTATTTGTGCCAGAATGCTGAATCCGCTGAAATTCAGCATCAAAAAAGCACCGACCGTAGTCAAGACAGCAATTAGACCGATTGCCCGAATTTCTTCTGCTGCCTGTCTGACATATACTTTTTCGGGTCTGTCCAAGAATAACAGGTAAGCAATACTATGATCCACGGTAATGGAAATGATGGCACCACCAAATCCAATCGCCAGTATCGAAACAGAGGATTGTAGAAAAGAACAAATAAAAAAAGCGGCAATAGTTCCTACAAGAGCCGGTACCAAGGATAAGATACCAATATAGGGCCTTGGAAAAGAAAACAGCAAAAGCAGCGTGATGCCAATGGTCGCAAAAATTATTGCCCGTTGGGTGTCACGTCGAACGATAGTTTCATTATCCAGTGCAGCTCGATAGGCTCCGGCGGCTGTAACCATGAAATTATTCGAATCACTTGTTCCTTTGTTTAACGACTGAGAAATATTGTCTATTAGCTGTTTTATTTCTCTTGAGGCTGCTGTGTTGGTTCCCGAATCCTTGGGTGTTGCAACAATTAATACATGTTGTTTATTTGGCGATACCGGAAACCCCTGGTAGAAATCAGCACCTTGGACAGGATTCAAACCTGATAAACGTTTTAAGATCAAATTCCTCAAAGACAGGGGATCAGCTGCAATTAACTCCGATTGCCCCATGCCTTCCATTCCGGCAAGTTGTTGTATGATTTGTTGAAACTGAAGCTCGATGTTCCGGGGTAGTATTAAGGGATTGACTTCGTTTTCCAGTTCATCGGCCGAAAACAAATAGGGCAGATTTTCCGTAACATGGGAAATTAAAACAGGAATCAGTCGTTCTTGATCTTTAAAACCAACCTGGGAAAACAGTCCGCTTTTTATTAATGCGTTTTCAAGCGACTTAGCCTTTTCCACCAGACGATTGAGATTGGCCGTGCTGGAACTGAGATCAATGACAACCCGATCTTGAAAAGGGTGATGGGTGAAAATATATTTTGCGTCAGCAACTACCTTGTTGGTATCCGGCAATGACTTTAAAATATCAAAATCGATTGTTATCCGTTTCAAAGCTGCTGTCAGCAGGCCTGAAACCACCAGCAGAGTGAGAACCAGTAATTTAAAGTTTACGGAACCTGACGGAAGTTGTTTGGTCATGGTTTTATTTCTGACTTAAGCGGCCCGATGAAGTGGTAATGCGCCTGCGCAGGGGTGAAGGTATCAATATGCGTTGTGTAATCAGTCTTGTAAATGCAATGGAGTTCCTCATAAAGTCTTTAAAAGGTTTAAAATGGGAGATTCGTTTAGCACCGGGCTCATAGTGCACACTAATTGGGGTTTCTGCTATTGGTATGCCTGCCCATTTTGCCTTGACCAACACTTCAACCTCAAATTGATAGCGCTGTGACTTGGTTTTTAGAAAATGTGTTTCGGGAAGAGGGTAGATACGAAATCCGCTTTGCGTGTCCTGCAACCAGGGACCACCTGAGACAAACACCCAAAAATTGGAAAACCCTCTGCCAAACCGGCTGGTCCATGGTACATGCTCTCCGTCCATGCCTTTGCGAGCGCCGACGACAATCGGCCGATTAGTATCATTAATGACAGAGGTCAGTTTTTCAGTGTCCTGCGGATTGTGCTGCCCATCAGCATCCAATGTGATTGCCCAGTCAGCAATGTTTGCTGCAGCCTGAAAGCCTGATTTCAGGGCTGCTCCCTTGCCTCGATTTTCCGGATGATCAATTACCGTTATTCCCCCGATATTCTTTAATTTTAGTGAGGTTTGGTCCGTGGAACCGTCGTTGACAACAAAAATTGGGTATTGAAATGCCTTGACCTGCTCAATCACTTTAACAATGGTGTCTTGATGGTTGTAAACAGGTATCACAAAGACAAAGCGATAACTAGCCGGTTTGTTGGGCATCTGGCTGTGATTGTTCATGAATCGTTAGTGTTTAGATTTTTTTTAACCGGCTGTAAGGTTTAATAGATTTCCGGCAAAAAAGCCAACGCCCATGTCCCGGGACCCATGTGTACACCGGAGGTCAAAGAGAGCGGTTGCACAATGATTTCCGCAACCGGATAGCGCTGTGCCACCTCTTTTTTGATCGATTGTTCCACCAACTGTCTGTTGTCAGAGTATTCTAGTAATATCAAAGCTTTATTTTCAGGTTTAATTGATTCTTTCAGCTTTTTGAAGGCAAATATCATCTGGGCTTCCCGGTTTTTGGCAATACCCACTTTTTTGGCGCCTTCGGGTAAAGGACTGACAATCGGTTTCATCTTCAACATGTCGCCAAAAAACGCACCGGATTTGGAAAGTCTGCCACCTGCAGCAAGATATTTTAACCGATCCAGGAATACATACTCTTCTGCATTTTCAATGGCCCTTTTGGCAAATTCTATGACATCTGAAGCACTGCCCGCAGTTTTGGCAAAACGAGCCGTAGCCAATGCAATAATACCAAGCCGACCGGAAGCAGCTCCCGTATCCAGCACAAGAAAGCCGTTCTTCGAATCATGTTGTTTTTTCCATAGCTGAGCTGTTTCATAATTGCCGGTAAAAGCCGAACCAACACAAAGATACAATACCTGGTTGTGCTGTTCCATAACCCGCTGGTAGGTCTGGTGCCGTTCAAAGGTTGAAGCTTGGGAGGTGGACACCTTCTGATTGCTGGCAAGTCTTTTATAAACATCTTCAGGTGCGAACAAGGTTTCCGGTAGCGACTTGTCTTCAGTAATGATATAGCTGTCCAGCAGGGTTAAGCCTAAGTTTCGGGCATCTTCACGGGTTAAAGATCCGGCAGCATCTGTCATGATATGCAAAGAACCCTCGTTTTTTGCGCTTTTGAATTTCAGAACCTGATCAGCCAGATCATCATCCTGCCAGTTTACGATATTTCCGACTTCCTGGATTTTTTTTCTAACCCCCGTGGGATCATTGGTATGAAGGTGAAGTTTCAAATAGTCCTTGTGAGGAATTATGACGGTGCTTTCACCCAGCCCTGCCAGGGATTTCATTTTGGATTCAGCATCATGACCCACCTGAATCACCACATCGATGCAGTAGCCATCTTCTGCTGATTCTTTAAAATCGGATTTAATCTGTAAAAGCCCTTTAAATCGTGTAGTGATGGGAATGCACTTTTCTGTTTGGTTAATAAGACCATGAAAGAAGCCTTCCAAAAATACATACATTCCCAATGCGCCGGAATCGACAACTCCGGCTAACTTCAACATTGGTAGCTGATCCGGAGTTGATTGTACCGACTTCTCAAGATGTTCGGTAATTCTGGTTACGTAGTCTTCGTCATTTTGAACCCTTTCTTTTTCAACAAATTCAACCAAGGCATCAAATACGGAAAGCATGGTGCCCGGCATGGGATCATTCACTGCTTCCCACGCTGCATCTCGACCTCGTTTGGCTGCTTCAGGCAAAATATGAAGAGAATTTGCTGTTAACAAACCCGAAAAAAAGCGGGTAGCAATATTGCCGGAATTTCCCCGGGCCGACATAAGCAGTTTCTGAATGGTATCATCGATGTTTCCGTTCAATTGCCGCAACGGAGTCAGGCTGGCGATTAGATTTCTGCCTGTGTCGCCGTCTGCAATGGGAAACACATTGATATCATCCAACAGGTCGGACCAGGCTGCAACCCGTTCAACTCCCGATATGAATGCATTCTGTAAAATCTGTTCCATTAGGCGATGGTGTTTGCATAAATAATGAAGGTCGGGGTGCTACTTTGTAAGTTCAGCTCTGATCAGCTTCATTTCAAGTGAGTAGCCAAAAACACCGGTATGCGTCAAAACCAGCTTTCCAGGATAACGATTCAAGGCACTTTTGACTTTTGCATTGATATCACTTGCTTGGATAGATTTTATAAGTTTTTTTCTATCGTATTGGTTTATGACCCAATTACCCTTAGCAAGCAAAAGTATATCAACAATCTCATTTTTATTTGTGTAACGGCAGATATCAGTGCCATCCATCGTTACTCCCGAATGCACTAAATTAACACCGGGTTTCAAAAAAATCAATTGGATGTCCTGGAGTAAACCGTCGCTAAACTGTTCAGATGTAAAAGGATCTATGCTTTTGAAGATCTCCTTGGACGCTTCTGAGTATCTGGCATGAAACAATACCAAGCCTTCAATGCTCATGATAACGCTTTCCAGGATCCTTTCCCCGGGATAGACATTGGTAATTCCAATCACTGATGATCTGTTCTTCCCCGGTAATTGAACTTCCAATGCATGCACGAGTTGAGAGTTTTCTTTAAGAAAAATGTTTTGGCAGCGATTTTCGAGTTCAATTGTTGATTCCGGAGGGTAAGGACGGAGTTCCGGGAGCTGACTGGTTGAGCAGGCGGAAATTAACCAACAAAGAGCCAGACAGGGAACCAGATTTTTAAGGATGTTGAAAAAGGGTGGGTTTAAGAGGATCATTAAGTCTGGTGTTTTGAAAAATAAGTTTGGTATAGGATTTTTTGCTTTCGTAAATAATAACCGAATCAATCAGTCCCGGTTGTGATGAAAGTCGAAGCTCTATATAGTTAATTATTTTAGTCAGTTCATCACTGCCCGGATGCAGTCTTACAATCCCTTTTTCTTTAACTGTTGCTACAAAATTACCACCTTCATTGAACCTGCCGGCCAGCCAGTTAGATATTTCTCCCAGTACGATCTGCATGACTTGAATATGAGACCCGATATCTTTAACGTAATTATTGTTTTGTTTTAGATAACGAACCGTTTTTCCCTGGTAGGACATCAAAATTGATGCAATGGGTGTCTGGTATTCCCACCGCAGGGCATCAGGTTTTTGAAAAAGCAACAACCCTTTGGAGATGAGGGGTTTTCGTAAAATTGCCAGGTGTTTTTCCTGAACAAAAGAGGCTGAAATGCTTTTCACCCGATCCGCGGTTTTCCGAATCGATTCCAGGCTCTCCGACCAGGCGAATGCGGATGTGGTTAGGGTGAGAGTACAAAAAAGTAAAATAAACAATTTAAGCATTGATGATCGTATTGGTTTTCTTTAACGGTTTTAGGTAATTGTCATCCTGAACGTAGTGAAGGATCTGTCAAAATCCTCAAGAAAAGCGATATTAAATCAAAACAATACTATCAGAGAATCCAACCATTTCTTTTAAAACTTTTCATGCCACCGACGACTTGGGGTTGTTTTTAATGCACCTGGAAGTATTTGGTGACGCTCCGGCTGGCTTTGTATGACATTTATGGTTTTTCCAGCACAAAGGGTCGGAGGCCAGGTAGTCTCCGGTGAGTTGATAGGCGGTGCCCCGGCATCCGTAGCAATACTCGGATTTTTCGCAGGCTGCGCATTCTCCTTTGATGGTTTCCTTATAATTTTTCAGGTTTCGCATCACCTCGCTTTCCTGCAAAATCTTGCCCAGGCTTTTCTGCCGGACATTTCCTATTGACAATGTTACTCCCACGCAGGGAAGGACATCTCCTTGGGAATTCACCAGGCAGGAAAACTGGTGTCTTAAACATTTGTTACCTACCAACGGAGGTTGCGGATCCCATTCTATTCCATATTTTGATCGATCAATATCAGATAACTGTTGGAACAATTTGAATACTTTGTCAGGTTCAACGTACAACCAGTCATTGTCCAAGGCATTCTCCTGCGGCGTGATCATTTCAAAATAGGGCAGAATATTTCGATCTCTTAACCAGGTCCAGAAATCCGGCAGTTCGGAGAAGTTTTGCTGACAGATAATAGTACTGATTGCCAGGACGGCATTTTCGCTCGGATAACCTGCCTTCTTCAGATTATCAAAGGCAGTATGAATGATGCGGTGAGCATTATGAGTGCCGGAAAGCTTGTTTTGCAGATCCGCTTTAAAGGTATTCATTTTAAGGACAACGCGTACCCCGTTTCGAAACAGTTGCTGTGCAACTTTGGCAGTGATACGGGAGCCGTTGGTGAACATTTCAACTTCCAGATCAAGATCCCTCATGTACTGAATCATCTCAAGTGTTTTGGCATAGATCATGGGTTCACCACCCAGGATGATAATTTTCCTGGCTCCCAGGTCTTTTGCCTGCTGAATGGTTCTTTTAATTTCTTCTTCAGACAGCTCATTGGCGAAGTCAGATTCTGTTCCTACATAACAATAAGGGCAGTTGAAGTTGCAACGCAGGCTGAACTCTATTTCCATGGAAAGCAAGCCGCCGGATTTTCTGACCTTTTCAATATCTTCGGGTGGGAATTCAAAATTAGTGACTTCGTTGCTGCAGAATGACATGAGAGACTCTGTATTAATTCTTTCTGTTATCAAAAAAGCGCATAGGCTTTCGGGAACCGGGATCGAATACTTTTTGACGGATTGTGGACACAGGTTCGATTTTCACATCCGGTTTTACACGAAGACTTGCCTGAAGTTTGTTCTGAATAGTTACCGCATCAAGCGAGGTATCTTGAACGGCTGCATATACCGTTACCAGATCTGATAATTCACTTTGGGCTTCAGCAAGTATGTAATATTCTTCAATTTTCTCAAAACTTTCCAGAACAGTAAATATGGCCTGGGGATAAAGTGTGGTCCCCTTTATTTTCAACATCTGGGCCTTTCGACCTTGAATGGGCGCTAATCGTGGCGTATTTCTGCCACACTGGCAGGAATCCTCAATCAAATAGCTGATGTCCCCGGTTTTAAATCGTAACAAAGGCATTCCCGTTGTACCGAATGGGGTTACCACAACTTCTCCGGTTTCACCGGGAGAAAGAACACTGCCACTGTCATCAACGATTTCAACCAGTGCCAAGTCTGCTAGTAAATGGCCTCCGGCCCCAGCTTCACATTCGCAGAAGCTGGTTATGGATTCTGAAGAAGCATAGGTTGAATAAATCTGGGCTTGCCAGACACGCTCCAATTCTGCACCTGTATCAGTCGGTTTTAAATTTTCATCCCGGATCGGTTCGCCAATGCAAACCAGTTTTTTTACGGATGTTAATTCCGATTCCAGGCCGGAATGTATCATAAAATGGCCTAGTTTCTTTAAAAAACTGGGAACGCCCACAACGACCGTTGGGTGCAGTCGGGCGATCACCGAAGAGTGACTTTCCAAGGTGTTTTGGCCATTGCGAATGATGGCTGTGCCAATCCTCCTCAAACCCGAAAAATAAGCTAAACCCGCAATAAAGCACCGATCCATGGTACAGGTCAGCAAAGCGGTATCGGAATCGGTAATGCCACAGGCGGACAATGATACATCTTCATTGTATGCAAGCCGCTGCAGGTCGGACTCTGTGTACATAATCCGGGTGGGTTTTCCAGTTGTTCCGGAAGACAGAACGATGTCTACAATCTTTTCCGGGGGAACGGCACAAAAATCATCGTTAAATTCTTCAATATCGGTTTTGGAAGTAAAGGGAAAATTCGAAAAACTTTTTAAATCAATATTGTCAGGAAACAAGCCGGTTTGCTCCATCAACCGTTGGTAATAGGGTGAGTGTTGTTGGCAATATGACAGGTGCCGTTTGAGTTGATTTTCCTGGAATGACTTTATTTGACTAGCTGAAGAAAAAGCCAATCTGTCATTTGTTGAAAGTGTGTCAAAATCCCAATTGGTCATATGAAGTTCCGTTGAACCGCTAAAATAATCAGACTGTTGCCAACAAAACCAGACTTAAATGGTCATGTTGGAATTGGTTGATGATTAAAACCTTATTTATCGAGTGCGGGAGCCTTCCCTCATGCATGACAAATTTTGGTACCTGCTGGTGCCTTAAAATTTGTGCCGCCAGCCAGGTTGCAAATGCCGTTGATGTTAGATATTCACCACATAAATGTTTGTAGACCGCAATCGATTTATTGTTAAAAAGTGACGTCTGCAAGCTAGTATATAACCCGTCAAGCCGATTGTCTCCATTTTTGCCTAAAAAACAGAGATCAATTTCATCAAGGGAGGTACTATTATTCTCTAGAAACTCCTTGGTATGGAATTCAGGTTCCTTTTTCCCGGAAGAAGAAAATATGGTTTTTACATCAATAATTTGAGCAACAGAATCTTCTGTTGCATTGGATTGCAGTTTGAAAAAACCGGCTCCTTCTCCGGCAATTGTTCCCTTGGAATTGCTTGTCAGCAGCCTTTGACTGTTCAAATCATTCTTTTTCCATACATTGAATCTCCTGGTAATGGCAAAAAGATTTGGGGTCATCTCATCAATGCCGCCTGCCAGGATAGTGTGGTGAGTGCCGTCTTTGAGCAACATGGCAGCATCCAGTAGGGCTGATTCGAATGAAAAAGGACCATGGACATAGGTCTGATTATACCCCATGCATTTTAACAGCAGAGCGATTTGGGAACTGATGGTATTGTGAGTTGAATGTATAAAAGGAGCCGGATTTAAGAACTTCTCCTGGTTTTCTGTGATGGCTTGAAGAAACTTTTCGGTGTCCTGCATACACCCAAGACCGCTTCCTGTGATGATTGCATCCGGTTTATCTGTTTCTTTGTCGTTCAATGCCATCAAGGCTGCTGCAACACCCATTTTTACGGCTCTGCTCATCCGTCTGGAAGTGCGGGGGGACATGTATTCCTTGTAATCCGGTTCCACACAGGAAAGCTGAACACTATTATGGTTTGTCAGCTCGAAAGGAAAGCTCCCGGAATGTGTGTTTTGCGGGGAAATTGCCCCAAGGCCATTGATATACATGTTTTAGTCAGTAGCGGAAAAAACCAGGGATGTGTCGTTGCCTCCAAATCCAAATGAATTGGACAACACATTTCTTATTGATTTATTTTTCTCAAATGTTTGTTGAGGTATAAAAGTTAACTCCTCCATAGCCGTTTGCCATCTAAGATTCGGGTAAAGCAAGTTATCACGCAGGGCAAGACAGCAAAGAACCGCTTCGATGCCTCCTGCAGCTCCTAACGTGTGTCCGGTAAAAGGTTTGGTAGAACTCACCGCTGGAGGAGATGTTGTAAACAGTCTTTCTATGGCAATACCTTCAGACAGATCATTGTTGCCTGTACCTGTTCCGTGGGCATTTATATAATCGATATCATTTGGTTGTAAGCCGGCAAGTGCCAGTGCTTTGGTCATGGCTTGAAACGAGCCCTCACCATCAGGGGAGGAAGCTGTTTGATGATAGGCATCGCAGGTATTTGCATAACCGGCTACCTCACATATGGATTCAGCCTTTCTAGCATTGGCACTGTTCTGGCTTTCCAGAACCAGGAATCCTGCTCCTTCACCCAGGTTCAACCCTGCCCGATTTTGGTCAAAGGGTCTACATCCCTCTCGATCCAGGATTTTTAAAGAACCGAAACCATTTATAGTGAATCGTGTCAAGGCATCGCATCCCCCAACCAGGACTTTGTCCAGATGACCATGCTTGATCAGCCGGGCTCCCAAAGCCACGGCATTGGCAGACGATGAACAGGCCGTACTGATAGTAGTGATAAAATCACCCGATCCTAATTGTTGAGCAATAAATTCCGTGCTATGCCCACACTCATGGCTTTTAGCCTCACTAAGCCTTCCTTTTTTGCTGTTTTCCAGGTATTGGGGATAAAACCATTCACTTCTGTCCATTCCCCCGACGGAGTTGGCGGATATTAAACCGCATGTCGCCAGATCGTCAGTTGATAATCCGGCATACCGCACAGCTTCTTGTGCAGCGATCAGACCTAGTATTGACGTGCGGGATTTTTCGCTAGCCTCTCCTACACCGGAGATTTCCTTTAATTCATCGTTCGTGTGTCGGATCTCGCAGACAGGGATGGAACCTTTGTTATCAGTGGATATATGGTTAATCTCACCCAAACCGGTGATTCCAGCTTCCATGGATCTTAAATTGTCTTCGATATTGTCACCGATGGCTGTTATCAAACCAATACCGGTCACGAAAACCCTGGTCGTCATTTTTTGTTTTTTTCTATGTATTCCGCAATGGATTTAACCGAGAACAAAATATCTTTTCCCTGCTCCGGGTCTTCGATTTGAATCCCATATTCACGATCTAAAACTACCACCAAAGAAAGAGCGTCTATGGAATCCAACCCCAAGCCTTCTCCGAACAATGGCTCGTCATCTTCTATTTCATCTGCTGTTAGGTCTTCCAGGGACAGCTCTTCGATAATTTGTTCTTTTAATTTGGCAATAAGTTCATCCATGTTTTTTCCTTATTTTTCGAGGTTTTTTTCAAAATACAGGTCTTCCATGGTCTCTGCTGAAAAAAGCCAGGTCTCCTTTGATTTCGCAGCCATTTTTCTGCGTTCAACCAGGAAGAGTATCGACTCATATTCATGTTTGAGACCAAGGTCCACCCAACCAAGTATGACAGCACTTGTTGTTGAGTCATTCAGAAGGCTGGCTGCGTAGTTTTTTAAGTTCTCAAAATCCGGCAACTGGGAGACAAAAAAGATGCTTTCTCCTTTTATATCAAACTTAATTGCCACTTCCCCAATGAGCAGGTTGGGCAGGGTGTAAACAAAGATACCGGGGTTTGGATAATAATTATCTTTATCTGCTATGGTTTCCAGATAGTTATTGTCCGTTTCCAGTGATGATTGGGAGTTCGATGCCACTATAGCGATCTGATCACTCTCATAGGACGTTAAACACTTACCGGAATCAGTCAAAAAATCAGTTGTTAAGAATCCCAATTTACTCAATAGATCCATTTTATAAAACTTCGGGTATTCAGAGCCAAAGGTTTTATAAACAGATGACAAAAATGCTGAGAAATTAGCACCTTCGCTTTCCTCAATAATTTTTTCTCCGTTGAGAATGATTCGTTTGTTCCTAATCAGACAATAACGACTGATGAGATATTCAGAAGCTTCCATGTTTTGACAATAATAATCCGGCGTTACAGCCACCGAAGCCGGAAGCCAGTTTTAGACAATGATGAAGGGAGGTGCCCTGTGTTTTTTTGATCACATTCAGTGCTTTGGCTGTACCTTTTGTGCGAAAACCTTTGGTCGCAACAAGCGTGTTTTCCCGCATGGACTGAAGGCAGGCTGCCGTCTCCAAAACACCCGCTGCCCCAAGGGTATGGCCAAAATAGCCTTTCAAGCTGTTTACCGGGATTTTATCCAGTTCCGAACGATGCAAGGCATGGGATTCCATGTCGTCGTTATAGAGTGTGGCCGTGCCATGAGCGGAGATGGTGTCTACTTCTTGTTTATTTTGATTTGTTAGTTGCAGGGTTTTTTTAATTGCAAGGTGTAATCCCTCTCCGGTAGGGGAAGGACCGGAAATATGGTTAGCATCGTTTGCACTGGCGCCGCCTCGAACAACAATTTGCTCAGGATGCGATAAAGCGGGTTCGGACGTCAGTATGACGGTCCCGGCGCCTTCTCCCAATGAAAGTCCTTTCCTGTTTTTATCATAAGGTTTGCAAGGTTTTTCACTTAATGCCTTAAATGCCTGAAAGCCGGACACTACAAATTTCGTTGCGATATCAACTCCGACAACCACAACATTTCTGTAAAGTTTTTGTTCCAAATATTTTTGAGCAGTTAGCAGAGCAAGAACCCCTGAAATACAAGCGTTGGAAACAACCAACGGTGGATTGGGGTTGCAGAAAAAGCTGGTGATTAACTGCGCAGTATCCCACAATTTTACTCTTTCCGGAGCGAAAGGTGACTTTTCATTGCCGAGTAAATCGATGTTCCCTTTTGTGGTGGAAAGAATAATAAGCGTGTTTGGGTTGGCAAGGTCGATGTCAGTGTTGGCAAGGGCATAGCGAATGGAGGTGATGGCCAGCTTTTCCAAACGAGTAAATTCCTTGGCATTGGCAACATCGGAAAAGCATTCATCCAAGCGATTTGTATTTACCAGGGAAATGCAACAGTCAATATCAAGCCAGTCTTCAGGTTTATGCTTTTTTATCCCGGATGTCCCCGCCTTCATTTTCTGCATATTCTCATAAGTTGAGAATCCCAGGGAAGTTATCATATTGTCACCAGCAATGTAAGTCGTCATGAATTCCTTTTACTCCCTAAACAATTTTCCAGTGACGTTTCCATTGCTCAAACATCGGTGGAATAGCTAATTGCAGCTGTCTTTTTTTGTCAAGAAAGACTTGTGTGGTAGACCCTGTAGTCACCAGCTCTTCGGTTGCTGCATTGTATATTTCGTAATCAAACAGGATTTTTGCGGCAGGAGAATCTACGTATCGGGTGATAATCTTAATTGAATCACCATATTTGATATCTCTTTTATAATTGAGATCCATTTTAACGATCGGGACTATAAACCCGGCATTGAAAAAATCCATGTAGTTGAAGTTAAACTCCTTGCCAAATGCTTCCCTGCCATCTTCCATGTACTTGACGTAGTGACCGTGCCACACGATGCCCAAGGGATCAACTTCGCAAAACCTTATTTTTGAATGGGTGGTGCTTACCAGATCCATGCAGTCAAACCTGTTATTCTTGAATAAAAAGTTTCATGTCGCACTGAGCGGCGACTCTATTTCCGTTGGTTACAATTCCCTTGACCACTGATATATTCATGACCTTGTGCGTCAAGGTCACAGTCGTTTTTAAAGTATCACCGATTTTGGGAAGATGAAAAATGTTTAGCTTTTGAACAGCGCCAATAAATCCAAGCGGAATCGGTTCATTTTTATCGATATATTGTTGTCCCGATCCTGCTGCCGAGGTCTGGGCAACGTTTTCTATCAACCCGGCTTCGCTCAATCGATCGTTTTCCAGAAGAATATTATCCCCTTTTATGGTAAACGCGGTTTCGAATTCCTTTTCGTCAACCTTTAACAAAGAATCTATCATTATCATTGGCGGACGTTGAGGGATCAGTTCCAACAAGGCGTCTCCCTTGGCAACTATTTGATCAGTAATTCCCATAACGGACCTTTCAAACCTCTTTTTCGCATCATTTCCATTGGTTTCTGGAAATTCTCATCAGGAAATATCCAACGATTTTGGGTTTCCCGGGCTCTTTTTTTAACGGATTCAAAATCTATATCTTCCACAAGGTAATATATCGGATCCAACAGCGAGTCCTCCCTTTTAATTTTACCTTCGGCGACAGCTTGTTCATAAACACCTGTGTGTGGGTAAATCCTCATGCCAAAATATGGGAAAAAGACTGTTTTATCAATACATTTGCTGTTTTGGATGGTCTCTGCAACCGTTTGCTCCGATTCCCCGGGACCACCGAGAATCAGGAAATGAGCAGTAAACAGGTCCAGTTTTTTGCATAATCCTGCAGTTTCAAAGACATCTTCGACCAAAAAATTTTTATTATAGGCTTTCAGAGTTGAATTTGAAAGGGATTCAGTGCCGAATTCCAAGTGAGTTAAACCTGATTTTTTTAAAAGTGCCAGTAATTCAAAATCAAGATTATGGGGCGTGAAATAGGCTCCCCATTGAATATTTAACTCAGCGCGAACGATATGTTCCGCAAGTTCAATATTATAGGGGTTGTGAATATTAAATACCGAATCGGTAAAGAAAAAATAATCAATTCCCTTGTTTTTATTTAATTCTTTTAATGACCATACTACCTTTTCAGGATTGTGGGCTCTTATCTTTGCCCCATCGATTAGCGGGTAGGTGCAGTAAGCACAGCGATAAGGACATCCTCTTTTGGTTTGCAGGTTCAGCATACCGGCTGTTTCCCAGTAGTGATCAACCAGATGGTCATCAAAAATCAGTTCCGGGTCTTTACAATAAGTCTTACGTTGGTTAAAAACCACCTCTCCATCGTTCAAATATAAAAGGCCTTCTATATCAGCAACATTTCTATCTTCACGTAATGCATCAATAAGCTGGTATAAAGATTCTTCACCCTCGCCAAAAACACCATAATCAGGACGAATCAAGTTAAAGATAGTCTCGGGAAAGATGGAAAAACCAGCTCCCCCTAAGACAGTCATTGCATCCGAGTGACTTTTGACTTCTTCAATGAGATCCCTGCATTCCTGAACAAAGTGGATATCGTTAAAATAATTGACGGTATCGATATTTCTAAGTGAGAATCCCACCAAGTCCGGCTTAAATTCCAAAAGTAACTTCCGAAAAAAAGCAAGATCATCATTGTTGAAATCGAAAAGCTCTATTTCCAAACCAGTGGATCGTTTTTCCAAATACGATTTTAAATAGGAAAGAGCCAGCGGGTATACTGGATATGGTTCTCTAAAGCGATTTGGCGAAACAAGTAAAATCTTAGTTAGGAGCATGTTTTTCTCCCTTTTGCCAAAAGTCATAGAAATTGAACCACTGGTGGGGATACTTTTTTACAAACTCTTCCAAAGTGTTGATATAAGAAACAGCTAAATCACCTATTTGTTGCTGTTTATCTGCCTGTATATCTTTCTCAAATGGATAGTGAACCGGGGAAGCGAAACAACGATAATTGAAGCCCTTTTCTTTGGTCGTAAAGATGAAGGAAACCGGGACTTTTAACTGCACGGCCATGGCGAAAGGACCGAGCGGAAATTCTGTCTCTTCTCCTAAAAAAGGCAGGCGAATTGTTTTGGTGCCTTGTAAAAACCGGTCGCCGTGTATTGCTATCAGTTCTTTTTTTTTCAATGATTTTGCTACCCGCAATATGTGCGTATAATCATCCTTAACCGGGATAATATCCAGTTTTTTACTACTTGGAGATGCATCAATCACTTGTTTGATTTTTTTATGTTCGGCCTCCAGCATCAATATTTTCGGTTTGAATCCTAATTCCTCCATTAACTGACCAGACAGTTCCCATCCGCCAAAATGAGCACATATCAAGATCCCGCCTTTGCCCATCTCTGCAATTTGGTTCAAGTGTTGGTTACCTTCGGAAATGTGTCCAATTCTATTACTAAAGCCATTAAACAAGGCAACTTTGTCCAATAATATTTGTCCAAAAGTGTAAAAATTGTTGTAGACGGCTATTAAAGCCGGGAATAAGCCAAGGCCAAGACGCGAACGATAGAAATAAAGCAGGGATTTGACGGAATTGTAGGAAAAAAGGAGGAAATAGGCAGCTACAAACCTAAGAAAAAAGTAAGCAAAGGACAAGCCTAAATGTTTTAGGACCACTATAAAAAACAAATGCCCCAGGTATCCTCCTCTGCTTTTCCCTTTCCATGATGACATAATTCATAAAACTAAAGGTTCACAAACTATTTAGCTCTTTCAGCAACAAAATCATAGAAGTCCTGAAGAGTTTTTATCTCAGTCATTTCTTCCGGCACAACTTTGAAACCAAAATTCTTTTCAATAATAACAACCAAATCCACCAGATCCAGACTATCGATTTCCAGAGTCTCCATTAGGTTTTCATCCGGTTGAAGCTGGTCTTCTTCAATTTCAAATTCTTCGATGAGTAAATTATTAATAGTTTCAATAATTTGATCTTTTTGCATAGGATCTCCGTTTCTACTTTTATAAATTATTCCTGATACTTTTTTATAATAATTGATGCATTGGTACCTCCAAAACCAAATGAATTGGATAAAAAGGTATCTATTTTTGTTTCTACGGTTTGGGCGGGAATGTTTAGTTGGGCTGCTTCTTCACAAGGTGATTCCAGATTAATGTTTGGAGCTATAAACGAATTGTGCATCATGATCATGGCATAAATGATCTCACTTGAGCCTGCCATCCAGCATTCGTGACCTGTCATCGATTTGGTCGACGTGACGTAGGGTTTATGGTCGCCAAACACCTGTTGGATAGATTTTGCTTCGTTCATGTCCCCCACGGGAGTGGAAGTCGCATGGGCGTTGATATAGTCGATTTCCTTGCTGTCAACTTTCGCATCTTTCAAACATAGTTCAAGGGCTCTTACCGGTCCTTCCACATTAGGAACAGAGATATGATCTCCGTTGGAAGAAAATCCGTACCCGATCACTTCGCCCAAAATAGTTGCGTTTCTTTGTTTGGCTGATTCCAGGCTTTCCAGAATGACTGTTGCCCCCCCTCCGCTGGGAACAAGTCCGTCCCTGTTTTCATCAAAAGGTCTGGAAGCTTCTTCAGGCTGGTCCTCCCTGGTGGAAAAGGCACTGAGGCCATCAAAACTGGCCATGGAAAAAGCATTGATCTCTTGAGCACCGCCACAAATGACTTGATTTTGCAGACCGTGCCTGATCAGAAAATACCCCATGCCGATGGAGTGGGAGCCACTGGCACAGGCGCCACTAATGGTGAAGTTCACCCCCTTCAGTTTAAAAATCGTTGCCAGGTTCATGGTCACGGTTGAATTCATCGATTGAAAAATCGAAGCAGATCCCAGGAGAGTCGTATCCCTTTTCTCCTTGACCAGTTCAGCTGCTTCAATGACTGCCTTTGCTGAACTATCATTGCCATAAAGGATGCCGACTTCATTATTTTCAAGAAACTCCATATCGATTCCGGCTTGTTCCAGGGCTTCTACCGTTGCCACATAGGCATATTCACCTTCTTCAGCCAGACCTATTCTGTCCCTGCGTTTTAATTTACCCTTAAGTTCCGGTCGTTCAACCATTCCTGTCAGGGCAGAGCGGAACCCCATGTCTTTTCTGGGCGGGTCAAACACTATACCTGACTTACCCTGGTAAAGAGATTCCTTGACTTCTTCTGTATTTTTTCCCAGGCAGGAGTAAATACCCATACCCGTGATGACCACCCTGTTCATTTATCACTCCGGCATATATGACTTAACTTTCCAAATGAAATCTAATCATACATCGTCATAGACGAAATCCATAATGGTTTTTGATTATTTGTGATCAGGAATAGAGCCCGCCATTTACCGATATCGTTTCGCCGGTAATATATGATGATTTCTCCGACGCCAGAAAACCAATCAATTCTGCAACCTCCTCCGGTTCACCAAATCGATTGAGAGGAATGAGTTTTTTTAATTCTTTTTCCGGCATGGCATGGGTCATTTCTGTCTTTATAAAGCCCGGTGCTACAGCATTCACAGTCACTTTCCGCTTTCCGACTTCCTGGGCCAAAGCTTTTGTTGCTCCGATGATACCCGCTTTGGCTGCTGAATAGTTTACCTGGCCTGGAACACCTTTTTGTCCTGATAAAGACACGACATTGATAATTCTTCCATATTTGTTAGCCAGCATGTCTTTTAAAACCAAACGGGTTACAAAAAAGAAGCTGTTTAGGTTGGTATTCATGACCGAAGTCCATTCTTCGGTTTTCATCCACATTAACAGATTGTCTTGGGCAATGCCGGCGTTGTTAACTAACACTTCGATGGTTTCTTCATGACTGTCGATCCAGCCACCCAATATAGATTCAACACTGGTCTGATCGGACACATCAAAAGGAAGTAATTCGGCCCTGCCTCCTTTTTCTTTGAGTATCTCAAGCGTGTTATCTGCTTCTTCCCGGTTGGAACGATAGTTTATCAACACATGATAACCCATTTCTGCCAGGCGACAGGTAATGGAACGTCCAATGCCCCTTGATCCCCCGGTTACTAACGCGACTTTCATAAATATTCCTGCTTTTGCCCTTTGTTTTTAGACGTTTACGGCTCAGCTATTGTTTTTAGAAGATTTTAGCCGATTAATAACGATATTTGCCACGCCACTGCTCTGTCAATATTGAATTCCATTGGGATTACTCCAGAGAATTCTATCACCTGGGTTCACACCAAAAAGCACGTAATTAAGGTATTATTCTGATTATTTCTGCTGACAATCAGCAGGGCGATCCTACATCAATGTCATTAAATTATGAGGATTGTGACATCCGCGAATCTAGAAAATCACTAAAAAACCGGCCGTTATTCCTATGGGATAAATGTTCAATGATTCATAATCACAAGTATCAAGATCACTTGGAGTGGCACTATTTGAGCAATCATATTTTCTCAGTTTGACTGAGGCTAGGTCAAATCCTGCTTCAAAACCGATCGAGACCTTGCGATCGCGCATAATCTCCATTCCCCCGCTAGCAGCAATCCCCAAGGCTTCGGATTCAACAAAATTACCCCAGGCATTCAATTTGGAAATGCCTCCCTGGATATAAATGATTTTGGAATTATTCGGGCCAACCGGGAAAGAATAACCGGCGTTCACTGCAAGCGGAAATGCCGTGAAACGGTATTCATCATCGTCATCATTATCTATGAGCGCCAGATAGTACATCAAGGGTCCCACCCTGCCGCCGAGCCTCAATCCGGATTCAAACTGGTAATAAGGACTAAACACGACACCTACAGGTAGTCCGGAGCTGCCATCATCCAATGAGTGCTCCTGTTCTTCGATGTTATGATCGTAAACATCAACCACCCGGCTGAATCCGGAGACGTATGTCGGTGCTATAACCCAGTGTATGCCGGTCGCATCATTTTTGGGTTCCTGATTTTGGGTGGGTTCCAGGGCATCGTCTTGATCGATTTGATTATTGACAGGAAAAGCAACAAACATTTCCTGCCCTTTTGCACAGCGAACGTGATATCGGTTTTCAATCCAGTCGCTGAACAATTCACCCTCAGAAACAGTGTAGCCCCAGGCATAGTACCTGTCCTCGTGGTGGGGTGTGGAAGACCAATAATAGTCCTTTCGTTCGGGAAACAGTTTTTGTATGGCATAGGACGATCCCATCTCTTTGCTGTTTGGTAGCCTCCAATCTGTGCTGCCGGCTAGCGAAAGATTTTGACAATACTCTTTGGCTGCTTTCCAGTTCATTTTTCCGGCTTCATCCTTTTGCCAGGTTAAATCAGTTGCCGGATCATACACCGTTGCTTTGTCCGCCACTGCTCCGGAAACTTTAGGCGGATCTGAGCATTCCAGAGAAAGCAGTCTGGAATGTTTTTTACAAATCAAAGGTTTTTTTTCCTCTTTTGCCTTGATGATCGATTTAAACAAGGCTTGTTGGAATGCCCTGGTTCCTTCCAGATTTGATTCGGCATACGAAATCAACTTTGGACCTTTGATTACCAACATCAAACCAGGTTTCAGGTCCGTCAGTGTAAGCCGATACAGGCATTCCTTGCTTGCAATGCCACTGGGCGGAGTTTCAGATACCGGTTCGATGTATTGAGAAAGTTCAATCAGGCCGATTTGCTCCACTACTTCCCGGGAAAGCGAATGCTTTCCTTCGACAACCAGATAACAATTGGCTGACAAAGCAACAGGAATTCCCAGCATCAGGAAAACCAATAAAATATGTTTTTTCATGTTCGATCGTTTGTGGGTATTTTTAAAGAAAGGTAATTTTACGTTCACGCTCATTAATAATGAGATATTTTTTCCTAGTCAAATCATTATATTTCCAGGTAATTACCGGCTGCTAAACCTACTCTGAATCGTTTTTTTGTCCTTTCCGGTGCAGGGACAGAACATCCGGGCCTAAAAACCTCCTGAGCCCCCTGGTGGCACTCCATTTTAGAAAGGTATTCATGTAGATGACCGTGTCCTTTCCTGCGATAAATACGCCAAGTATAAAAACCAGGTGAGAGAGCCCATAGGTTAGGGGTGAACCAATCGCAAACAGGAGGGGTTCCTTGAAATAAACTGCAAGCACACCCAAAGCGCTAACCATTGGCCAGCCAATGACATAACTGAAACCAATGATGATCAGGCCGATGACGAATTTCACCGAGGGTTTCCTTTTGAACATTTCCAGATCTACCGGATTTTCCAGTAGATTTCTAATTTTTTTAGATTTAGCTAATCGGATTTTAATTTGCTTGAGCATTGGTCGGATGAAGCTTCACAGCAGGAAATCGCTGTTTCATGTGACGTTAAAATATCTCGTGGCTTATCTTCTCCATAACCGGTCTATTGATCAATGTTGAGAGAAGAACTGCCTGTAATTGTTTTTGTTTTAATCCATTCATAAGCCGTTCAACTTCACTTAGCCAATCCGCTACGGAAAATTCCGGATATGGCTTGCAATCGTGCAGCAGTACGATATCTCCTCCTTTGATTTTAGACAAAATCCTGTTTCCCAAATCTTTTGTTTTGCGATTTCCGAAATCGCGGGGACGACAACTGAAACCGACGCAGTACATTCCAAGCTGTAACAGGATATTATGTAGTCTGGGATTGGTGATTCCAACAGGCGGTCTGAATGCAAAGGTTTTGATTCCCCCGGATATCAGCTGATCCTGACAATCTTCGATTTCTCTGCGGATGGTACGTTTACCTCGCAGCATCAAAAAAACATCATGATGTTGGGTATGGTTTCCAATTTCATGACCTTCTTGAATCATGCGCCGAATAAGGTGAGATGATTCTTTTGCTTTGCTGCCGGTAACAAAAAAAGTGGTTTTGACTTGATAACGCTTTAATAGATCCAGCAGCGGTTCTGTAACAGCTGGATCGGGGCCGTCGTCAAAGGTCAACGCAATTTGACTGGTGGATTGGGGAGCTTTGTTAATGATGGGTAAAAAAAATGCCAGTTTCAGAAAATAGGGAGCAATGGCAATAAGAAAGAGGTAGACCACTGCAAAGGCTAAGGCAAATTGGTAATTTATCCAGAATAAGCCTGTAAAAACAATAATACTAACACCACTTGCAATGTGGAATTTTGTCAGTGGTGGATTGCGCCAGGGTAGGCTTTTGTCATTGGAATCATGATCGTTTACGTTCATCTGTTGTGAAACCGAATTACTTCATTTGGCCACGTACGCAGCGAACATTGTACGACTTATACTTAATCCCGTTTTTAAACATAGCACCGGTGCTAATAGTCATTCCCCATGCCCAGGGCATAAAACCGCTGCCTTCGGTTGATGACCAGTAGTAACCGTTTACCAGGCCTGGAAATTGATCTTGAATAGCGTGGGATGATTCAAGCTCGACTTTGTTTGGAAGTCGCCAGTCGGAGTCTCCTCCGAGTTCCAGGTTTTCACAGTATTGAATGGCGTCTTCCCAATCGAATGCTCCGGCCTCACCGCGTTGCCAGACAAGTCTTGTTTCCCTGTCCTCAAGTATGACTGCAGCTTCATCAACTTCTCCCTTGACACAACGGACATTATACTTTTCTTCTTTGTGTCCGTTGTCAAACATATCTCCGGCACTTGATTCCATTCCCCAGGCATAATCCGGGTATTCTTTGTTTGTGGTGGATGTCCAGTAGTAACCGCTGACAAGGTTAGGGAAGCTGCCTTTGAATCGGTTGGTGGTGTTCAATTCATCCTTATTGGGAAGTCGCCAATCTCGTTCCCCGCCCAGCTCCAACAAATTACAGTAATCCATGGCTTTTTTCCAAAGCATGGGACCACCCTCACCTTTTTGCCAGTACAGCCCGGTTATTTCGTCCACCACATAAGGTTTTTCAGGTTCTTTCACTCCCCTGACACAGCGAACGTTGTACTGTGTCGTTTTGCTGCCATCTCCAAACATGTAACCGGAACTGGCCGTCATCCCCCATGCGTAATAGTTATAGTCGTTGTTTGTGGTAGACGACCAGTAATAACCATTCACCAGGTTTGGAAATTTATCATTGAGGGGAAATGAAGATTCCAGTTCCTTTTTGTCAGGTAATCGCCAATCATCTCTATCAGCCAGGTTTAACCGTTTGCAGTAGTCTATGGCTTTGTTCCAGGATTTCTCTCCTCCTTCACTTTTTTGCCAATAGAGGCCGGTGGATTCGTCAAATATGTACAGCTCATGTTCATCAATTTTTGTGGCTGTAGGCGTGGCTGCCGCAACAGGGGCTGCTTCGGAAAGATCTTTGGTCAGTTTGTCAGCCAGGGCGACCAAGGCTACATCAAAGTTCCCCACTCCTCCGGAATGTTTCACCGTTTTGGCTGAAACGATGGAGCCATCCTGAATATCCATGATCTTTCCGGAAAAATAATAGGTATTTTTGTTCAAACGTCTGACCGAAGTCGAAACAACCCTGTCCACACCCAGCTGTTTTCCGATCAGTGCTGCGCAAGCATCCCTGGTACACCCGGTGGCTTTTTGAAGCTCCTCCGGATTTAATCGGTCTATGTCTGCACTGGATGCCATATTAAACGCTCTTGATTCACCCAGGGCTTCACGAAATACATCACTAAAAATTCTTCGTTGATCAGTATTTAAAAACGTTGCTTCGATATCGAGTACTGCCACCAGGGTGGTTCTGCGGTGCTCCGTATCAAATTCAACTACGGCCTGATATACAACCTCACCATCCATGGTGCCTTTGAATGCCTTAAGGTACAAGGTACCCTTGTTGCCTTTTTGCTGATAGTTTCCTTTGATGAAAATGGAATTTCCCGAAGAAACTCCGGTAAGGCTTTCGTTTATATCGACCAGACGAACCCCGGGAAATTGCTTCTCAAAGGCGAAAAACAGGTCTGTTTCAATGCGCTTGCCGAGTTCGTCTTTCTGTTTTGTGTAGTAGTTGGTGATGCCACTGATAATCACATTACTCTTTTCAGGTATCTTGCCGGATCGTTTGATATCAATAACTGCCTCCCGCATGGCACTTGGTAAAGAAGCGCTAAAACCGTCCGTCGGAAGAACGAATAGAAAAACAAAAAAGATGACAATTGGTAATTGCAAGGAAATGTTTTGTTTCACAACTAGCTCCTAAGGAGGTCATTATTGATTTGAAAAGATATCCGGGAAGTGTACGAATATCTAAAACCTAGTATTCTGCTTGCACTATTTTACTGCGTCGCTTCAAAGAGTTCAATTCCACGTAGTCTTCCCAATCTAACCATATCTATTTTTGATAGGCAATATTGAACAAGTCCTGGAGCGACTACAAATTATTCCGATGGTTTGCTTATGGAGTTTACCATCTAATTCCTGTAATAAATAAAGCCATAGTAACCTGAATGATCTAAATTTAAACGATCAGGTGATGTTTTAGCGTAAAAAATGGATGTTCTGCAATGAAAGCAGCAATTCAAGCAGGAATTTTGAGTCTCATTGTGATCTGTTTTGTCACTATCAGCGGTGCTTGGTATATCTCTTCCGGCTTGTTGCAACCGGAGAAAACCAAATGTGACAAAGAAAATTACGTGTATTGTGGTACACCTGCGGAGCTTGGTCTGCGATACCGTAATACAATAATTCGGACTGTAGACGATGTGGCCATCAGCGCCTGGTACATTCCGGGCGAGAAAAATTATCCCGGGATTGTTCTAATACCCGGGATAGGCGATACCCGACATGTAGGACTTAGATATGCACCTTCGCTTCATGCTGCAGGGTTTAATTTGCTGTTGATCGATCTGAGAAACAGCGGAAAAAGTGGCGGGCATTTCAATTCCATGGGATATCATGAACGAAAAGATGTCCATGCAGCAATCAATCATCTGCTTTATCGGAGGAGAGCTTCTTCAGCAGGTGTATTCGGATTCTCCACCGGAGCCGGAATTGCTATCCTGGCCATGGCTGAAAATAAAAACATCAAAGTGGGTGTGTTTGAGTCAGGATTCACGAACTTTGACAGTGTGGTCAGCAACGAATTGACCCGGCAATATGGAACGAAAGCATCGATATTGTATCCGCTCATCACCGGATTGTTTCAGATTCGATCCCGGGCAGAAATAGCTTCTTTAAACCCCCAGCAGGCAATTGCTAAAATTTCACCTCGGCCGGTATTCGTAATTCATGGTAATGCTGATCCTGTTGTGGATTTTAAACAGGGAAAAAGCCTGTTCGTCGCAGCCAAGCAACCCAAGCGATTCTGGCCCGTGTTTAACAGCGGACATGTTCAGTCCTGGCAGGCGGATAAACAACGGGCCGAAAAGGAGATTCCTTCATTTTTTGCCAGCCACCTCAAATTCCCGCAACCTCCTCCGGTGAGATAAGAACCTGTGTGGGGCCGTCAAGACTATTATCCAATATCATCTTAATTGGGTATGGCTTGTTTAATGATTCCCTTTTCGGACAAGGTTTGAATCTCTTCTTTTGAAAAACCATTTTCTTCCAGCACCTGCCTTGAATGTTGACCGATCACCGGTGCTTCGGTCTTTATCCCTGCATCGTTTTCACTGAATGATATGGGATATCCCGGAACATTGATCTTGCCTAATCCTTTGTAGTCAACTGCCTTTATGAACTCGTTAGCCTGGGCCTGCGGATCGTGTTGAACATCTTCTATTCGTTGTACCGGACAGAACATCATTCTGTGTTTTTGGAAATCCACCATCCATTCGAACATGGTTTTTTGGGCAAACACGTTGTCAAAAATCTCAATAAGCCGTTCATAGTTTTTCGGTCTTCCCATATCATCCGTGTAATCGGGGTCGTCCAAAAGTTGGGTCTGATCGGTTATTTCACAAAATGTTTTCCAATACCGTTCTTCCGGATGATGCGTTCCCATGATCCAGCGACCGTCCTTACAACAAAATGTATTTCGCAAAGGAGAATGAACCAGTCGATTGGCTTCCACACAAGGATTGATTCCAAGTGCGTTGTGGAGAAGCAAATTCGGATGTTGGAGCCATAAGGAAGTTCCATATAAAGAAGTATGTACCTCCTGACCATGCCCTTGGCGCTCTCTTGCCAGCAGCGCCGTGATGATAGCGTGGCTGAGACTGATCGCGGTTGCCTGGTCCAGAATTCCCAATTGCAAGGGTGCCGGAATCGGTTGCCCGGTAACGAACATCATGCCTGAACATGCCTGGCCTAACGGGTCAAAGGCACCAATATCAGCCATCATTCCTTCCGCTCCATAACCGGATACACTGGCGTGAATGATCTTGGGATTCAAAGCCTTTATAGGTTCATAGTCTATTTTAAGCTTCTTTTTGGTTGATTTTCTGAGGTTAGTCATAAAGACATCGGCGGATGTAATCAGTCTTTCAAAAACAGCTCTACCCTCATCCTGCTTAATATCAAGGCAAATGTTTTTTTTGTTTCGATTGGAGATTTCAAACATGATGCTTTCTCCATCCTTTTTGGAAAGATCGATCGATCCGACATCGGTCCAATAACGAATCGGATCACCGGCAGGTGCTTCAATTTTGATGATTTCGGCTCCCAAATCTCCCAAAATCGCCGTTCCTCCCGGTCCGGCATGGAAAACACCATATTCAACTATTTTGATTCCTTCCAGCGGTCCAGGTTTGACTGATGAATCCTTATTCTTATCCTGTTCCATGTCATATCCTTGATTTTGTTTACATCAAATTAGCGGTTTAAATTCAGATGGTATGTTTGTTACCTTAGTCTGAATTATCTGCTCCAAATCCCCTCAAAATAAAATCCACCATGGCTTCGCATATTTCATCCACAGAAAGATCTCCCTGGGGAGAATACCATTTAACAATCCAGTTCATTGCCCCTATCGAAGCCATGTAGGACATTTTCCAATTGACAGCTTTGAATTCACCGGAGGCAATACCTTGCTCAATGATTTCGCGGCAGGCCTCATCAAACTTGTCACGTTTGGCTATGATTTTTGAACGCCATTTTTCCGGTAGAATCAATTCCTGCTGCCGTAAAGCTCCGATGATGTTTTTTTGGGTGGCCGTCTTGATATAGTGTGTCACTATATCCTTCAATTTAGCCGAAGGTTTCTTAGCTGTTGCATTTACTTTCGTTACCACGGCCAAAATTTCATCCAGGGCTTCCAACTGAATTAAATACAATACTTCATCCTTGCTTTTTACATAGTGATAAAGACTGGCCTTGCTGAGCTTCAGACGAGATGCTATCTCTTCGAGGGAGGCTTTTTCATAACCTTTTTTGGCAAAAATCCTGGCAGCGTGTTGCAGAATTTTTCTCCTCTTCTCCCGATACCTGATTTCCCTGAAAGATAAAGTAGAATTCACAGTTTTTTGTAATAAGTATTTATAAATAAGTTATTTACAATCAACTTTAGTTTGAAATTCGATTTATAGTTGGTATTCTAATTAAGTTTGGTTTTTGTGTCAAATTACACTCCCCAAAAAAGATCTTTCAGCCTTGGATTTGCTTTTTGAAATATTGATTCTGCAGGAACTAGCGGTGAAGGGTGGGAGACATCCAAGCCAATGTCATTTTATAAAGAGAATCGGGATTGATTATTATCCTGAACGAATGTGAAGGATCTGTCAGAGTTCCGGAAGATTCTTTACGTTCGTTCAGAATGATATCTTCCCGGTTGATTTTCTTTAATGAAACAACATTGATATCCAAGCACCCGGCGACTGCCAAGTGCTTTGAAAAGGGGCAATTCATCAATCGGTGCCAAAGTAGATGTCACCAAAATCTCCCAGACCGGGAAGAATGAAAGCCTGGTCATTTAGACCTCTATCCACTTCCGCGGTGATGACTTTTATCTCGGGAAATGCAGAAAGGACATTATCAATCCCTTCCGGTACGGATACGAGGTTGATGAAAATAATCTTATTTTCTGCGACCTGATGTTCCTTTAAGGTATTGATGGTGGCAACGGCTGATCCTCCGGTAGCCAGCATTGGATCAAGAATCAAGACATAGCGATCCTGAATATCATCAGGTAACCAGGACTTATAGAAAATCGGCTTTGCGGTGTCTTCATCCCTTTGAATTAGAATATGGGCTATGCGGATCTTTTTTGCAACCTCCCGGATACTGTTTTCCATGCTGAGTCCAGCCCGGATAATAGGGACAGCACAAATCTTTCCTAAAAATTCTGACCCCTTGTATTGTTCTCCGGTTCTTGTTGTTACGATCTTCTCGGTGGTTGGCAGGAAGTTTAGTCCTTCTTCTATCAGTAAACGATTAATTCTATCCGCGTAAAAAATGAAATCGTTTCTTTTTGTGTTTTCATCCCGGATAATGGTCATCAGGGTACGAAGCTGCGATGTCATTCTTAAGGTATGTAGTTGAGGATATTCTTTTCCGTTTACAATGGTCATAAGTTTTCTCCGTTACATTAAAATAATCAGTGGTATTGAGCTACATTCCGTAGAGATAGTGTTTGGGAATCACTACCTTCGAATTCATTCCCAAAATGTCTGCTGCTGTTTTTAGCAGACCCGGATAAAAATACAACTGTTTTTTGGTGAGGATAGAATTGGACAGATCTTGAATGAACGAGGTCCTTTTTCATTCAACCGTTAACTTTTTATGATGTTTTAAAATGCCCACAATACCAATAATGGAAGCCACAGGAAAAACGAACAGTCGAAGTTCGTTAACCGGATCTTCTTGAACGAGCATAATTTTAAGTTTGGAAAAAACGGAAATATACTATCGCTGAGAGGCGATAAACAAAGGACTTGAAGTGAATAATTACAATTTTTTTCATCGCCGGGCTCCAATCTTACTATCACTTTTAGTCGGTCGCGCTAATTAGATCGTGATTTGACTAGTGTCAGACCTCATCCATCAACTGTTTTTTTGGAGTTGGAAGCTGTAAAACGCTGTCTTCCTGTATCGGCTCAATCTCTGTCAAATCCTGTCAATTCTGGCTTGTGCTAGGTTTTTTAAATCGGAATATCGATTATATATGCTTGACACTGTTGAATTTTTTGAAATTTTTTGTTGAGTTTTTTTAAAATTTTGTAACAATAGGTGCAACTTTAAATCAAACAGGCTTAGCTGTTTGTTTTGTTTTTCAAATTGGTTTCGAGCTGAAAGGGATTAGCATTTATCATGATTGAATCCTTCAGGCGAGGCCAGTAGTGTCGAAAGGAGCGTTTAGATTATGGCAGATGGTGTAGTAAAATGGTTCAACGATAATAAAGGGTATGGTTTCATTCAACAAGACAAGGGACCTGATGTCTTCGTTCATTATACTGGAATTAACGGCAACGGATTCAGGTCTTTGGAAGAAGGAGACCGAGTTAGCTTTGAAATTGAGGAGGGTCAGAAAGGCCCGAGTGCAGTCAACGTGGTTGTGAAGTAGCTGGTAAAGCTGAAAACCTTTCATCGAAAAAGGCGTTTTTCCAAAGGGAAAACGCCTTTTTTTTGCTACCGAATACCGTCAGGCTCTATAGAGATGAACCTTATTTGAGTCCTAGTTTTTGCTTGTTAGCCAACAATGAGATACTTTCCTCGGTTCTTTTTAGTCGCGTATCCTGCCTTTTTGCAGAGCCGATCCAGACAATAAACTGCTTTTGGTACGAAGGGGCCAGTGATTGAAAAAAAATATACGCTTCGGTGTTTTCTTGCAAAGCTTTGACGAACTCCTGGGGAGGATCGATCGGTTGTTTGGAAGCCGAAATCTTGTGCCAGCTTCCATCTTTCTGGGCCTGCTTTATTAAAACCATCCCCGGTTCCCTCATCAAACCATCTTTAATCAATCGGTTGACTCGTTTCTTATTGCTCTCCGACCAGAGACTTCCTTTTTTTCTGGGAGTGAATTTTTGTTTGTAACGTATTGAGTCAACAGATTTTTTCAAGCTGTCTATCCATCCGAAACAAAGCGCTTCTTCTACAGCCTCTTCATAACCAACCGAAGGTTTTCCGGATGTTTTTTTATAAAATACTAACCAGACTTCATTCGATGTCGAATGGTTTTCCTGCAACCAGGTTCTCCATTGATTTCGGTCTTTAGCATACACTTCATTGGATGTTTTCATCAGTGCATTTTCCTGCAACAATTTATAAATTGGTTGTTATTCATGAACAGGTCTTGGTTTTTAAGCATACCACAACTGTTGGGAGTGCCTGTTAGAAGTTTATTTCTCTTATTACATGTCCGCAAACTCATTGCAAGCATTTCTACACTTTCGAGTGGCCCTTTTTGGGGGAGAAAGTAAAAAAGACGAAACGGAAAACATGAACAGAGGGTCATTTTTAAAGGTTGGATTTATTCCGGTCAAAGAAACGAAATCGACGTCAATCTATCAAAATCCGATCAACTTTTCTGCCTTAAATAGAGGGGAGTTGAATCATTTGTTCAAAATAATTGATTGATAAAAATCGATTGACCAAAAAAAGTTGATCTGTCTTTTAGGCCCTAACCAGGGCTGATGAAGTGCAAGACGAGCTGATTTTTTGTGTTCAAGATTCGTCAATTCAAAAAGAGCTTTGGTTATGAATTTATTTACGGATAGTCCCGCTGACGGCCATTCTTCCAGCTTCTAACCTCTGTTTGGTTTTACTTGAATGGGATTTATCATTAAAGATTGAAAAGAAAGTTAACAAAAATCAGGCGATTTTGATGTCTATCAAGTCGGGTTTTAAGATACAGAAATAATAAGCTTTTTTCATTGGCAGGGTTCCCAAATGGATTTTGGGTCAACTAATTTCAGCAATATTAGCAATTGACTTAACTCTCCCTAATCAGTAGTTCTACACCAGTCGGTATGAAAACTTTATATTGTGTTCACTTCTTGGTATAAATCGATCTGATTTCCTTTATCTCCGCCGCTGACAACGATGCAGGGTTTATTTTTGTCACACGGGCTAGCATAAGTTGAATTTGATGATGTTCTATGTAAGACTTTCCTCTACGGATTTTCCTAAAAACGGCAGTGATAGTGACGATGCGACATGATAGGAGAGATCAGTTTTTGATTTATGTCACGGCTGGGAAACAAAAAGCTTTAGAAAAAGTCCATACATACGCTTATTGTTGCTGCCTGACTTGGTTAAATGCGCTATATTTAAGGACCAAGCAAATTCAAGTTTATCTCGCCTGAGATGGCACACGTTGTTTGATATTTTTGATCATTTTCCCAAATTTTTTTGAATGTTTGAGAGAGGCATAACAGCATGAATAAAATACTTCTCAAGGAACAGCTTTCAGATGATGTTTTCATGATGAAATTAGAGGCGCCTCTAATTGCTGAAGAACGTCTACCTGGGCAGTTTATTATCCTTCAGCTGGACAGTGAGTATGGTGAAAGAATTCCTCTTACTATTGCTGATGCGGACGAAAAAGAAGGTTCAATCACCATTATTTTTCAGGTAGTCGGTAAGACAACCAGTGATTTATCTGATCTGAAACAGGGAGAGTATGTAGATAACTTGGTAGGTCCTTTGGGCCAGCCAACCCATATTGAGAATTTTGGAACTGTTGTCTGTGTAGGTGGCGGCATCGGTGTTGCGCCAATGCATCCTATTGCCAAAGCGCTTAAAGAAGCGGGCAATAAGGTTATCATTATCATGGGGGCCAGGAACAAAGATCTCCTTATTATGGAAAAAGAGATGACTGCCATCGGCGACGAGGTCATTATTTGTACTGATGATGGTTCTTACGGCAGGAAAGCTCTTGTAACCGAACCTTTAAAAGAACTTTGCGAGATGGATCCCAAGCCAGATATGGCGATTGCTATCGGACCACCTATTATGATGAAGTTCTGTGCAGAAACCACCCGTCCTTACAAGGTATTTACCCAGGTTTCCCTCAATACCATTATGGTGGATGGAACCGGAATGTGCGGCGGTTGTAGAGTAAATATTGATGGAAGACCTAAGTTTGTATGTGTCGATGGTCCTGAGTTTGATGGCCATCTGGTAGACTTTGATAACATGATGGCTCGTCTGGGAGCGTACAGGGATCAAGAGACCAAAGCCCACCAATGCAAACTTGATCAGCAAATTGAATCTAAACAGGAGGGGAACTAATGACTTACCGATCTCCCAAAGAATTGCATGAAGAAGCAAAAAAGCTGTTAGACGAGTACCTGCCTAAAAAGGATGAATTAAAGGCCAAGGCTAGAATTGCCATTCCGAGCCAGGATATGCCGTCTCAGGCACCCGACGTAAGAATTGGAAACCTGGATGAGGTTGCCCAGGGTTATACGGAGGAACAGGCAAAGCTTGAGGCAATCCGCTGTACTCAGTGTAAAAAGCGGCCTTGTATTGAAGCTTGTCCGGTGAAGATCAATATTCCTCTGTTTATCGAGCACATTGCCAATGGTGATATGCAAGCTTCCATTGACGTAATTAAGGAATCAAGCTTGTTACCTGCTATTTGCGGTAGGGTTTGTCCACAGGAAGTTCAATGTCAAGAACCTTGTACAGTTAGTAAATCTCTCAAAGATGTTCAAAAAGGTGTTTCCATCGGTCGTCTGGAACGATATGTAGCGGACTGGGAACAAGCAACCGGTAAAGTTAAAGCTCCCCCGGTAAAACCGGAAACTGGTAAAAAAGTTGCCATCGTTGGTGCTGGTCCTGCCGGTTTGGTGGTAGCTGCTGATGTTCGTAGAGAAGGTCATGAAGTTACTATTTTCGAGGCGTTTCATAAGCTGGGTGGTGTAATGCGCTATGGAATTCCTGAGTTCAGACTGCCTAATACCATTATTGACCAGGAAGTAAATACACTCTTGGAAATGGGAGTAAAGTTTGAAACTAACTTTGTAGTTGGTAAAACAAGAAAGCTGAAAGATTTAATTGATAAAGACGGCTTTGGTGCTGTATTTGTAGGAACCGGTGCGGGCCTGCCGATGTTTATGGGAATTGAAGGTGAAAACCTGATTGGTGTGTTCTCGGCAAACGAATACCTGACCAGGGCTAACCTGATGAGAGCGTTTGATCGGGACAATGCTGATACACCGATTTACGTATCCAAAAAAGTTGCTGTTCTCGGTGGTGGTAACGTGGCGATGGATGCTGCCCGGATGGCAAAACGACTGGGTGCTGAAGAAGTAAATATTGTTTATCGAAGAACAGAAGTGGAGATGCCTGCCAGAATTGAGGAAGTTGCGCATGCCAAGGAAGAGGGAATTAATTTTTACCTTCTCCAAAACGCAATCAAAATCATTGATGACGGAAATGGTCGTGTCAAAGCTATGGAATGTCTGCGCTATGAACTGGGTGAGCCGGATGATTCAGGACGACGAAGACCGGTGCCGATTGAAGGCAGTGAATTTATCATGGATGTGGATACAGTGATTGTTGCAATCGGAAACGGTAGCAATCCACTGATTCCTCAAACAACCAAGGAACTGGAAGTAAACCGCTGGGGTAACATCAGTGTAGATCACAATCAGAAAACTTCGATGGATCGCGTTTATGCAGGCGGTGATATCGTTTTGGGCGCTGCTACTGTAATCCTGGCTATGGGTGAAGGACGAAAAGCTGCTGCAGCTATCAATGATTTGCTGGCTGGCAGACCACCTCGACCTAAACCGGAGCCGGAAGAAAAAGGTAAAAAGAAGGATTAATTCGCTAAGCAAGGCAGGTGGTGAAACATCTGCCTTTTTCTTTTCCTTGGTCCCTACCTCTTTTCCTACCGAACGATTTCTACTGATCTTAAATAGGCAACTATCTGCCAACGAATATCCGAAGGAACCACATGACCCAACCGAGGCATGACCGTGCCCCCGTTTTCTATTTTCAGGTATAAGAAACGATCATTCCGAAAAGGTGTTAATGAAGGCAGATCAGCCGCAACCATACCAACATCATTTATTTTAGATGTCGCCAGACCCTGTTTATTTTTCTTAAAGCCTGTTCCATGGCAAACCTCGCAGTAAGTCTGATAATGTTTTTGCCCCATGCGTCTATTGGTATTCGTATGCACTTTTTTGGGTAGAACCTTTGCAGCAACGTCCTCTTCTGAATTCCATTCAAACCATTTTTGCGGTGAATTGTTTTCGTAACCATCGACCGTGACACTTCTGATTGGTAAACCCGTCTGACTCCCATCCTCATAAGGTTTGATATGTTTCTGGTCAAACTGGTCCGTACTCATGCCAGCCACAAGACCGATTCCATAAACACACAAACCCGCGATTACAAGTATCAGGAAGAAAATGACAGCATTACTTTTCAATGAATACCTCCTCTGCCTGATGATCGATCAGCAGATCATTTAGTGCTGGCATTTCAGCCTCTTTACAAGCTAATACCAAACCGAAACGATCCCGGCTGAATCTTGTGTAGTTCTTGTATTCTTCGCTTTTTGGAAAAGACTTTTGTCTATTGGTTAATACCCCAAGAGTCAATATACCAATCAGGAGGAAAATCACAGCCAAAAGAACGGCCATTTCAAATGCAATGGGTATCATTGTCAATAACGATACAATGGGTTTGGAGGAAAGCGGCTGAATCCATTCAATACTCATTTTCCGTATTAAATAAAAAGAGCCGACTGCTCCTAAAACGGCGCCTGTCAGGGCGAAATGACTGAGTTCCGGCTTTATGGCTCGATCAAGGCTCACTTTCCCGGAAATGTTAAATGGTGCATGAACTCTGACAGGCTTGATATCCTTTGCTTTCAATGCGTGGATTGAAGCCAGGAGATGATCCAGCGATTCGAAAGTAGCCCAAATACCTGTGAACGACTTCATATCAATCCCCTTTTGTTATCGATGGTTGACTCTTTAAGTTCCGATATGGCGATCGAAGGGAAAAATCGAATAAAAATCAAAACCAGACCGAAAAACCAGGCAAAACTCCCTAATGTTATCCAGCTTTCAATCCATTGCAGTCGATAGGTACTCCAGGCAAAGGGGTCAAATCCCTGGCTTAAAGAACCGACGATAATGACAAAACGTTCGATCCACATACCGATACAGATCCCCAAGGATATTAAAAAAATTGCCGGAGTATTTCCTCGAATTTTATCTAACCAGAATAGTTGGGGAAGAAAGCAATTTAGCAGGACCATCATCCAAAATAGTATCTTTTGATCTCCAAAAGCCCTGAACCAGAACACTGAACGTTCAACGGGTGATGTGCTGTAAAAGGCAGTAAAATATTCGATTAAGTACGACAAAGCGATCAACCCACTGGCCAAGATCATGATTTTTGACAACGAGCCCAAATGGTTAATGGAAATAACTGCTTTTAACTCTCGGGAACCTGTTCGTAAGGGAATGATAATCATCATTACCATGGCACAGCCGGAGAAGATTGCTCCAATGACGAAATAAGGTGCAAACAAGGTGGAATGCCATCCGGGAACGGAAGCGACGGCAAAATCCCAGGAAACAATGGTGTGAACGGATATCACGAGTGGCGTTGCCAAGGCTGCCAACAATGTATAGGCCCGCGAATGCAATAACCATTGATGGTTGTTTCCCCTGAACCCAAAAGAAAGAATTCCAAAAAATTTTCGTCTGAACCCTTTAGATTCGTCCCTGATACTGGCAAAATCGGGAATCATGCCTAAGATCAAAAAAGTAATGGAAACAAAAAGATAGACTGAAATGGCAAAAGCATCCCAAACCAAAGGCGATTTAAAGTTAACCCATAAATCGCGCTGATTGGGATACGGAATCACCCAAAAGGCGTACCAGGCCCTGCCCAGGTGAATGATGGGAAAAATACCGGCAGTCGTCACCGCAATCACGGTCATCGCTTCTGCAATTCGATGAATAGAGGTTCTGAATCTCGCCCGGGTAAGGAACAAAATCGCCGAAATCAACGTACCGGCATGGGCAATACCAACCCAAAATACAAAATTAGTGATATAGATTCCCCAATTGATCGGATGACTGATCCCACCCCATTCCATTCCGTGTTCAAGCTGATAAATCCAGGCTGAAAGAGCTATCGCAAATATTACCAGACAGAGTATTAGAGACAATTTCCAGCGCAGTCCATGTTTTTGCATGGTGCCAAAAGCAATGTCATTGAATGAGCCCAGGTCCGTTGTTTGAGACACTGTTTCCACCTCAGCCTTTTTCATTGTTCGCTACCACTTTCTTTAGATAGGTGATAGCCGGTTGAAAGTTCATCGATTCAAATTGGGTATAACTTCGCAGTGAATCGGATTTAAGCTTGTTAATTTGACTGTTCGTTTGTTTGATATTGCCAAAAGATATAGCATTTACAGGGCAGGTTTGTTGACAAGCGGTTTGCACTTCAGATTCATCCAGGATTCTGTTTTCTTTCTTGGCTTGAAGAGTTTTGGTGCGAATTCTGTGGAAGCAAAAAGTGCATTTCTCCATAACCCCCTTTTCCCGCACCGAAACATCCGGATTAAGCTGGTAATTCAAGGGGGATGGAAATTCATAAGTTCGCCAATTGAACCGTCTTTGGCTGTAAATGCAGTTGTTTGAGCAATAACGGCTACCAACACAGCGATTGTAGATCATGGCGTTGAGTCCATCAGAGGCTTTGTAGGTGGCTGAGACGGGACAAACCGGCTCACAGCCTGCATTGTCACATTGGGCGCACATTTGAGGTAAAAGAAAGGTTTCAGTGTGACCTGTCTTTGGATTTTTTTCAAAATAGCGCTGAATTCTCGTCCAACTCATCTCCCGCCCCTGGGCAACTCTGGTTTTCCCGACAACTGCAATATTGTTCTCTGCATAGCAAGCAACCACGCAAGCTGAGCAACCGGTGCATTTGTCCAGATCGATGACCATTTCCCACTTATAATCGGTAAAAAACTCCGGAGGTAATTTTGCAGCGAAGTTCTTAATTCTTTCCACATTTTTATCAATGGATTGATAAAATCCCGTAGTGTTTGAATGTGCGGAGTGACCGGAAGTATGCTCCGGCTCCAACTTTCCTTGGGGATTTCGAGGGATCGTTCTGTAAAGTCCTCTTGCTTTCCGGTTTTGTTTGCTGTTTCCAATGTCGGACACAGAAAACTGAGCCTGACCATCCATTGTTGCCAAAGCTTGTTTTTTGCCTGTCTTGAGAACCTGAATGTTGGATTGGGAAAATGTAAAATCACCGGAAAGAGCATCATATTCACTTGAAAATAGCGACAAGGCGTTCTCGCCTATTTTACGTTTAACAAGTCTGACCTGTTTTTTAGTTTTGAACAGATCTAACAAAGGCAGTCTCCCTTTATTTTCCGGGTAGTCGGGAAATAGTAATATCCTGCCAAGACCGGCAGGCATGACCAACGTGTCGGGCGCAACTCCATGATAAAGTTTGGCGGTAACGTTAATAGTTCCATGGGATGATGAAATCTTAAGTAGATCGTTATCCGAGATTCTCAATTTCTGTGCGGTGTCCGGATCGATCTCGACCCAGGAATCCCAAGTTACCTGGCTGACAGGATGCGGAGCTTCCAGGAGCCAGTAACGGTTTCCCGTATGTCCATTGGCGTGATGGAAAGGTGAATTAACGACAAGCAGGGACATTCCAGCTGTTTGTTTATCATTGCGGACCAATTCAGTGTGAAAAAGTGAGGGATCAAGTGTCACGTTTTTGACAGATGTCTTCTGATAAAATCCACCTTTTGCCAGACTGTTCTTCCAAAACGATGCAAAAGTAGAAGCTGGCCTATGTTGCTTGTGCAAATCTTGCCAGTTGGTGACCAAATACTCATAAAAGTTCTTAAACTCAAAGCCAATGGGATTGATCAACTGAGAAACCAGCAACAACAGATCCCCGAGTGCTTTGGTGTCATATCCGGGTATTGGCCTCATCACAGGCTGTTGTAAGTTGTTCACACCCTTGATGGACTGTGCGTCCCCCCAACTTTCCAAATAATGATGAGTCGGCAAGTGAAGGGAAGCCAATTCGGAGGTTTCATCTGCTTCAGTAGACAAGGAAACAACAAAAGGCCCATCAGCCAGGATGGAAGAGAGATCTTTGATCTGGGGAAGGGCAAAAACGGGATTTACACTGTCAATAATAACAAGAGAATACTTTCCCTTGCTTAACTCAAAGAAGACACTTTTGATAGTTTTGAGTGAATCACCCCCCGCTTTTACATCGGCTCCAAAAGTGATGGAACGGTTGACTTCTCCCGTTATGTAATTGATCAGGTTTACGGCTATGTGAAGCAAAGTAGCATGTTTGTCTGCTGCACTGTTACCTCCTGCCAGACACAGGCAACGTTTGGATTTGAATTCTGTAACAAGAGCGTTGACGTCTTTCAGCAAATCCTGATTGTGATTGGAATCGGTAGGTTGAAGCAAATAGTTAAGCAGTTTATTTATCTCAGTTGTTTCCCTGGCTGTCAAAAATGAGCTTTCCTTCACCAGTTGTCGGGCCACTTGACAAGCTATGATCCATTCACTGCCTGGCCTGCAGCTATACCATTTATCTGCATTAACGCCTGTTAAGGAAAGGTAAGGTGATACCTGAATAAAACGACCTCTTTTTGTCCCCTGGTGTGCATGGAATTCAGTATATTCCCTGCTGAATTTAACGGGACTCAGCCAGGTTTCCAAAAAATCGCTGCCAAAATTAACCAGGGTATCAGCTTGTGATAAATCAATTTGCGGGATTTCCTCTGTTCCAAAAACAAGCTGATTGGCTTTTTTAAAGCTATGGATGGGGCTCAGGTCGAAATTGAGATAATCCCCACCTCCCCAGGATCGCAAACTATTTTGAATCAACTTGCGCATTGTCCCGGTTTCCGGTGGTCCAACAAACAGAATTTTTTTGTTCGGATCGGATTGAGTTTCCTTGATTCTGCTCACAAGCAGATCGATTCCTTGCTGCCAGCTAATTGCCTCTGTGGTCTTGCCTTTCCTCAATAAAGGTCCTGAGACTCTGGCAGGGCTGTAGAGTCCCTGGAGAGCAGCCTGGCCGATAGCACAAACTTTGCCTTTGTTTATGGGATGGTCCGGATTACCCTCGATCTTGATGGCTCTTCCCTCTCTTGTGGTAACGACTAATCCACAACCAGCCGTGCACTCTCTGCAAGTTGTGGCATAGTGAAGGGATTTCCCCGGAGAGAAATGGGGTGGTGGTATCAGCATAGGCACCAGGCTTTCAACCGGCTCCTTTCCACATCCGGCAAACGTTGCTGTGGCACCGGTTATTGCAGATAACTTTAAAAAATCTCTCCGTTTCATCATTTAGCCTTTAGCACTTAGCGGTCAGCAGCCAGCTTAAAACGTGTAAACGTTTTCATATTTAAAAAAACGAAAGCAAAGCTTTCACGTCCTGCAAATCTGAAATCTAAAATCATCAATCTAAAATTTACTTGTGGCACGAATGACACTCAGTGGACCCTTTTATCACATTCCCCTGATTTTTCATTTCATGTTCACGGACATGGCAGTCCATGCACCATTGCATGGTTAGCTCTTCTATTTTGCCGGAAGGGTCCGGGGCTTTTATGTCGGCAACCTCTCCATGGCATTCCTCGCACTCAAATTCTTTAAGAGTGTGACTTTGGTGAGAAAAATAAACAAAATCAGGTAAATCGTTCACTCTTGTCCAGGTAAGGTTTTGTTTAAACAAACGCAGGTGTTCCAGTTTTCTAATTTCAAATTGTCTTTCTTCTGTTGTCCCTTTTACCAGCTGGTGGCATCCAAGGCAGTCATAGAGTGAGGGTACGCCGGCTTGTTCGGATCTGTCCGCGTAGTAGTGACAATATCTGCAGGAAATTTCGTACTCTTGTGCATGAATCTGGTGATTGAATACTACGGCAAGTTCCTGGCTGGAGATGTTTTCAGGGATCGGGAAAATGAATAGCATAATCAGAATCAACAGTCTGATTTGGTAACTGCATTTGCTTGGTGGAGTTGTTTGCAACATGCCTGGTCCTGGTTTACCTAGTGATCATAAGCCTGTATCGATTGATTTCAAAATTATGAAAGGTATTACTACAAATGGCAAATGTTGTTGAAAGAGTCTCTAGAGGTGGGACAACAAATGGACGAATTGGCCGGCACAGAAGGGTTATTTGGTGTGATAGCCAATTATCTTATAAGCTCCGGATGGTTCGAAGGCAACGCTGTAATTCAGAAATTTTATATTTTCAAATCCTTTTGCCCAGAGCAGATCATAAGCAAATAAAGCTCGCATGCCATTGTCACAGAATATGACAATGGGTTTGTCTCGAGGCAGCTTTTTATGTTCTGTTTCCAGTACATAGAGTGGGATGTTAAGCGAATTCTCGATAAACCCGAATTTCATCTCAGCCTTTCCTCTTACATCCAACAAAACTGCTGAATTGGCTTTTTGTATGGCGATAAACTGTTCCGGAGTAAGGGCTTCCCTTTTTTCGGGCATGGGGTAGGCAGTTGAAAATTCTTCATTTTCATCCTCTTCATCTTCAAAAACGATGTCAAAATCTTCTTCACCCTGGGCATAGAGCTCGGTAGGTATATTTCCGGTCAGCATCATTCCGAGCAAAATAATAAACAACAGGCCGAATATCCTCGGTTTTGGCTGATAATGAAAAGTGAAAGACGTGTATTTGCAGGTCATATTGGAAATCAGTTCAAAACGATTTCAGGCGGCTTATAAAGAGATGCTTCGACGAATATGTCTTCATTCACACCCAGGTTATAGCGGGTGTTTTTCAGATCAAGGATCAGAATGGTGTGGGTACCTTCCAGTGGTGAAGTCATCCGGTGTTTCACGACAGTCGAGTATCCATCGATCGATCTTATCTGCAGGACTTCATAGAATTTATATAATTGGTTTTCGTGATTGTAGAACTCAATTTTAACAGGAAGATAGGTTTTTTGGTCAATCCATGATCTGGTTTTGCTTGTCTTATCCTCCCGGATCTTAGGAATGCTTTCCACCAGGTAGGTGTCATATTTTTTTTCACCTTTTTGTGTGGAAATTGTGATTGTCTCATTTCCCAGCAGCTGATGTCGATCTTTTTGATGATGTCTGCCGGTAATATCCTCCGAGGAAAAATCGGACCCCATGAAGGCACATTGTTTTTGATGCCCGGAAATCATTAAAACAGTGTTGCTGGCAGGCAGGAACAGCCTGCGGTAGTCGTCCTCGACAATGTATTTATGTACCAGAAATGATGCCTTTTTTATTTCCCGTGGGTAGGTAAAATAGAGCAAATATTTTTGCTTTCCCCCGTCGTTGATATCCTTACGCAACAAAGTGAAGATCTTTTTGGAAGGCTTGGGAACCGATTTGTGGTAAACCAGTAAGGCCATTCTTGATTTTCTATCTTTACCTGCATAATGCGAGGCCAAACTTGATTTCTTCATGATCTCTTCAGGTTCCACAGCCCTGGCAGGAATGATCTGGGTTAAAACTGCTATCGATACAAGGATGATTTTTTTCATGGTGGTTATATACTCAGGTGGACATTTGGGGCTTTTTTTGAGGTACCTTTAACATTTTGTTTCATTTTACCATATGGAATGAAATCCTTAAACCATAAACTCCCTCACTCCCGGCAACCATTTACGGAGGATATATATGAGGGAAGGTAAAAGAATCAGGCTTGCTGCCCCACTTACAATCATTATCAGAAAGAAAAAGGCGCCGACTGTCACATACGGTACCAGACTGGCAAGGAATAACGGGGTGAATCCAACGGTTAATACCAAAACGTTTCTCCAGATTGCCCTGGATGGTTCCGCAAAGACTTGCCAAAAGGCGGCTTTTATGTCTCCTGTTTTGCTGATGATCTCTTTAAAACTCTGGTTAAAATGAATAGCAAAATCGATTGAGAGTCCCAATGCAAGGCTTGAAAGCACTGCGATTGGCATATCATAAAATTTCCCTCCCCAGCCGATTAGTCCATAGATAAATGTAATACTCATGGACAACGGCAACATGGATATGGCTCCCCATAAAGGAGATCGAAACAGAAAGGACATCATGATAAAAACGACCACAAATGACCCCAATAAGGCATATCCCATACCTCTCACCATTTCATCCTGCCAGACATTGTTGATATGTGTGAGCCCTGTCCAGCTCAGTTTTACCGGCTGAAAATCTCCATTGGACAGGGTGACACCCGGCAGAGTGTTTTCCTTTTTAGCAATATAGGCATCCAGATGGTTCATCAATAGATCCATCGTTTTGTTGTCACCATTTTTTAGCTGCAGCCAGATCTGCGCTTTTTGATAATCATGGGTAATGAATTTCCACAGATCCTTACCTCTTTTGATATCACCGCTTTCATAAAGGAACATGTATTGCGCTATTTTGTCCCTTTCAAGAGGAATAGAGGGATCATTAAAAGCTACATTTCCAACCTTACTTAAAATATCTACAATGGAGGTAGCTGCACCAACAATCTGTTGTCCATTGGAATCATTAATCGAAAGCAGATATGCCTGCACTGATTCAATGTAGCGGATGATACCCCCGTTTCGGAGATCCGGTGTCAGGTGTTGTTCATCATCTATATCAAAGAGGTTTTCCTCAAATACTTCAGCTTCCGTGGCGTCTGGCAGGGTGGAATCCATTTCCTTTTTGATAGGGAGTTCTATAATCAGATTCGTCATATAGGTGCCGGACAATTGATTATTCATTACCGAGTCTGCCTCACGCAACGGATGATCAGCTTTAAACCACCTGACCGGATTATCGTTTACCACAATCCGGTTCACACCAATCAATGAAATGATTCCTGCAATCAGACAAAAAACGATGACTCTCCAGGGCGAATTAATGGCCAATTCACGAAAAAAAACGACAACAGATCCGGTTATTTCAAAACGCTGTTTACTCGCTTTCAAGGTTTCAAAGTCCAGCAGCATGATGTAAGCAGGCATGAAAGTCATGGAGAGAAACCAGGCTACAAAAACTCCGCATGCGATGGTGATTCCAAAGACTTCAACCGGTTGGATACCTGTTACTGCCAGAGAGATAAATCCCACCATGGTTGTGATGCTGGTAAACAGCATGGGATTAAACAGTGCCTGTATCACCTGCCAGATTGTTTCCTCTTTTATTCCGGCGGAGTCAATTTTATCATGAAGATGACTAATGATATGGATGCTGTCCAGCAGGGCGACGGGCATCAGGAAAATTGGAATCATTGAGCTCATGATGTGAACAGTATTGCCGGTATAAATCAGACCGCCCATTGCCCAAATTACTGTCATCATGGCTAAAAACATCGGCCCTAATACCAGTTTGACGTTTCCAAAAAACAGGTACATTAAAATAAAAATAACCAATCCGGCCAATGGCGCATAGATACCCATTTGCACAAACATTTCAATACCGAAAGTGGTTTCTGCAATTGGTAGACCGGCCAGATAATAGGTTTCTCCTTCACCAAGATGTAGATTTGCCAATGCCTTGATTTTTTCGCCTATATAGTAGGAATGGGGTTTCATACCCTTTTCCACGGGAATGAAAACGCCGATCAAGGAACCGTCATCAGAGGCCAGCTTGCCTTTTAAGATTCTGTTGTTGTGAATGGATCTTAATAGTTGCTGAGCTTGGTGTTCATTGACTGGTGGTACCTTCATCAATGGTCGAACGCTTAGTTCTCCCTTTGAATTGAGTAAAATGTTGTCAACCGTACTGGGAGAGATGATATCCTCTACCACTATCAACCTTTTTGCCTCGGCTTCATCGGGTTTTAAAGACTTATACCACTGCAGGGTTTGCAACAATGAATGCCAGAATCCATCTTTTTGCTGAGGTGGCTGAATCTGAATGATATCATTGGTCAATTCGTGGATACGACTCAAGGCGTCCACAGTAAAAAGTGACTTGCCCTGTTTCTGTTTGATACCGAGGACAATCACGTCGTTGTATCGGAAATCGGCTTTCATCTGGTTATACAGCACGACTGCCGGGTTGTCGGTGTTTAGCATTTTAACAGGATCGGTATCTGTTTTAATGCTGGGCAATACAGCCAGAAAAACCAGTGTTACAAACAGGCAAATTAGAATAGTTAACCGTGGGTTGTTTATGGAAAACCAGATCAATGCTCTCTTCATTTGATTGGATGTGTTTATATCACTATTAACGTTAAGGTAGCCGAGGGGAGACAGCCCTATCCCT
Organism: Pseudomonadota bacterium; assembly: GCA_022360105.1. Next base: position 58,862 of record JAKSDL010000174.1, read on the forward strand.
AAATATAATGGATCAAAAAGCAGGATGACCGGTGGCCCTCACAAATCCATCAATAATATACAAGTGTTTCATCAATACTGTGATGTGGCTTTTGTTTGAAATTGGAGGATCTATAGTTCGTGACGTACCCCCTGATTTCGCTTGATAACTTTTTACATAATCCCAAATTATTATCTGGCTTCTAAGAAAGCAATGAGTTAAGTTATGATTCCTTCATAATTTTTACGATTTTTCCGATTCTTATTTTCTTGGTGAAAAGGAACTGTCGAAGTTCAGGTGATTTTTGCTGATTGGGATTGTTGAATTATTTGGAAATATTCAGTTATTTCAATTTATTAAACAAAAACAATAACCTCTTAGCATAGACCAATTCAAGAGCTGTTGACAAATGAATAATATTTAACTTTTTCATCAATAAAAATGTAAACTTTTTTGATTTCCTCCATTTCAGGACAGTTTCAGAAGTTTATCCAATTAGTCATATTTATCTGATATCACAGGCTAATATTTGATTTTTGGACGAATTGTGAAACATACACCCATGCCCGCCAGATTCATACACAAATGCCGAGTAACTGTCTGAAAGTATAAAGAAAAGCAGTGGGGATTGGGGGGTAAATAGGCGATTGACATTCTGAAAGTGGTAACCTTCTCTGTAAAAATCAGATCGCCTATCTATGTGCTAGGGTAAAACTGTGGAATTACTTAACTTTTACGAAAAAGTCTGTGGCCCCGTCTCTCTCTTCTTTTTCAACCAGTTCGTGACCTGTTTTTGCACAAAAAGTTTCCATGTCTTTATTGGTTCCAGGGTCTGTTGAGGTCATCTTAAGAATCTGACCGGAAGACATACCCTTGATGGCTTTTTTAGTTTTAAGAATAGGCTGAGGGCAAGAAAGGCCTGAACAGTCCAGAGTTTCATTAGGGGTAATATCGCTCATGAGTTCTCCTTCAAAGAGATTGTTTGCTAAGATTAAATATTCACATAGAGTCAGCGAATATCGATTCACACACGAAACACAAACCTTAATTTGATGTTTAAGTATGTGTTAATTTACGGAATGGGGAAAAGGATTGCAAGTACATTTTCATTTTGGGTCTGAGCTTTGTAGTAATAACTTATGATTATGTGATGAATGTTTGATCTGCCTCGTACTTTAAACCAAACAGCTAAATAACCGGGGTACAGGGGATAAAATTCCGGTCCAAAATTCAAATAGACCGAAATCATGTTATACGCCAATAATCCTTATTTTTCGGCATTTTTTCCCTTGAATTTTAAAATCAAATGAATATAGACTTTGCTTTTCTAAATCCTATTTGACTTAGATTTAAACTAAGGATGCCATGAAGATAGCGATTCAATTAAAGGAAGGGCCTTATAATCACCAGGCCTCAGATACCGCTTACAACTATATACAAGCGGCCAGAAAACGGGGACACGAAGTAGTTGCGGTCTTCTGTTATAATGATGGTGTTTACAACATCGCAAAACATACAGAGCCTCCCCAGGATGATAGACACGTTGCTAAAAGATGGTCAGAACTGGGTGCGGAAGGAGTTACCATCTATGCTTGTATCGCTGCGGCCAAGCGTAGAGGAATCACAACTTCTACCGTGAAAGATGAACTGATTATCGAAAACACAGAGATCACTGGCCTGGGCCAGCTTACAACCCTTGCCATTGAAGCGGACCGTTTAATCACCTTTGGAGACTAGGAGATACTGATGACAGAAGAATATGAAGATGATGAAATTGTAAAGAAGATCGCACTCATTACAAGAAGAGCTCCACACGGAAGTATCTATGCATATGAAGGGTTGGAGACCGTATTGATTATGGCCGCATATGACCAGGACATCAGTATGATCTTTATTGACGATGGTGTATATGCCTTAAAATCAGACCAGGACACTGAAGCAATCGGTATCAAGGGATTTGTAAAAACGTTGACCGTTCTGGAAGATTATGATGTTGAAAAACTGTACGTTGATAAAACCTCTATGGAAGAAAGAGGCTTGACTGCCGATGACCTGGCAGTTCCAGTTGAAGTCCTTGAATCCCAGGAGATCGCAAAAATAATGGCTGAACAAGACGCTATTATTGAATAATTATCGATAGAAAGACCTAATAACAGTTTTATTCAACAATTCAAACAAAGGGTAAGAAATGTTACATACAGTAAATCATTCTCCGTTTAGAAGTGAATCGTTGACCACTGTCCTCAGATATCTCCTGCCTGGTGATGTGTTGCTATTGATTGAAGACGGTGTGTACGGGGCACAGGATAATACAAGTTTTTCAGACAAGCTTAAACAAGCCGTCGCAAACAACCAGGTGTGCGTGCTTGAGCCGGATCTTAAAGCCAGGGGCATCGGCAATGTTATTGATGGTGTCAAGAAAGTGGACTATGACGGTTTTGTCGAATTGACGGAACAGCACCAGGTAACCAGTTGGCTGTAAATAAAAACAGGGGCCTGATAGCAGGTCACAACAATTGATGAAAAATACCAATAAGCGGTTTTGAGGTACGTGTGGGGGGGAATGAATTGATATCGGTACCAACCGGAAGCTCGATTTATGGCCCACAGGTAATATCAGCACTAATGAGTTGAATATCTCAGGATTGTTAATTGACAACTGATCAGAGGTAAAAATGAAATTTAAACGTTTAGTTGCTTTGCTGGCAATTGTGATGATGGCAGCAGTATCTGTTCCTACAGGCCTGATTGCTCAAAAGTCCGGTTACGCTCCGGATAAAGAGCTTTGTGCGAAAATGATCGCCGCGGGAAAAGAATATTATGTTCGAGGCAAATACCTCGATGCCAAGAATTTCTTCAGAAAAGCTATTGAGGCAGATCCTCGCTCTCAAAAAGCCTGGAGATATTATGATCAGACGATGATCTTTGCCTTGGCTGAAAAAGTAGAAAAGCAAAACGATCTGTTAATACCCGACACTTCGATTCGAAGTGATGTAGGTCTTGTGCTTCCCAAGCGTCCTGCAATTACAACTCCGCCAATTGAAGCTGTTCAGCCACAACCGATGGACTATGCGGATGAACCCGAAGAAGAAGAAGGATGTTAGGAGATAAACTATGAGTGATGAAAAAGAAAACAGCGTATTGTCGCAGGTTATTAAAGACGGATACGCCAATCTATTCTATGAGCAGTGGTCCGTTAAAACAGCTGCCCTGCTTTTGGCCCTGTTAAGTGTGATTGCATTTGCCTGGGCTCGCCCCTGGGGAGTTGTAGGCGGACTTAGAAACTGGGGAGACTGGGTGTTTTATGGGGTAGGCCTGTTTGACAGGAAGCCGGTCAGCCCTATCACCTCGAGCAATTCCATTCTGACCTTTGGAATTCTTCTTGGAGCGTTTATTTCCGCATTGATGGCAAAGCAATTTGCTTTTAATCGTATTCCCAAGCTGGAACTGATCAAAGCAGTTGTTGGTGGAATACTGATGGGTATCAGTTCAGCTATGGCAGGCGGATGCAACATTGGTGGTTTTTTTGAAGCCAGTGCCTCCTTATCATTGGCCGGTCCTTTAATGCTCATTGCCCTGTTGATTGGCGCTAACCTGGCAATTCGGTATTTATACTGGGAGATGGAAAACATTCCGGCTGGTGCCTTGCCACCCAAGAAACCAAAAGCCGAAGGTGCTTTTGATTGGAAAAACATACAACCTGCACTTGGAGCCTTGTTAATCATTGGTGCTTTGGCTGCGGCTTATTATTATGCCACAATCTCTTTAACACAGGTCGGCGGATTGTTGTTGATTGCAGCAGGAATCGGACTGGTTTTCCAGCGAAGCAGGCTTTGTTTTGTGGCTGGTTTCAGGGATCCATTCATGACAGGTGAAACTGACAAAACCAAGGCCGTAATCCTGTGTCTGATTGCCACGACTATTGGTTATGCGGTGTTAAAATGGACCGGTTTGAGAGGCGAGGGAGTATATATTACAAATACGGTCTGGTTTGGTAGTCTGGTTGGTGGACTGATTTTTGGTTTTGGAATGGTCATTGCCGGTGGTTGTGGCAGTGGTTGCCTGTTTAGAGTCGGGGAGGGAAATGTAAAGCTGATCGTGGTTATGATCTTTTTTGCCCTGTTCAACTCTTTGTTCAAAGCGTTTATCAGGGCTAACGAAGGATTTGAAAACTTTATCGGCAGAGGCGTTTTTCTGCCGGATTACATCAATTACCTGGCTTCAATTGGGTTTATTATCGTGATATTGCTTGCCTGGTACCTGTTTGTATCCTGGAACGAAGAAACCGAGAAGTTTGTTATTGAACTGTAAAAAGAATGCCACACGGTTGTGTGGCTTTCTCGGCCACTTTTCAATCTAAAACATAACATACCTGCATTAAGCGAAACCTGATAAACCCGCGAATTACAGAGCCCAACCAATACAACCGGATTTTATTTCTTCCACATTCCCTTTACTATCCAAATCTGCAATGATACGAAGTGGAGCAAATCAGTCGCAAACGCTTCAAAAAACTTCCGGTCGTAACGGATCTTGCCATAATCTTTTGCTTTTGTTGCGCATGGCCCTGAAAGATGAAACCATCGATTGAAAGCTGCTACAAATTGTTGGATGTTAGTTCTGATTGCACTTCCGCAGAGCTGAAGAAAGCTCACAAAGAGCTTGCCCAGGTCTGGCATCCCGATCGATTTGGGACCAACGAAGCGCTCCAAGAAAAGGCCCTCAAAAAAATCCAGGAAATCAACTCCGCCTATGATCAAATTAGAGAATATCGCTCCCTGAAATCCAAGGCTGGGGTGAAAAAGGGCCATCAAAGATCTGACAAGTCAGAACCTTATACCATGGAAGGGCGCGATTCGGCCCAGTTGACCGCGCCTCTGATCCCGGTTAAATATCGTATTTTGATGCTTTTGGGGTTTGGAGGCTGTCTGGTGATACTTTTGATCTTGTTATCCCAGCAACAATTCGAAAGCGGAGAGAGGCAAGGAGAGCTATCAGCTATCAAAACAAAGCAAAAAAGTGTCGAGATCAGGGATGAGACCTTTGTGATGCGACAACGCTTAAAAAGCAGATTGCAAAATAAGCTCGATCCATTTTTATCAGGTTTGATCGGAGAAACAAATTATACCTCAGACATACGGCTGGAAGTCGATGCTGAATCAAAGATGATTCTGCAAATAAAACTCTTGATTCGGCTCAACAAAGACGCGTTTCCAGATTCCATCCGGAATTCTGAAAATACCAAATCTTCCGATTCGATTTGTCAAGCTGCCTCCCTCAATGAACTAAGATCTACAATTCGGCGTATTGCCCGTCTGGTGCCTTCTCGTGGTGACCAGCTAGATGTATCCTGCGTCTCTTTTTGATACCCTGCCACAGAATATCTCAGGGCACGCAAGTAAGTCCTGCCTTTTCATTTTCTTTCATGCTAGCGGAAAGTCCCCCCCTTGCTCATCAAGAATACCTCTATCAAAACCTCAAAAAGTGTCATCTTGTGGCCCATTGTTATTGGCTCTTTTAGCCCATAAATACAGGCTAAAGATTGGTACATGATAAATTTAGTGAACATTATTTTTATTTGATTTTATCGATCAGGTGGTTTAAACAGAAGGTAAGGATAAGTTTTAGTTATAAATGGGGCGCAAAGATATTACGCTAAAAAACAAATTACTAAATAACATACTGATAATTAAAAACAATCTTAGTTGGATATGATTGGAAGCTTTGATTGTTTTTTTTAACTTTATAAGGTTGATCGTTTTGATCGGATTTGTTGTGATTCGATCGCGATTTTTTAAAGATTTTCTACCAGGATTGAGGGGAACTTGATGGCAAAAATAACAAGAAGACGTTTTTTGGATATCACTAAATCTGCATTGCTAAGTAGTGCAGCGGTGGTTTCTGCTCCCCAGGTAGTAGGATTGGGAAATAACATTGCTGAGGCCAGCCAGACTACGGGAACCAGGGGTGGTGATCAGCGAGAAATGGTTATTCCTACCTATTGTGATGTCTGTTTTATGACCTGCGGTATTAACGTTACTGTAAAAAAAGGAAAAGCAATAAAAATTGAAGGAAATCCTCTGCATCCGCTTTCTCGCGGGAAATTGTGCCCTAGAGGCGCAGGGGGGCTGGGTCAACTCTATGATAAGGACAGGATCAAAACTCCCTTGTTAAGACGATCGTTTTTTGGGGTTCAGACGTTCGAAAAAGTGAGCTGGGAGGTAGCTCTGGATTTCGTTGCGGAGAGAATGAACCGGATCAAACAAAAATACGGTCCCCAGTCCCTTGCTTTGTTGAAGCATGGAAAAGGAGCAGCCCCATTTGTTGATCTTTGGCATGCCATTGGCTCAGCCACAGAGGCTCATCCTTCTTATGCACAATGCAGAGGTGCAAGGGATGTAGGCTGGGGCCTGACGTTTGGAAAGGGTCCAGGTGGTATTGAGCGGGTTGGACTTGATAAAGCCAAAGTTGTTGCCTTTCTGGGTTCCCACCTTGGAGAGAATATGCACAACACTACGGTTCAGGACTATACCACCGGGCTGCGAAACGGTGCCAGGAACATTGTTGTGGACCCGCGATTCTCAAGCACTGCCGGTAAGGCCAAATATTGGCTGCCAATCAAACCCGGAACAGATACGGCATTGCTGCTCGCCTGGATGCATGTGCTGATCTTCGAAGGCATTTATGACAAGGAATTTGTAGAGGAATATACTGTCGGTTTTGAGCAGCTCAAGGAGCATGTGAAAACCATGTCTCCGGAGTGGGCATCCAATTATACCAATCTGCCGGCGGACGTTATTCGAAAAACCGCTCGGGAGCTCGGCGAAGCAATTCCTGATGCCCTGGTTTTTCCCGGAAGGCGATATGCCTGGTATGGTGATGATACCCAGCGGGCACGTGCTGTTGCCATCCTGAATGCTTTACTGGGCGCTTGGGGACGTGACAGTGGAATATTCTTCGGAGAGAAATTCAGGTTTGCCAAATACAACAAACACAAGGCCTATGAACTCCATCGCAAACCCAAACATGCCCTGGATTTCAAAGCCATGTACCCCTTGGGGTCCAGCACTCCTGTGCAGAACATTGTGGAAGGTTCCATCCCAGGCAAACTAAACCGCGAGGAAAAAGATGCCGGAATCAAAGGCTGGTTGGTGTATAGTTGTAATGTTATTCGTTCTGTACCTGATGAGGATCTGATAAAGGAGGCTATTGATAATCTTGACTTGCTGGTTGCAGTTGACACCATGCCTTCCGAGATTACAGGTTATGCTGATGTCATACTTCCCGATACCACCTATTTGGAAAGATATGACACTTTGAACAGCCCGGAATGGAGGGAGCCGTTTATATCGATCAGGCAACCCGTCGTGAAACCTCTTTATGACAGCAAACCGAGTTGGTGGATTGCCCAGCAACTGGCTAATCGAGTATGGGCGGAAGAGACATTTTTATACAACGATTATAAAGAAGTGGTAGAGTACCAATTGAACAGCGTTGGTTCTTCCATAGCTGATATCAATAAAAAGGGTGGTGTTCTGAAAAAACCAGCCTCCAAAATACCATCCCTCAAAAATTATCGTTTCCGCACTCCTTCCGGAAAAGTGGAGCTATTTTCCAAGAAAATGGAGAAAGCAGGGTTTGATCCCATGCCGGTTTTTGTAGAGAAAGAAGAAGTTCCGGATGGATATTTCCGGCTGCTCTATGGTCGAGCTCCCCAACATACCTTTACTCGCACGGTCAACAACAGGAGGTTGCTGGAGGTGTGTCCCGAAAACGAAGTCTGGGTAAACCGGGAAATAGCCAATTTGTACAATCTCGAAAACGGTAGCTATGTTGTTCTGGTGAATCAATCGGGAATCAGGAGTAATCGTATCAAGGTTCGGATCACCGAGCGTATCAGACAGGATTGCGTCTACATGGTTCATGGTTTCGGTCGCGAAGATCGACGATTAAGTAATGCTTTTCACAAGGGTGCCAATGACAATGGATTGCTAAGCGATTACATTACCGACCCCATCATGGGTTCAACCGGCTCCCAGGTCAATTACGTCACATTTGTTAAATAGGGAATTATCATGACGACATATGCTATGTGTATCGATTTAACCACCTGCGTGGGATGTGACGCTTGTGTGGTTGCCTGTAAAGATGAAAACAATGTTCCCGACGGTTTTTCCAGAGACTGGACTGAAGAATATCTCTCCGGTAAATATCCCAATCTGAAATTGGAGGTTTATTCCAATCGTTGTCAGCATTGTGAAAATGCCCCTTGTGTTGCAGTCTGTCCTACGAAGGCATCCTATATTGAAAATGGTTTGGTTCTGATAGATAGAGATAAATGCGTGGAATGTACCCATTGTATCACAGCCTGTCCTTATGGTGCTCGCTATCGGAATGCCGGTAAATACATTGATAAGTGTACATTTTGTGATCATCGTTTGGGAACGGGAAAATCAACCGCCTGTGTGGAGATTTGTCCAACCAATTCCCTGGTCTTCGGTGATTTGGATGATCCCAACAGCGAGATCTCAAAACTGCTGGCCACCCGAAAATATCGAATCTTAAATCCATTAAAGGAAACCAGTCCTAAATATTTTTTACTTGAATCGACTATCACCACGGAGGAACTGACCTATGGCTGAAAATGAAGATAAAACCATTAGCCCGATAGAAAAGGGGCAAACGGTTACTCAAAGTGTTGTGGATCAGCCATTATGGGAATTGCTGGCACAACGAATCAAAAGAGTTGATGTTACCTCGCACGATAAACCTTATTTGAATTCTTATGTCGGGGGCATGGGAATCGGTATCGTCCTGTTTCTGGGGTTCTTTTTGGTTGGCCAGGGATTCGGTGACTCCGGAGCGCTGACCAGAATGGTAGCCTTTTTCATGAATGAGCTGTTTCCTCAACACACTGAGCAACTCGTTTATTTCAAGAGATATTTAACCACCTCATCCCATCCGTTAAATCACTGGATCGTCTATATGTTGATAGGTATCGCATTAGGAGGGCTGGTTTCGGGATTGAGAGGCAAACGCATGAAAAAGGGCTTTATCAAGGGGCCTAATACGACTAACCGAAGAAGAATCGTTACAGCCTTTATCGGTGGGATGCTGGTAACATTCGGAGCACGCATGGCCGGTGGTTGCATCACAGGTATGGCAATGACGGGAACAGCCATGCTTGGAGTCGCCGGGTGGATCTTTTTTCTTTCTGTCCTGGTTTCCGGATTAATAGTAGCCTTTTTTGTCCGCCGTGAATGGCTTTAAATCATCGATTATCATTAGGAGAATATTATGTTTGCACCTCTTTACCAACTGGGACATGTCAGTGATGCCGGGATGATAGTCATTGGGCTGATTCTTGGTTTTTGCTTTGGTTATATCGTAGAAAATGTCGGATTTGCCAACGCTAAAAATTTCACGGCTGCATTTTACAGCACAGACTGGCGGGTTCATGAAGTATTGTTTTCTGCAATCCTTACAGCCATGATTTTGACCTTCATGGCATTTTACCTGGGATTTCTTGATATTTCGCTAATCCAGCTATCGGTTGTTCACCTGGGAGCTCAAATTCTGGGAGGATTGATCCTGGGAACGGGTATTGTCATTGGTGGATATTGTCCGGGCACGGATATAGCGGCTGCCATGACCCGAAAATACGATGCCTGGGTGTTCTTTGTAGGAGCCATTGCCGGAATTTTATTGTACGCGGAACTGTACCCCAACATTTCAGGATTCGTTCTTTCCTGGAACCTGGGAAAAATGACCCTGAGTGACCTGTTTGGCGTCCCCTATGGAGTGGCCGCCCAGATCGTTGTGATTGTTACCGTGGTCTCATTTTTTGTTTTAAAAGGTTTAACAGGCAAAGCCTATACCCCTAAGTAGCAGTATAACAACAACTGATAACGACTGAAAACGATGAGGATTCAATGATCATAATAAGTGAAACTCAAACCAGGTTAGGAATTACCGTGGGATGCCTCTTTTTTGGTTTTTTGCTGGCAATCGTCGGACTAATTTCCGGCAACGAACCGCTGATTAAACCTGATTTAAGAGAAGCCAGGGAAATTGCCTGGAAAAATCGGATAACCAGTGAAAGACTGTCCGAATGGATTTTAAGCGGGCGCAGGGATTTTTATATGGTTGGATTCAGGGAGGAAGAAACCTGCCTGATAACTGATCATCGCAACCGTTTTTTTGAATGCTACGACTTGGCAGACTTAAAAAATCCTTTCTGGCTCAGAAGGTATTTTCCCAATCTTAATGTACCAATGGTAGTTTACAGCGGGGACGGCTCCAAAAGCCTCGATGTCTCTTCCTGGTTGAATTATTATGGCTACAAAGTTCATCTGCTGGTAGGCGGTTACCAGGATTTTGTTAAAAAATACGTAGTGCCGGTAGATGTGGCATCAGCCAGAAATGAACAGGAACGGAAGCAACTGGAACATAAACAGTTGTTGTACTGGTATTTTTCCGGGAAAGATCCGAATATCAGTGCCCAGAGTTATGGAAATACCAATCTGATGCAAGAGGGGACTATGCTGGAAGATGAAGCCGGTGGAGATCCCGTGACTCAGATTCATCACAAACCCAGGATCAGGGAATCTGCCAGACCATTGGTTAGGAACGAAGCTGAAGAAGGATGTTGATGTCATGCTAACCTGGTAACAAGATTATTAAATGACACATTAGATTAGGAGTCGCCAGATGGATTTACCAATCACCGTAAAAAAACTATCGAAAAAGCTATCGTGGTTGTTAGCAGGCACATTGGTGTTGTGCTGCCTGGTTTCAATCACACCGTCGTTCCTTCAGGCACAGGACTGTGCGGACGATCGATACACGGAATGCCGGGGTCAGAGGGAGGTGGAATACCTTGTAAAGGATATCCATGCTCTGGATAGACCCTATGCATACTTAATCAAGGATACAAAATATTGGATTCTGGAAGCAATTGGTGCCCTGTTGATTCTTGGGGCTATCGGATTTGCCGCAATGCACGGATTTGGGAGGTTTCTTGCTCATAAACGCAAGCCGGTAGAGCTGGAAAAACAAAGGAGCGTGTTTATCTACAAGTTGTTTATTCGTATCGGTCACTGGTTTAATGCCTTTGCAGTGATCATTTTGATTGTGACCGGATTTCTAATGCACTACGTCGGGCCGAGCCACCTGCTGGGAAGGATACACAATGCCGCCGGTGTGTCTTTTGTGGTGTTCTGGCTGGCCTTTTTTGTCTATGAAATTACTTCTTTTGACTACAAACAGTTTCTGGTGGACGACTGGGAATTAAAAGAAGGTATTTTTCGCCAAGCTTTATTTTATGTATTCGGTATTTTTAAACAGGAAGAACATCCGTATCATATGCAGTTTGCAGCCAGGTTGAATCCCCTGCAAAAAGTCGCCTATTTTACCGTGATGTTTTTTCTGGTTCCCCTGGTCGGTTTTACGGGAATGGTATTGCTGGTTCCGGATATGATGTCCTTTTTTGTAAATTTCATCGGACTGGAAAACATGAAATATGTCTTTATCTTTCACCTGGGCGGTGCTTTCGCTATGGTTGCCTACCTGCTGGGGCATCTGTACCTGGGGACAACCGGTGATAAGATATTGCAGCATTACAAAGTCATCGTAACCGGATATCACGATGAATACCGACACAAGTCCATGGAAATGATAAAAAAATAGCTAAACCTGGTGTTTCTATGAAAAATACATACCGGGCATTTATTGTGATATTGGTGTTGTGGTTATGCACGGCACCAGCATTGATGGCTGAAAGGTTAAGAGGGAGAATAAGAAATATCTCCTTCAAATCAAAGACCATGGAAATATTGGATTTCAGCACTGATAAACACAGGATTTTTCGATTTACCGATACAACGGTCAGTATAAATGCCCGCACAATAAAAGATTTCCATAAACATGATAATGTCGAAATTCGATACCGGGATGGTATTTCCTTACAAAGCATCAAAAAGATGCTGGTCTACGTGCCCAAAGAGAAAATAATTAATACCAACGGTCTCCAACAGCTGATATACCATTCGGAAATTCCGTACATTTTGATTGATACCCGTCCCTTGCAACAATACCAGGAAGGGCATCTCCCAACAGCAGTTTGGGCTCCCGGTGAACGGTTTTCTCAATATGAACATCTACTGCCCGTGGAAAAAAATACGCTACTGGTATTTTACAGTCATGGCGTTACCAGCGACCAGGCACCAAAAACAGCACGTCTGGCAGAATTGGAAGGGTATACCAATGTGAAGATCTATGTATTTGGCTTTTTTTCGTGGAAGCGATACAAGCAAGCTATTGTTGTAGACCCTGCCTGGTTAAACAGAAATCTGGACCCCCATACGGTATTATTGGACACCAGGGATCGAACAAAAAGTCTGGTAGCCCACATAAAATCAGCAGTTGCCATGCCGGCTGATAAAATTCTGAAGCACGGCAAAAAGAAAAATAAAAAGAAAGCTCTTCTGGGACTTAACGATAAAAATGCCAGAATCGTTCTTTATTCCGACCGTCCTTCATATGAAAAACTGATGGAAGCTTACCTTGAGTTGATCGACTGGAGTTATGATAATGTTGTGATATTGGATGGTGGTTTCGAAAACTGGACTACCCACTATCCGGTTGAAACTTCACCGGCTCCCACCCATATCAAATACGAAAGGTATGTCGCTGAAGGGTCGATATCGCCGACTGATTTTAAAAAACAGGTTGTTAAACAAGATGCCCTGATCCTGGATGTTCGTACCTATAACGAAACTGAAAAAGGAGTGATCAAAGGTTCCAAACACATTCCGTTGTCTGAATTGGAAGGCCGAGTGAAAGAATTACCACGCTCCAAAGACATAGTCATCCATTGCGTTAATGGTATCCGGGCGCAGATTGGATACAGTCTTTTAAAAGGCGAAGGATACAACCAGGTTCGGTTTCTTAATTCAGCAATCATTATAGAGCGCTCCGGAAAATACAATATTATTGGAATGCAATAAAAAAAAACCATCTATTGCAGAAATCTTGACGAGTAGAAATTAAAACATCTCCGGTTGTATTTGCACTTATTGAGAAACTTTGCTAGTAACAGGACAGCTTCCAGCTGTATGGAGTTGAAGAAAATAAGCTGACTGGCAAAACCCGGGTGTGATACCGGAGGAAATTTGGAATAGATAGACCGAGTGTTTGAATGTTTTTACTGGTCGCAATGCTGCTTATCAAATTTGCTAAACGGAACACCCGATGAAGATATCAACAAAGTGTAGATACGGGATTAGGGCGGTAATAGAAATTGCCCGGAATTACAACGACCTGCCAACCAAACGAAATGATATCGCTGCCATTCAGAATATTCCCACTTCCTATTTGGAAAATATTCTAATTGCCCTGAAACACAACAATGTCGTGGTATCAATCAGGGGAGCCGGTGGTGGTTTCATGTTGAAACGTCCCCCTACTGAGATTTCCCTGCTGGATGTTTTTGAAGCATTGCAAGGTGATCTGGCTTTACTGGACTGTCTGGACTTTCCCGAAACCTGTGACAGGTCGAACAAATGCCTTGTCAGGCCTGTTTGGGTGGAAATGCAGGAAGCCCAGAAAGCGGTGTTAAGAAAGACAACCATTGCTGAATTATTAAAACAGGAAAATCCGGAGTTTTGTTGAGCCACTAAGGCAAAGACGAAACAGGTTACCCAATTGATTTAGACAGATAGTTGATCAAGGTATATACCTTCGTTAACAGTTTAATTTGATGGCGTAGTTGTTTTGTTCAATTATATTGAACTAATTAATCAGTATAATTTCGCGGCAAATACCGGTATTTGCGAGTTTAATCAAAAGTTAACACATGTCATGATTTTGTCAGAACTTTTACAGAATTTGTTCACTATTTTGATGTAATATTACTACAAAGGGCGAAAGAAGTTTTATTGTTATAACACACAAATTAGTGTTATACATGCACGATTCAAAACAAAGCGAGAGAGGATTTATGGGTAAGAATCATATCAAACGAAGAGACTTTATAAAAATCTCTTCTACGTTTTTGGCTGGCTCGGCGATGGCTTCCGGCGATCTTCCCCTTTCTATTTTAGGGGCGAAAGACGCGCAAGCTCAAGAGGGAGATCGAGTGGTCAAGACTTTCTGCGAAATGTGCTTCTGGAAATGTGGGGTGGATGCGCATGTCAAGAACGGAAAGGTCGTTAAACTGGTTGGGCAAAAAGAAAATCCTTTAAGTAACGGAAAGCTCTGTCCAAGAGGCGCAGGTGGTTTGGGGTTGCTATATGATCCGGATCGTCTCAAGCATCCTTTGATCAGAGAGCGAGTCAACGGAAAACAGGTTTTTAGAAAGGCCAGCTGGGAAGAGGCCATGGCTGTTGTAGGGGACAATGTAAAACACCTGGGTCAGGAATACGGCCCTGGGTCCCTGGTATCCTTTACCCATGGATTTGGAGCATCCTTTCTCAAACGAGTCTGTTCATCCTGTGGAATTATCACTGCTCCTTCTTATGCCCAATGTCGTGGCGCCAGGGATGATGCCTTTAAGCTGACTTACGGTCACTCAGTGGGAAGTCCTGAAATGCTGGATATCCCAAATACCAAGTACCATGTGTTGATTGGTTACCATCTCGGTGAAAACATGCACAATACCGTGGTTCAAGATTTCACCCAGGGGATTGCCAATGGTATGAGGCTGATAGTGGTTGATCCCAGGTTTTCCACAGCTGCCGGAAAAGCAGAAAAATGGCTGCCGATTAAAGCCGGAACCGATCTTGCCTTATTCCTGGGATGGATTCATGTCATCATCAAAGAAAAACTCTATAATGAAAAATTCGTAGAAGAAAACACCGTAGGGTTGGACGAACTCTGGGAAGGTGTTAAAGATGCCACGCCGGCTAAGACATACGCCCGAACCGGAATTCCGGTTGAAGATATTGTTAAGGTGGCCAGAGAATTGGGCCAATACGGCGAGAACGCCCTGGTGAACCCGGGTCGACGGTCCAGCTGGTATGGTGATGATACCCAACGTATGCGAGCCGTTGCCATCCTGAACGCCCTGTTGGGGAATTATAAAGCTCCTGGCGGAATGGTGAGATATGGCAAGTACAGAGTCCCTTCAGTCAAATTTCCAAAATTCAGGCATCCACGAGTAAACTATCGTTCTGCTTACCCACTGGCAAGCAAAGTGGCAACAAACGAGGTGATTGCCCATACTCTAAGCGGCAGTCCCTGGCCTGTGCATGGCTGGATGGTGTACGGTTGTAACCTGATTTCCACGGCCGCCAATCAAAAGCAAACGTATGATGCTTTGCAGAAGCTGAAGTTCATGTTTGCCATTGATGTCCTGCCGGCTGAGATTTGCAGCTATGCTGATGTGGTGCTTCCTGAATGTACCTACCTGGAACGCTACGATGATCTGTTTAATCCTTCTTACAGAACGCCATTTGTTTCGATTCGTCAGCCGGTGATTCCTCCTATGTACGATTCCAAACCAGCTCATGAAATTGCCAAGTTGCTGGCACTGCAAATGGGTCGTCATGATCTTTTTGAAATGGATATCGAAACCTATCTAGATACACGACTCAAAAAGATCGGCAGTTCGTTAAGCGAAATTAAAGTCAAAGGAACGCTAACCAAACCGGAACCGAGTTTATATAAGCAACCGGGTGAAAAGCTTAAGTTTAGAACCCCATCCGGTAAAATTGAGCTGGCCTCTTCAAAAATGAAAAAAGCAGGTTTTGATGCGGTTCCAAAATATACACCCCATCCACAAGCTCCCAAAGGATATTTCAGACTGCTGTTTGGAAGGACACCGGCTCATACCTTTGCCAGAACAACCAATAATCGTGTGTTAATGGAATTGTATTCAGAGAACGATGTCTGGATCAATGAGCAGAAAGGAAAGGATATGGGACTCAAAACAGGAGACTATGTCCGTATGAGTAACCAGGATGGGAAAAAGGCTACTTTCAAAGTGAAAGTGAGGTTAACACAAAGGGTTCGACCCGAAGTGGTCTGGATGGTTCATGGTTGGGGTCATACAGATCCAAATTTAAAGGCGGGCTACGGTAAAGGAGCATCGGATACTGAAATGCTCACGCATACCGTCATCGATCCGGTCATGGGATCTGTTGGTGGACAACATAACTTCGTAACTTTCACCAAGGAGGCGTAAATGGCTAGAACAAGAAAATATGCAATGGTTATCGATACACGACAATGCGTGGCTTGTGGCGCCTGTGTGATTGCCTGCAAAAGTGAAAATGATGTGCCAAACGGATATTGTCGGGACTGGGTCGACCAGATTACTACCGGAATCTATCCTCATTTAACACAAGTAAACCGATCCGAGAGATGTCATCACTGTGACAATGCTCCTTGTGTGACCAATTGCCCCACAGCCGCATCACATTATTCCAGTGACGGTACCATCCAAGTCAATAAATCGATGTGCTCCGGTTGTAAGGCTTGCCTGGCGGCGTGTCCCTATGACGCCAGATTTGTTCATCCAATAGGTTATGTGGATAAATGTACATTTTGTCAACATCGACTGATGCAAGGGGCTGAAGAAACGGCCTGCACGGAGATTTGTCCGACAAACGCCCTGACCCTGGTCGATCTTAATAGTCTGGATGGTGTTGCTGCAAAAATGATGAAAGGCAGAAAAGTGACTCGAGACAAATTTCATTTAGGCACAAATCCGAACCTTTATTGGTTGGCATAATCACAGAACCAGGAGAAAAAATGATTGAAATTACATCAACAAAGTTAAATCCCAATACTATTCCTCATTTGCATGTGTTTGGATGGGAAATCCCTGTTTACTTCTTTCTGGGAGGAATATCAGCCGGTTTGCTGGTTATTTCAGCCATTAAAATAATGACCAGTGAACATGCGGTGAATAACAGATCGGTAAAATGGGCATCACTGTTGGCTCCTGTTTTATTGAATATTGGTATGATTTGCCTGTTGCTGGATCTTTCTCACAAGATCAACGTCTGGCGATTCTACACTCGGTTTGTTCCGACATCTCCCATGTCCTGGGGATCATGGGCGTTGATTATCTTTATGCCGTTTTCAGCCTTACAAGCGATGATTCTGTTTAAGGATGCCATCGGTTCTCTTCCGTTGGTTCCAACCATTATTCAGCTCACGGAAAAACATTTAAAAAAGATTGCAGCGATAAATGTTTTTATGGGGACGTTTATTGGAATCTACACCGGAATCCTGTTTTCATCTTTGTTTGCTAGGCCGTTATGGGCGAGTCCAATCTTAGGTGTCTTGTTTCTGTTCTCAGGATTATCGGCAGGTGCAGCTTTAATGCTAATTATTGCAGAAAAAGAAGATAAACATGTCTTTTCCAAAATAGACATGCAGTTGATTATGGTTGAAGCCGTTATAATCTGCCTGTTCATAATTGGAGCATTAATGGGGACCGCCAGTGGTCGTGATGCTATGATGTTTCTCATTTCCGGTCCTTATGCAATATGGTTCTGGGTTGTGACTATTCTTGGAGGTATCTTAATCCCAATTGTATTTGAAGCTTTGGAAGTTGCGGGTAAATTCAAATATTCTGTGTTTGTACCTTTGCTGGTTTTGGTCGGAAGTTTGTCTTTACGTTTTGTTCTTGTCTATGCTGGTCAGGCAGTACCCACAATCTCCTAATATTAAATGAAAACGGGCTGTCTGGTTGTTATCAAGACAGCTCATGTTGTATAATAGAAACCTGAAAGCCTAATTTATGTTTATGGAGATAAAAATGAACAACAAAAACTCTACGGGAATTAAAAAAATATTGGGAATGCTGACCGTAATGTTGCTGGTGGCAGTTACTGCAAGTGCTATCAGCTGGTACCAAAATATGAACGCCAGAATGGGAACCATTAGTGTTGTAGAGCTGGCAGATTGGATGATTCGAGGGAATGTAGACTACAAAACGGTGTATGTCGCTCCCAAGGTAACAAAGATCGAAAAAATAAACGGTCTGATCTGTATCACAGAAGACGGTGCCCTGAAACAAGAACTGGAAAAACTGCCAGTCTATAAAAAATGGGTGATAATTACTCCGGAGGGCAATCTCTCTGAAGAAACCTCAAAACTGCTTGCACAATCCAAAGCCCATACCGTACTTGTATTGGAAGGCGGAAGACAAGCCTGGGAAAGCCAGGTTGTAGCTCCATCGGTTGCCGGGTTATCGTTAAGTTCGGAAGAGATTACTCAATTAAACAATGTTCGACCCTTTTTTCATGAAAATGCAGCTGAAGCAGCAGTGGCAGCACCGGTTGTAAGACCTGTTGCTGCAGCTAACGCCCAGCCTGCTGTCGCAGATGATGAACCGGAAGAGGAAGAAGGTTGTTAAAAACTCATTTTTTATCTACTAACAAAAATAAATTTGATTAGTTACTATTTGCGGCCACTCTTAGAAGCACTCCCGGTAAAGGGGGAGTTTGGCAGCATGTATGTATGAGTTTTGTTAAGATCGTTTCCAAATCAAAACGACGATTACCACGGTATTGAAATTCAGCCAAGTTCCCTGCTGAATATTCATTCTTTCAAGATTTATAAGTCCCTGTTAACGAGGTTTTTACATTGCCGAGAATTGTATTGATCCACTTGAAGTATGGCTTTTTACCAGTTTCAAGACTCACCTTCATCGGGATAGAAACGTGTTGCTCGGAATGATCTGCGAGTGCATTAAAGCAATGCAATTCATCGCTTACAACATAACAATTGGGGTCCAGGTGTGACTTTGCCCATTTGGTAATACTATCTTTGTTGAAGGCCTGTACCGGAGATCGTTTTATCTGAAGCGGTTTATAATCCAAAGATCCCTGTACTGCCGCTATAAAAGGTTGCTTGTTTTCAGAGCCACGACCTCGTTTACCATCGGTAGTTTTGCCGCCAAGTTAGGCATTATCAACTTCGATCAAGTCCATCAATTTCTTTTTACCATCTTTCTCAACCATCATTTGTATTAGCTTATGATGAATCTTTAATGCAGTTTTGTAAGAGGCACCAAGATGTTTCATTAATTCCAATGCTGAGATTCGGCTTTTACATTGAGTAACAAAATGCATGGCTATAAACCATACCTTTAATGGCAGATTAGTTGAGTGAAAGATGGTATTACCAGTGACCGTGGTTTGGTATTTTCACCTATTAGATTGATGCAGTTTTCTTGATACAATATACGAAAAGGACTTATGGCCACATTGTAATCAAATGAATCCTTGAGGCCATTTCACCTTTTCCAGTGCTTTCCAGCATTGTTCTTCCTCGCCGTAAAGACGAAGAAAGTCAGGGAAGCTCAATCCCTTTTGAAATTGAATCTTGTTTTCGGGAATGACAACCTCCGGGTTAGTTAATGAGAATACAAGGCAGACATATGTTCTCTTCGAGAGGATGTCAATAATACCTCATTAAAAAAAATTACGTGTTATTGACAAAAAACTAGCCAACATATTACTAATCGGCCTGCAAAATATGCTAATAAAATCGATCGTGAAAAAAATAGCGGATATCTGCTGATTTTTACTTAAAAACAATGATAAAACTGCGTATTGAATTTTCTGATCGCACAGGAAAAAAAAAGCACATTGCGTTAGATACTTCCCTTACGTAGATCTGTGTCTTTTGGATGTATATATATCTCACATAAATACAGCGTACTATGATGGTAAAAATAACCATGTTTGTCAACAAGTTGCAATTGTCCTCAGTTGAATGGAAGCTAAGTGGTCAGTTCTGCCAATAAAAATAACAAATTATGCAGTTTAATGTATAATAACGATTAAAAAATAATTTTATTTTTAATTTAAATTTAACATTCAAGTGTTGTCTTTACTTGTTAGATTGGTTAAAAAAAATCAAATTGGCATTGTGAATAATTCAGTACCTGATTCAGATATAATAAACGAACGACATTGCTTATTTCAGGTTTGTTTCGATTTGTCGGTTATAGAGCGCAAAAGAAGATGAATGTTGACGAAGTCAGCAGAAATCATGCCTTTCGTTTAAATGCTTTACATAGAATGAAGTTGAATTCTTTATTGGTTGGTAGTCGAGTTCAAATATTGATTGTAATTGTTTATAGTGTAACTATTTGAAATAGTAAATAAAAACATTAGTGTTGCGAAAAAAATGAGGGTAGGTTCGCTGATTAAGTTGATAAAACCGATGTAAATAGTCCTGTTTAATTGGAAATAAAAGATTTCAGGTTTCAGATAAATAGCCATGAAAGACCCCTTCAATGACAAAGACATAGCAATTATCGGCATTTCATGTCGATTTCCGGATGCCGGGAGCTATCACCAATACTGGGATAACTTAAGAAACGGAAGAAACTCGATTCGCGAGATACCAATCGATCGTTGGGATACGGAAGAGTATTATTCATCAAACGTTCTCGATAACGAAAAATCTGTCAGCAAATGGTGTGGGATAGTCGAAGGTATTGACCAATTTGA
>JAKSDL010000071.1 GCA_022360105.1 Pseudomonadota bacterium
GGCCAGGCTCTTCCGTTCTTGGATTATCTGATGTCAAAATAGTAAAATCAGCAATTTCACCTGATATTTCACCCATCACCGGGCGTTTTGACCGGTCCCTGTCACCGCCACAGCCAAATACACTAATCAGTCTTGAAGGTGCAAATGCCTTTACGGTCTGTAATATATTCTCAAGGCTATCAGGAGAATGTGCATAGTCTATCATGACGGTAAACTCACGAGATGGTGTAGGGACAACTTCTGCTCTCCCCGGAACAGATATTTTTCTTAACCCCTTTTTGATACAATCCATTGATATTCCCATCAGTCCACACACACCAATTGCTGCCAGCGCATTATATACCGAAAATTCACCCGGTACAGATACATCAATTTTTTCCGTCCCCCAGGGTGTCCTGACATGAAACATTACATGATCTGAAAATTTTTGTATATTTTCGGCAATGACATTGGCATTGGAGTGGACACCAAATGTAAACATTTCACAGGCTGCATTTTCCATGACTTTCTGTGCATAAGGACTGTCAAGGTTTACCAGACCTTTTTTGCACATTTGAAACAGCTTTAACTTGGAGTTAAAGTAGTCTTCCATGTCCGGATGCTCATCTCTGCCAATGTGGTCTTTTGACAAATTGGTAAATACCCCTATATCATAATCACTACAACTGGCACGATGAAGCTTGAGCCCCTGTGATGAAACCTCCATAACAACCGCTTCTACCTTTTCTTCCTTCATCCTGTCAAATAGAACTTGAAGATCATATGATTCCGGCGTCGTACGTTGAGCGGGAATACGCTTGCTGCCTATACTGTTTTCTACCGTACCGATGAGCCCAACCTTTTTTTCGTCAGCCTCCAGGATGGACTTGATCATGTACGTGGTTGTCGTTTTTCCTTTCGTTCCGGTCACACCCACCAAGGGAAAGGCTCTTGATGGGTGGGAAAAAAAACGGTCGGAAACATATGCCAGGGCAAAACGGGTATCTTTGGTTTTCATCACAGTTACGTCATCAATGGTAGAAATGTCTTTTTGCACAAGTACAGCTAACGCCCCATTTTCAATGGCAGATGCAATATATTTATGGCCATCTGTTTTGTACCCCTCAATACAAACAAACAATGATCCGGGAATAGCTTTTCTTGAGTCGTAAACAACACCGGTTATTTCCGTATCAAGACTACCCTTTAAAACATCCATATCAAGGTTTTCCACTACATGTTTTAATTTCATACCTACCTCCGTCTATATATTAAAATTGAGTTTGGCAACTTACATCAATTTAAAGAGCAATACTAAATCCACTTTTCGAATAAAATTACGCGCCAAAACACCGCAAAAAGCTTCACC
>JAKSDL010000785.1 GCA_022360105.1 Pseudomonadota bacterium
AACCGATTTCATGGTGGCATCCTCTTCCGGATCACCGCCAGGCCTGAACCGCTTCCCCTAGAAATGAGAAAAGCCCAGAAGCCTGGCGGTGTCAGCACACCATAAAGCGGGGGACCAACCCCGCCGTAGCCAAACCTCTGGGCCCATCTCATTTCACTAAATCGTTTTGCGGTTGGTTAGTCCGACGAATCAAGCTCCCACCAGATTCTCAAAACTCAATGAAACAAATGCTCCCAAAGGAAACAATCAAAATGTATTTAAACAATAATCACAAACCCAAACCCGGTCAAGACCAAAGATTACTTTAACGCCAGACCACAAGCCTCACACCATGACAAAGGCCATAACCTCGCCCCTTCATTAAAGAGGTCTTAACGTAAGCAGCTCCCCGGTTTATAAACCGATGAAACATCAACATCTAGCTGACTTGCTGTACTCATAATCGTAATGCCAACAAAAAAAGCCTATCCAATCAAAACATTATTGCGCTCTTGCCCCCAATATGAAATCTATCTATACAGCAGATATGATCACTAATATGGCGTTAGCAAAAAAACCAATCTAAAAAATTTAACAGAAAAATGAGAAAAACTGGTCGTTGTTTCTGTGGCGAAGTAAAATTCGAATTTGAAGCTGAAACAGAGAAATTTATGGGTCACTGTCATTGCGAAAGCTGTCGTCGTTCCGTAGCTTCTCCGTTCGCAAGTGTTTTAGGTATCCCAAATGGAAAGTGGCAATGGACTGGCATTACCCCTAAAACTTATAATTCGTCACCAAATGTAACTCGTTCCTTTTGTCAAAACTGTGGTACACCGATGGCTTATCAGTCTACTAGACTTCCGGAAGAAATCCATTTCTATGCTGCAAACCTAGATGATCAATCGTCTTTCAAGCCTGAAGCAAATTATAATTCTAAAGAAATGGTTTTCTGGGTAAAGCAGTTTGAAGACCTCCCAAATGAGTAGTAAATTTTGGTTCAATACACAGCTACTATGTTAAAATCAGGTGACAAAATCAGGTGACAGTGTACCTATTTACAAAAATAAGTATACTGTCACCTGATTTATGTTGGTCCGCAAAAAGAGGAGAATCGCATGAAATTCACAATAAGGCCGTATTCCGAGGAAGATATTGAGGCTATTATTCAGCTTTCCTTATTGGCATGGGAGCCGGTGTTTGCTGCATGGGAGAGAATCCTCGGTCCCCGGCTTTATCCAATCGCTATCTACCCCGACTGGCGGAAAAGCCAAAAGGAGGTAGTTGAAAAAGCCTGTGCCGATGAAAAGAACAATACTTGGGTTGCAGTGGTAGACGAAAGAGTGGTTGGCTTTGTAGCCTATCAACTAAATGATGAGAACAAAACTGGGGAAGTCCAATTTCTTGCAGTCCATCCTGCATACCAAAACAATGGGATAGGAACTGAACTGAACACATTTGCATTACAGAAGCTAAAAGATGGTGGAATGAAACTGGCGGTGGTAGGCACAGGAGGAGATGAAGGCCATGCTCCCGCCAGAAGGTCCTATGAGAAAGCCGGATACACAAGGCTTCCACTGGTACGATACTACAAAGAGTTATGATCAAACGGACCAACTAATGCTATGCTACATAGCAAGCACCTATGAAAGAGAGCGGGCCAACACACGCTGCAAATGCTAAATCTGATGCAGCGGCCAAAATCAGGTGACAGTATACCTATTTACAAAAATAAGTATACTGTCACCTGATTTAATAAACGATCTTTATTATCTCAAAAACGAACGTGTTGGGTACTAAGTATAAAAAAGTTGAATTGGTAAAATATCAAACTTCATGGCGTGAGAGTTATCAAGCTGAAATGCAATTGATTCAAGTAACGTTAGGTTCAAAAATTATCGAAATTCAACATGTAGGGAGCACGTCGATAGAGGGAATGGACGCTAAACCAACAATAGATATTCTTGTTGGGTTGGCAGACTTAAATCCAAGCTCATTCTATGATGCTGATTTATCGAAAGTCGGGTATCAATTCCGCCCTGACCACCCTGTGCCAGGCAGGTTGCATTACGCTAAAATAGAGCGAGATATAAGATTTTTCAATTTGTCGCTATGCGTTCATAATCAAGAATTTTGGAACAATCACATTTTGTTCAGAGATTATTTAATTACGCATCCTGAGACTGCTCAAGAATACTGCAATTTGAAACATAATTTAGCTATACAATATCCAAATTGTACAACTGAGTACACAGAGGGCAAAACTAGATTTATTTTAAGCATTTTGGCTAAGACACAGCATTGAACATAAATTATATCGGCTTAAATCAGGTAAATCAGGTGACAGTATACCTATTTACAAAAATAAGTATACTGTCACCTGATTTAAAACTCCAAATCTCGCATGAATTTATATTTCTTCAGACACGGTGAAAGTGAAGCAAATGTTCAAGGCATTTTTTCTAATCGAGGATTCATCCATGGTCTAACCCCATTAGGGGGCAAGCAAGTAAGTGAAGGCGCAGAAAAACTAAAAAATATTAAGTTTGATTGCATGATTTCAAGTCCGCTGAAGAGAGCAGTTCAGTCATCAGAGATACTTTCTGAATCTTTAAATTTGTCTTTCACAGTGGATAACCGGTTAAATGAAATAGATTTAGGAGAGTTAGAGGGGAAATCAGATGAGAAAAGCAGATCACGTTTCCTACTGTTATTAGATGATTGGGTAATCAATAAAAACTACACAGCATGTCTCGCTGGTGGAGAAAGCCTGATAGATGCAAAAAATAGACTGTTTCATTTGATTCGTGACCTTGAAATTAAACATAGTAAACAATCTAATATTCTTATGGTTGGCCACGCTACCACATTTTGTTATGTTTTGCCATTTTTCTTAAAAAACATCAGCTTAGACTTTGCGGCAAAAAACCTTTTAGGAAATGGTTTATACATATTCGTAGATCTGAACGAAAAAGAATATCATTGCAAAGTCTGGGGAAATATTCCGTTTTAACAAATGTAAATCAGGTGACAGTATACCTATTTCTTGGTAGTCAATTAAATCAGGTGACAGTATACCTATTTCTTGGTAGTCAATAAAAATGAAATCAGTGAATTTAACAGCATAACAGGCAAGAGAATAAAATGGGTAGACTTGCTAGGGTAGTGCTTCCAGGTGTTATTCACCATGTTACTCAGAGGGGTGTTCGCAGCATGGATATTTTTTTTGAAGACAAGGACCGCAACGTTTATCTTTCGTT
>JAKSDL010000906.1 GCA_022360105.1 Pseudomonadota bacterium
ATGTAACCACCTACGGTGCAGGTGAATTTGTTTTCGGTGTGCATGACCAAATCACCGATCAACACTCGGTTTGGGTATGATTCGTCCAAAGGTCTCTCTGCTATACCCGTGTGCCAGGTTAGTTTTAACGATGATCCTACTTTCAGTTTTCCTTCGCCAAGGGTTATAAAACTGACTGTTGGCGTCAGGGATTTTGATAAATTGTCCAGTTTTCCCACTTCATCACAGTTAACCATTTTGGTCGGGTATTCCTTGTTCTGCGTCGATTTGACCAGACCTTTTTCGATGTGCCAGCCAATATAACTTCTTTTTTCTTCGGTTTGCGTATAGTTCCTGTTCAACAGTTTTGGCTGTCTTATCTGGTATACGGCCCCGGGATTCTGGTATTCATAGTCGGCAATATGCTTTGTTTTTAACAACTCTTCCTTGGTTTTAAAGACCAGTGTTCCGGACTGGATAAAGACGATGGCGCCCATTTCCCTGGCCATTTGGGCGATCAGACCGAATCTTCTGCGATTTGACAGATTATAGGTCTGATGAGCCGGAAAATCGCCGCATTCGATTTTTAACCCTGGTGACAGGGCTTTGAGAATGGTCGGAACGGATTCTTTGAAGAAGATGCGAGTGTCCTTTTGGGACAAATAGTAAGCACTCCTTTCCATGCATTCCAGAACCAGAATATTGGCGTTGTTTACGTCCTGCTTGATATCACAAATAATCGCCTTTATGATTTCGGCATCATCATCGGATGTGGAATCCATTAACCTGATCGACAATTCCTCCATTTCCCGCAGTTTGACGTCTTCCAGCAAGGTATTATGCGGATTCAAAAATCTGATAACCACAAACGGAGCCAAAGCGTTTACTGATCGGGTCAGCGTCAGTGACCTCAGAAGCTCCAGGTTCAGGTCCTGATTGTTATACTGTATTTGCTGTACGTAAGTATTTTCGCTACTCATTTTACTAACCACAGAGACACAGAGGGCACAGAGTTATTTAAGTTTGGTTTTGCGTTTTTCTCTTTGCTCATCTTGCAGTTGGCTATCTTTTTTTTTCAGTTAGTTTTTTCACCTTATTTTACTAACCACAGAGACACAGAGGGCACAGAGTTTTTTAAGTTTGGTTTTGCGTTTTTCTCTTTGCTCATCTTGTAGTTGGCTACTTTTTCTTTTTAGTTAGCTTTTTTCACCATTAAGACACGAAGTTATCAATTGTTTTTTCTCTGTGTCTCTGTGGTTCATAACTAAGCTTTTCTCACGATCATTGGCATAAATACGATGTCTTCCACGATGGGTGTGACCTGTTCCATCCAGATCATGGGAACTTTAACCTCCAAAGCTGCGCTGATAGCGTACACCTGGGTGATATTGTCCTTTTTGGGGGTAATATCCTTGAATTCGATATGCCAGGGATTTTTTATGGTAGCAGGCATATTGAACTTAACTGCCCGATTCGCCATTTTATCGTGAAACAGCCGGTAGGGCACATTCAGAACCGGATTGCTTGCCAGGTAATGGTGCAACGGCATGGCAACCTCATGCAGACTGGCTGAACCATGACCGATGACCGAAACATGATAAGTAAAGCAATAGTTGGTGTAGTCAATGTCGTAATGCCTGGTGTCTTCCGTATTGCTTAAAGAAAACCTGGATGATCCTGTTTCCTCACTATCGATTGAGAAATCCAATCCACGGAAAAAAGAAACCAGGGGAAGCTGAACACTATCAGGAACAGACCCGGCCAAGTGTTCCAAAAAGGCTTCCGGATCACCGTTCTCACCATAGTAGATTTTTTGCTCGGTGCTGCGAGTATTGAATTCCTGTAAACCAGCCAGCCGAGATTGCCAGGGACAATTACCGATGTGTTTACCCAAAGCCCGATCAACAGCTACCGGATTGCTGATTTCTACACTCATCAGGTTAGGTCTCCGTGAAAATGGCTGAATGTATGAATCTGGTTAACAAACGCTGGTTTTCCAATGGATCGCTCATCGACCTTAATCAAGCGAATAATTTGGGTTGCAGATTGATCCGGGTTGCTGAAAACCTGGAATTGAATGACGGCCTGCATGGGAACAACGCTGTCCTGGGCAATAAAATAAACATATCGATCTTGCTCGAACTCATTGATTTCATTATTTCGCACAACAGTAGATCTAATTTTTGGACTTCTTTCGGTGAAATTGAAGGTTTTATCCTGTTCAAAATCACTGCTACCCACAACTGCAAATCGACCATGGATTAAGGGGCGAACTTCAATCAATTTGATCACCCCTTGTAAGGAATAAACCAGGGGCATTCTTTCCGAGATTAAAGAGCCGACCACATCAGCCTCTTCAAAATCATCCTCATCCCGAATCACGTTAATGTTGTTAACGGCATCCGGGGTATACAGGTCCACATCACGCGCTAATGGTGTGTCGAACAAACGTGACTTGATTTGATCCAACTGATAGTGAGCTTTGTTTAATAAAACATCTAAAGTCATTTTTTAATTTTCACCACAGAGAGCACAGAGTCTGTATGTATTGGATTGGTGCCCTAATCTCGTTTTTGTGTTTAGTGTTAATGTTACGGTGACAAACTCACTAAAAATTCCAGTTAGAAGTTAATCAATAATGGTTTTTCCGGGTTGTTTCAGCTTCTCTCTTACCCAGGCCAGCGGTGGTATTTTGAATGTAGTTCCTGCCAATAGCCTTTCCATGGGATTGTCCTTCCTGGCGCAGATGGCAATAATCCACCAGGCATCCGTTGTGCCGTAGACCCGATAGGCTATTTTATACAAGTCGTACTCTTCATTAGGCTCTACGGTGTGTTCGATCCAGTCTTCCTTTGGATTCCTCAAAGCTTTGAAAAGCAACCCCTGGGTTAACGGACCACCAAAATTTTCCCTGTCCAGTCTGCGCGTCATATTCAATTAATATTGGGTATACTTGTTATGCCCCTTAAATACTGCTTGTATCGTTTTTGTTTCTACCGATCGCTTTCGGAAAAAAGGTATCAAACCTTAAACAGGGACCTTAGATAAGGAAAAAGAAAAACGATTTGAACCGCTAAATTATATTGCAGAGTTGATCCAGATATTTGAACTAAAACTTGCTGAAAGACTATGTTCTGAGAAAAAAAACTTGTCAAGAGGAATAATAGAAGATTTTTGTTGAAACCAAAGTTGGAGTAACTTCCCGGAAAAAGAAATTAATTATTCAGAAGCTATAATACATTTTTTCATGTCTGATTTTCAAGAAGGCTTTCATCCGAAAACCCGTCTATCAACCTTTTTGGCCCAAATTCACTTGCTCCAGGTAGTTTTCCAAAAATCGCATTGAGTCGATCAAATCGTTGCAAACCCGGATTGGTAAAGAATTGTAGAGAAATATATAATAAAAATTAAAGAAATTACTACAATTGACATTTTTAGCAGATTATATATTATGTTTTGCTTCAATCGGTCTTAAATTTACTTTCTGTTTAAACCAGCCCTTAGAAATATTTGTTTTCAGAGGAAATATCCGCTTTAAAATCTAAACAAGAAAAATTGGATATAATTTTATCTTTGTTAACTGCTTACAGTATTGATTTCATTGATTCTGTTAGATTTGTTTCCTCCAATTCCGTCATTCATCCCCATCTCTGCTTTATCCAGGCTATAAAAAAAAATCCATTTATAATTATCAAGTTAAATCATCGGTATAAACAGATTAACCTTTTAAAACCTATTTCAGACCCTGGAAAAAAATAAAAAAATAAATTACTATCCTCAACCAAGTTCAGTCAGATGGTTATTTTTGCGGGCTCGGACGGATGTTTGTTTTTTCAGGACCGATCGACATTGAAAAAGATAATCCTGCTGATTGTATGACAATAATTACGAACTAACTATTCTTCGCTTAGAACTCACCTTCAATGAAGCAGAATCAGATTTCAGATCCGGCCGTATTTGAGTTATTTAGAATACAAAACCAGGTTGACATTCTCGATACAGACCAGGTGGTCTGGAACAGCTGTGACCTTCTGCAGCGAGCAATGGGATCTTTTCAACCGAATTTGCTGCAACCGGAAGTTCTGATTAAGCTGAGTGCCGAATCGCCTTTGATTCGGACCAGGATAGAGGAAATCGAAATTGAGGAACAGAGTGACTCAACTGCGCTGTTTGCCGAGATTCGGAATCTGGATAAACGGATTAGACAAACGCTTGCAAATCCCGACCTGGTCCGGCGAACTATAGCTATTGAACGAAGAACAGGCAGGTTACAGGCGGTGTTGATCGGAGCCGGAACATTTACCCGGGAAGCTGCCGTCAAGCTCTTGAATAAAGTATGTGATGAGAAAAACTTGAAAAAAAGATCCTTGTTTTTTGAGGTTTCCGTGCAAGGCAATTCCTCAATTCCAGCTACGGATGACAATCCTGAAAGTGTTCGACGACTGCTTGATTCTGTTAAACTCTATCTGGAAAAACAGCTGAGCGGTGAATCCCGGTTTGTTGAACATCGAAGGTTTACAGAAACGCAGGTATCGGCAGGAGATTTTGATACCCCGGAAACATCTGCAGAATCAAACCTGAATCTCAGATCTATAGCGCTAAACAATGTTTACCCAATTCCTGAAGCAAGTACTTTTGCAGATCCCCTTGAAAAAAAGCAATCTTCCGTAGTGCTGCCTTCCAGGTTTAAACATAAACGAGAAGGGATTAAGAAAATAAGATCGGAAAAACTCGCAGCTTCATCCGTTGATCCGGAAACCGGGGAAGTTAACTGGTTAGATACCGGACGGCAGATGAATTGGAAGCAACGTAAAATGATGGATCGGACCATTATAGATCTTGCCGAGCAGATCGGCAAACTACCTAAAAAGCAAGGTACCATTACAAGAGAGATGACCATCTCTTTTTTAGCTTGTCTGACCGAACTGCAATTGCAGTTCATGGAAGATTTCGTTGGCAGTCTGACACCGGGTTGGGGGTCGGAGTTTCAACCTCAACAAAATCAAGGTATTGAGCAGTCTGCAATTCTCGGGCAGACAGATAATCCGAAGGTTGCCCAAGGTGATTTATCAAAAACCGTTGTTTCGGTTGAACGAGAATCTGATCACTCCGAGTCGGATTTGTTAAAACAAACAAAAGTGAAGGAGATCGAATCAAAGCAGGTGGATTATGGTTTAGCCTCCGATTTAGAAGAGTTTAAGGGGATATCGGTTGAAGAAATGGAGTTGCATCAAAAAATTCTGGAAACGCAAAAAGAGTTTAATGTGTCTTATGATCGTGCTGCCAGCATGGTTTTGAAATGAAATGGGTGGAGTGCGAGTATGCCTAATCTAAAGGATTTGCAATTAGGAAACAGTATTATTTTAACCAATATTGCCAGATCCTATTCAAATAGTGAGTTGATCGGGGAGAAGGTTTTTCCAACGGTGGAAGTGGAAAAAGAGAACGCGAAAATTCCTCAATGGGATAAATCCTCTTTCCGGGTGTTTAATACCCGCAGGGCCGTAAATTCGGATGGCAATTACATACCTCCGGGCTCTGTAACTACTATTCCGGTAGATCTGCATGAAGAAGAATTGCGTTCTCTGATTGACACCAGGGAAAACGATTGTGCCGAGTTCGATATCCAGGCCCAAAGAACAAGAGAAGCCAGAGACGGTGTGTTGCTGTCTGCTGAAGTTCGTTGTGCCAACCTGGTTCAGGACCCGTCGCAATACCCGGATTCCCATCAGGTGACATTAAGCAAAGCAGAGGACAAATTGTCGTCGGACAAATCTGATCCCAAGGGGCTGATAACGGACGGAAAAAGGGAAATTCGTTACAAGATCGGAAAAATCCCCAATACCCTGGTCATGGGTTACAACGTATATTGTCGCTTAAAAGAACACCCCCAGTTAAAAAGCACCTTTAACCTTGGGAACATCAATCTTAATCGTTCGGTCACTGAGCAAGTGATGACGGAAGAGTTTGAGGTTGAACGGATAATGGTTGGAAACGCTGTTTGCGTAGATCCGGTGACAGATAATTTTGTTGATATTTGGAATGATAATATTGCGCTGATCTATCAACCGGCATTACCTAACAAAAACGTGCCTGCCTTCGGTTATACCTTCCGTCTAAAAGGCTATCCCAGGGTCAAGAAATACTGGAGAGACGGCTCCAGAAAAATCATGGTGGTGGAGTACACCGATTTGTTGTCTCACCATATCATCGGCCCGGAAGCTGGTTATCTGATCGCGAGCCCTTTATAAACATGAAGTTTTAACCATGATTTTTTTTACGAGTACCTTTTGATTTTTAACTAACCACAGAGACACAGAGCACACAGAGTTGTTTAATGAGTATTCGAGTTAATAAAGATGAGTGATCACTAATTCCTTGTTGTTCATTCACGTTTTTCTCTGTGCCCTCTTTGTCTCTGTGGTCATAAAATTACTAATAATCAATTGTTAATTGCGAATATGATACCTCAACTTACTGAAAATCCCGGGAAAACAATAACGATCACTGCCAGGGAGGTGCTTCAACCCTACCGTTTTGTGGGATTCTCGGGGCATGTTTGCGGGGCCGGAGAAAAATCGTTGGGTGTAGCTGCATCGTACTCAAGCCCATTTAATGAAAATATGGATGCGGCAGTGGTCACTGATGGTATCGTGATTGTGGAGGTGTCTGAAGAAGTCAGCCCGACAGATGTTGCCAAAGGCATAGCGATTACTTCCGATATCAATGGCCGTGGCATAAAAGCCAAGGTAGGGGATGCCGTTAATGGCTATGCAATCAGCCCATCGAGCGGACCGGGTGATCATATTCGAGTGAAACTAATTTGATCCTTGTTTGCGGGCGGCCATAGTTTTGGATTGGATTCCCGCATATTATCGGGATTCACGATTCATTTTGTTACCGGTTATTGGCTATCCGTTATCAGATTGTAAGAGACCAAGCTAATTAAGAGCGAATTTTAAAGATTTGCCAGAGCCAATGCCATGCATACAGGGTGGTGGTTTTGATTTGGGAAATCGAATATTGCTTTCATCACATGTTTTTCCCTGTGGCCCGTGTGTCTTTGCGGTGAATAGTTACCTTTTTTTGATTAATCATATGGAAAAGACAA
>JAKSDL010000133.1 GCA_022360105.1 Pseudomonadota bacterium
CTCCCGCAAGGCCCAACGGGCGAATGCGACTACTTGCGGTTTGTTTAACTGCAGGTAGCAGCGCAATAGCCCGTAAAGATGGGGCTGAGAACGAAAAAGTTGGATAAGGTCCAGCACGTCACCGGTTTGGTGTGAGGAACTTACCGGCAGGACATCGTTTTTGACGAGTGATGCAGGCGGTGATTGTTGCAATGGCCAGGCGGGGTTGGAAATATCAAGAACCTCCCCCGCCTCTTTGCAAATGTAGATGAGTTTTTGTTGGTGCAGAATAACAAAAGGAGGATGATCTTTGGAAAGAAATTTCCTGACAGCTTCGAAATTCACAACCGGTTTCATGGTGGTATCCTTTTCCGGATCACCGCCAGTCCTGAACCGCTTCCCCTAGAAATGAGAAAAGCCCAGAAGCCTGGCGGTGCGCAAACACCATAAAGCAGGGGACCAACCCCGCCGTAGCCAAACCTCTGGGCCCATCTCATTTCACTTAACTCGTTTTGCGGTTGGTTAGTCCGACGAATTCTGTTCCAGCAGAATTCTCAAAAGCTAATGAAACAAAGGTTACCCAAAGGAACCAATCAAAATGTATTTAAACAATAATCACAAACCCAAACCCGGTCAAGACCAAACGCTGGATTTCTGCACAAATAAACCGATGTAACATAAACACGTAGCTGATTTGCTGTACTCATAATCGTAATCCCAACAAAAAAAGCCTATCCAATCAAAACATTATTGCGCTTTTAGCCCCAATATGAAATCTATCTATACAGCAGATATGATCACTAAATATAATGTTGGGCTATTAACATATTACAAAACCAATAATTATGAATAACTATGGAAAATAGTAGTGATGAGGACATAAAAAAGGAACTGGTTAAATCTGGAGTTGAAATTGTAAAAACAATTTACGGTGATGCTCTTCAACCGATTGCAAAAGAAACAGGTAAAGCACTAGGAACACTAGGTAAAACTATAAATACTGCTCTTTCTCCATTACGTGGCTTAGTATGGAGTTGGGAGCAAATTGAAGGTTTTGTTTCAAAAACCGTTGAGGAAAAACTTCAGAATCGAAAAGTACCTAAAGAAAGAATAACAACACCTGATCCTGACGTTGCAGTACCAGCTTTGGAAGCATTAAGATACAGCAAACTTCGGGAAAATTTCGCATTACTGCTTGCAACATCGATGGATTCTTCTGTTGCAGAGGCAGCCCACCCGTCATTTGTGGAAATTTTAAAACAACTTACATCGGATGAGGCTAA
>JAKSDL010000658.1 GCA_022360105.1 Pseudomonadota bacterium
CGGTTTTCATTTGGTTACGTATAAAAACAGGGCTAAAATCAATGCTGTCGTTCACACTCACCAGGTATATGCCAGTATTTTTGCCATACTGAACCGGCCCATTCCGCCTTTGTTTGATGAGGTCAGCCTGCATTTGGGAACCACTATCGATGTCATCCCCTATGCTCTTTCCGGCAGCAGCGATCTGGTGGAAAATGCCACAACCAAGCTGGGAAATATGTGCAACGCCTACTTAATCCAAAATCATGGAGCCCTGTGCATGGCGTCCACTCTTGAAAAGGCCTGGCTTAATGTTGAACTGCTGGAGAAAACAGCACGAATATATTACGGTGCACTTTCCATTGGAGGAGAAGTATCTCAGCTTCCCGAAGAGATTGTCGGACTGCTGGATGAAATTCGTAAAGCGGAATAAATCCTCTATTTGCACTTGTTTGCACTTTCATCCCTCATCGTAGATACCCAATATATCTGCTTATAGCTTGCATTTTAAAATCCCTTCTGTTATTCAACATTTTGGACCAGCTTCATCCCGGTTAATGTTCCATTTGCCGGGATAACAGCTGGATCTGTTTTCTTTCCGGATGGCTTCAAAAAGGCTCTTGAACTTGTCACGTTTAAACACATAACAAGCAAGACCGTCCATCACTGAAAACTCTTATTGTCAATGCTTACAGATCCGACTGGTTCAACATATGGAAAACCGTATTACGGTCTTATTGAAATTTGGAGATCGCTCCGAATCAATATTTGTGCTTTAGGTATTTTTAATAGTTTTTCTCGATTTTAAAATGCGTGACCTTAATAAAGGAGATGCCATGAACAAGTGCTTAAAAGCTTTCGTTGGATTGACCCTGATGATCTTTGTTACCGGATCATACGCAGGGGCGAAAGATGTGGTTGAAACCAAAGGTTTTGGCTGGAAGCCTTCCCTGGAAAATCTGGTGAACATTAAGGCTGTGGAATTCCACCAAAAAATGCTTCAGAAAATTGCTGATAGAAATGACGGAAACAGGGCTGCCGGCACATCAGGTTATGAAAAGTCCGTTCAGTATATGTCTTTCATGCTTTCCTTAAGCGGATTTGATGTAACCCAGCAGGATTTTGAATTCCCATTTTTTCAGGTTGTCAGTGACCCCGAATTTGAACAGACAGCACCAACTCCAACAGTTTATCCTGCCGACGGTTTTGCCACCATGACCTACTCAGGCAGCGGAAACGTGACCGCTCCCGTGGAATATGTTGATGTCGTGCTTCCTCCTGCCCCGGATCCAAACACCAGCAATAGCGGGTGTGAAGCGACTGATTTTGATGCTTTTACAGCCGGTAATATCGCTTTGGTTCAAAGAGGAAGCTGTTCTTTTTATGACAAGGCAATGAACGCCCAAAACGCCGGTGCTGTGGCAGTTATTATATTTAACGAAGGCCAGGACGGACGCCAGGATGCGATTGTCGGAACATTAGGTGCTCCCGAATTTACTATTCCCGTGATCTTCTCCAGTTTTGCCATCGGAAACGAACTGGCTGATGCGATTGATGCTAATGGAGGACCAGGTGCAGTTCAGGTAAGAGTAAAAACCGATACCCTTTCTGAAATCCGTGTTACCCAAAATGTCATTGCAGAAAGCAAAAGCGGTGATCCGGCAAATACCGTAGTTTTGGGTGGACACCTTGATTCAGTGCTGGCTGGTGCGGGAATCAATGACAATGGAAGTGGTTGCGCAACTCTTCTGGAAGCAGCCATGAAACTGGGCTGGTTTCATACAAAGCTTACCAACAAAGTGGTTTTCGCTTTCTGGGGGGCTGAAGAACTGGGTCTGATCGGATCAGAGTTTTATGTAAACAACCTGACTCCGGAAGAGCTGGCCAATATCAAACTATACTTGAATTTTGACATGGTGGCTTCACCAAACTACGTCAGATTTGTATTCGATGGAGACGGTTCCGATACAGGTATTTCAGGACCTCCGGGATCAGATTTTATTGAGCAGTGGTTTGTTGACTTTTTCGGAGATAAACTCCTGGCAACAGATCCAACCGCTTTGGATGGTCGATCCGATTATGAGCCGTTTATGCTGGCCGGAATTCCAGTCGGTGGCCTGTTTACAGGTGCAGGTGATTTGAAAACCGAAGAGCAGGCAGCCATCTATGGCGGAACAGCAGGTGAACCCTATGACAAGTATTATCATACGGAAAATGACACCTCCGCCAACATCAACTTTGAGGTTGAAGAACAAATGCTGAAGGCCATCGCAGCAGCCGTTCAATTTTTCTCCGAAAACAGTCTGCCTGCAGCAGCTCCCTCTATTCAGTCCTTCTCGACTAAAGCTGCCAAAGGGTACGATTTGGATTTCAAAGGTCCCCTGGCTGTTAAATAAGAGAAACCTTGGTTAGTTACATTTCAACCGACAAGCGCGGTGCACCTGCCGCGCTTTTTCATCCAGGAACCTCCATCTGACTGTTTGATCCCCTCAAACGCTCTTTGCACTGTGATAACCAAGCGTAATCAGGTTCAAGAAGGACTTGAATCCATAGATACCTTCAGTGCAGCCGGTCAGTTAGACAATTGGTTTTGATTCTCTTCACATTTTATGCTGGCAGTTACATTTTCCATATTCTTTTAAATCCATGAACAAGGGCCACCAAAGCCACACTCCAATTTCTGTGCATTGGTCGCTTACCTCGTTTGGTGTCGGGAAGTGACTTGTTTTTCCGGTCATATTCGTCAAGCATCAAAAACTCTGGCCTGAGTCGAGGATTATCCAGAAATATATGCAAGCGACGATTGAAATCGGCTGCTTGATAATCGTTGAGTATCTTCTCTTTATAGTTTTCCATAATATCCTCCTGTCGGGAATTGTGCGGTCATATCTCATGCAGCTGATTTCAGCAATCATGTTAATATTAATTTATCCCTTGCTGATTTTTGAAAAAAGTGGCATATACGACAAATAATAGTTCGATTACGACACGAGGGGAAAAAAATGAAGAAAGTCTATATTCTGGGCATGTACAGCGCCATGGCTTCGACGATTATCGGTCCAATGGATATTTTTTATGAGGCTGGCGTTTCCTGGAACTACTTCAACAAACAGGATCTCGACCCCTTTTTCGATGTCAACCTGGTGACCAGCACGGGAAAACCGTTCAGGTGTGTTAACGGTGTTCGTATGGTTCCCAAGGGTTCAATTTATGATATCGGTGATGCAGATCTAATAGTCGTTTCTTCGATTCTGGACATCGATCGGACCCTGGAAGTGCAGGGCGAGGTTGTGGATTGGCTGCAAGATCAGTATGCACAGGGTGCACACATTGCGACGATTTGCTCCGGGGCGTTTGTATTGGCTGAAACCGGATTATTGGATGGGAAATCAGCCACGACTCATTGGGCCTATGCCGAACAATTTCAAGACAGGTACCCAAAGATTCAACTAAAACCGGATCAGCTGATAACCGATGAGAATGATCTCTTTTGCTCCGGAGGATTCAACGCGGGTATCGATCTTTCCCTCTACCTGATCGAAAAATACTGCGGCCATGAAGTAGCATTGCAATCGTCCAAATCAGTGATTTCCGATGTCGGCAGAACGTCCCAGGCTCCTTATGCCGTTTTTCGGGGACGGAAGAATCACCACGATGTTGAAATACTCGACGTACAAGAATGGATCGAAGATAATTTTGAACAGAATTTCAATTATGAGATCTTAGCCCGGAACAACAGCATGAGCCGGAGAACACTGGAGAGAAGATTCAAAGCCGCCACAGGAGAGACTCCCCTGTCTTACCAACAACGACTGAGGATTGAGAAGGCTAAACGACTATTGGAAAAAGGCAATCAATCGTTCGAAGAGATAACTTACCAGGTGGGCTATGAAGACAGCAGCTCATTCAGGAAGATCTTTCATAAACAAACTCAACTGACCCCCACCGGTTACCGGAAAAAATTCCAACGAATCACAACGACTTGATGGAAGCCAAATCTTCCCAACACGCCCCGGCATGGTCAATGGGCTGATTTGTCGAATTCGGGAACCTGGCTTCCGATTATAACCATCTTTGCCGGTTACGCTTCACTGCGGAGAAATTTGGCCAGGGTATCCCCGATGATGTTAATTCCCAAAATGCTCATGATTGTAACCAGTATCGGGAACAAGACAATCCAGAGATTTTCGCCGAACAACAAAGACCTTCGGCCTTCCGCCAGGATTTTTCCCCAGGAAAGATATCCACCGGTTCCCAGTTCACCAAAACCAATCTCAAAGGCATATCCCAATGCCGATTCAATCAGAATCGTGGCACCAAACAAAAAGGTGGCCTGAACCACGATCTCGGATATACAGTTTTTCCAGAGAATATTGTAGAAAAGGATCTTTGCTGAACCCACATTGGAACTTCTTAAAGCCACCACAAATCGTTTCGCCTTAAGCTGTGAAACCCTGCTTTCTATAATCCTGGCAACCGAGGGTAAGGAGGATATTCCAATAGCAAATCCTGCCATGGGAACAGCATAGGCGGCAACCAGTCTGGTACCTGCAGAAGCCGCAGCCCAGAAATTAAACACGCCTAACAGAATCAAAACAAAAAACAATTGGGGGACAATCTCAAAAAACTGTGTGATGACCAATGCAATGTTTCGAGCAACCA
>JAKSDL010000404.1 GCA_022360105.1 Pseudomonadota bacterium
CATTTTAATAATCAACAATCAAATGATAATTGCGAGTGGCTAATCATGCTGGATAAATCCCCCGGTGGTTTATCCAAAATCAAATAACAGCTCTTCCAATTCGATCTATAGAATTGACTGCGAACCATTTATAATCAGAAATTTTATTTTTCTTGTCGATTTCGGGTGATTTTATTCGACAATGAGTAAGAGCTTCAAAATTTGCCTGAATTGATAATAGTCAGGCAAATGTTTTAACAATAAATAACTGGAGAGATCATATGAGATTTATGATTATTGTGAAGGCCACTGCCGCATCAGAAGCTGGTGAGATGCCGGATGAAAAAATTCTATCCGAAATGGCCAAATACCATGAGGAACTGCAGGAGGCGGGAATGTTGCTGGATGGTTCCGGACTTCAGCCAAGTTCCAAAGGTTGGCGGATCAGTTATTCCAAAAACTCTAAAACAGTTACTGATGGTCCCTTCACCGAAACCAAAGAGTTGATAGCCGGTTATACCTTGATTCAAGCCAAATCAAGGGAAGAGGCACTGGAATGGACCAAACGATTTCCTAATCCATCCACAGAAGGAATGGAGGGTGAAATTGAAGTACGACAGCTATTCGAGTTGGAAGACTTTGAACAGGGTGAACAAATTGAAAGATTCCGAAAAATGGAAATGGGTTAAAGGACAGCGAAAACTCTGAAGTGTCAGAAGATTTATTCATTAACCTGGAATATGAAAACAGCAGGAGAATCTTATGCCAAAAGCACTTTTTGTCAATCTTGTGGTTGCTGATCTGAAACGATCCATGGATTTCTTCAAAGGACTTGGTTTTTCTTTTAACGAACAATTCACCAATGATCAGGCAGCCGCCCTTGTGATTTCGGACTCGATCTATGCAATGTTGCACACTGGGGAAAGCATAAAACGTTTTACAAAAAAAGAGATTGTCGATTCCCATAAGGCCACTGAGGTGTTGCTTGCCCTTCAAGTCGATAATAAAGAGCTGGTAGATGATTATATGAAGAAGGCATTGGAGGCTGGAGGGAAGAAAGCAAGAGAGCCGAAAGATCATGGGTTTATGTATGAACAAGCTTTTGAAGATCCGGATGGACATATTTGGGAAGTTTTCTGGATGGATCCGGCGAATTTTCCGGATCAGGAGAAAATAACATGAAGGCGGCAGAGTTTATCAAGAAAATCAGTGAATTTATTACTGAACAAGAACGTGGCAAACTTGAGAAGTTTTTCAAGGGCAATGATGGCAGGACGAAAGCCCTGGGAGTTAAATTTGGAATCGTATTCAAAACAGCAAAAGAATTTACCAACATGTCGATAGCTGAGATAAACAAACTGTTGGACAGTGAGTATTACGAAGTTCGTATGGGTGCTGCGGCCATCATGGATTATCAGGCCAGGAAAAAGAAAATATCCGAAGCAGATCATCAAGCCCTGTTTGATTTGTATTTGGCCAGGCATGACAGGTTGAATAACTGGGATTTTGTGGATCGGGCTTCATATAATGTTGTTGGCAGGTACCTGGAAAAAAAGCCTCGTGACATACTCTATCAATTGGCCAAGTCAAACAATGTTTGGGAGCGGAGAACAGCTATTGTGGCTACCTACCATTTTATCAAACAGGGTGATCTGGATGATACGTTCAATATTGCCGAAATTCTCATTCATGATGAACATGAACTGATCAACAAAGCAGTCGGCAGTTGGATCAGGGAAGCCGGCAAAAAAGATGAAAAAAGGCTCA
>JAKSDL010000298.1 GCA_022360105.1 Pseudomonadota bacterium
AGTTACCCATCCTACCGCAGTAATGAAACTTTTACATGAAATTGTGAGATAGATTGGCATATTCTGCCCATTTCTCCGGAAGGAATAATCAATTGATAATAATTAATTGCAAACCAAGAGCGTGTTGTAAGACGGGCAACTCGTTATCCATTAGCTTTTAGGCTGGCTTTTCGTGTTTTAATTATCCAAATTGTAACTCACGGCCAGACTGAACGAATAAGCCTCGCGGATCGAATCGTGGACTTCGGTGGGATTATCCGGGTCGGACTGAATTTTACCTCTTCCATATCCACCCACAGCACCAACGGTAATCATAGTAGGACCATTGAAGATAGAGTAACCCAGGGACATGCCATACATATCGATCTTTTCGGCATTTGTGGTTGAAGAATCCGGCTCTTCACGGTTGTCAAAATTGGTGAATATTCCAGCCCTGATGACGTTCTCCTCATTAAGAAAGTGCTCAACGCCAAACGAGATATTCAGGACATTAATGCGATCATCCTCGTTCAAAAGATAGTAGTCTATATCAGACGTCACCATGGTATAGGCAGACGGAAACCAGGCCCAGCCGAACGTAATCTCAAGGGGCATTTTTCGAAATTCATTGGTGGTATCTGTGGAGTAAGTAATTTCTGTCGTGGACGAGTCTTTTTCATTAACTTGGACCTCCTCAACGGAGTGGGATAAAAATGTCCGTTTCAAAACGAGGGCTAAAGACCATTCATCAGCTGGTGCATACATCAAACCTGTTCTTAAGTGC
Organism: Pseudomonadota bacterium; assembly: GCA_022360105.1. Next base: position 764 of record JAKSDL010000298.1, read on the forward strand.
AGACCAAATTCATCGCCTCTTGTGTTATCAAACTTCCAATCGGCTGATGCATCACCGGTATTAATCAAGCGGTTTACCTGGGAGTCGTATTGTCGTTGAAAAGCATATAGTGTGATTCCCCATGAAACCTTATCCGTCAGGAATGTTGCGTAGCTAGGTCCATATTTGTAGGTTCTGTCATCGCTTCTTCTGTTGATGACCACGTTGTTATCGAATTCCTGATCTTGATGAAGCTCAGTGGAGTCATCGATGACATAGGAGATACCAATCACCGCGTCACCCACACGTTTCATATAGCCGGCAAAATTAATCAAATAGCGCCAACCCTCCATCAATTGGGATTCGTTGCCAACAGATTTCTGGTAATCATTGTATACAAAATTTGTGGCATTCGAAATTCCCACCATGGATTTCTTGGCTCCATATACAAGTCCGGCCGGGTTATAGTATGCACCGGCGGCATCGTCGGCTACTGCCGAGTATGCTCCTGCCAGATTTGCTCCCCTGTCCCCAACCAGTAACTCCTTATAGTGATAGATGTCCGCCCAAAGACTGTTTGACGCCATCAGTCCCAAACAAAAAATACCAACGACTATTCTTTTAGTGAGTTTTCTCATGGAATCTTTTTTGATGTTTTCTGCCATTAAACGTTTCAGTGGCAAATTTTCCGGCCTCCGCTTCAATTTGTTCGATACGCTCGGCCAGGGGAGGATGAGTTTTTGAGTTTATCGTTCGTCTGTTTTGATAGGTCTCATTGTCTATCTTTTCCAAAAATCTGACATAACTCCTCCAATCGTAATTCAAAGCGATCATAATCTTGACAGCTTCCAGATCGGAATCTGTTTCAAATTTTTTCTCCACACCAATTTCAAAGAGCAGATCAGCTGCTTCATCCAACAGTTTATCCAATAAAGTAGCCCCGGAAACAGCACCACCACCGGCAGCCACACCAAGACTGGATAAAAACGCGTTGGATTGTCCTCTTAGGTTGATTTTTTTGACAATATGGCGATGGTTGATATGGGCAATTTCATGAGCAAGGGCTCCAACAAGTTGTGCTTCGTTTTCCATCAATTGAATTGCACCGCGTGTAATGAAGATGTATCCTCCTGGAATTGCGTATGCGTTTATCTCGGGGGAATCCAACACCGCAAATTTAAATTTGAGATCGGGTCGACCCATTTGACTCGCCAGCCCAGTACCAATGATGTTGACATAATCCGATACCTTTTCATTATCCCAGGTTTTTATTTCTCCCAAAATACGAGCTGCCAGGTTTCTGCCGAACCGAATTTCGGCAATGGTATCGTCTTCTGTGTATTTAATCACTGTTTTGTTAGCTCTGGCACGACCTGCGTAAACCGGACTTACGAGCAATACTACCAGAATGAATATCACAAATCTATTCATCTTCATTAATAAATTCAATCGCTTCGTTAACATCGACTTCTACTCCTTCCATTTTGGCCAGTGCAATAAAATCGGGTCCTTCTTTAATTTCCAGTTTTTCCTTGCCGGAGTCCATGAGTCCCCTGGCAGCAGCGGCGCTGGTAAACGTTGACGCCCTTTTCCTTGCTTTGGATGTAATATCCACCTTTTTCCTGAACAAGGATACCCGTTTTTTAGGCTCGTTTTTCGATAAAGCAAGCTTATTCACCCAACCTTCCCTTTTGGCAAAACGCACCTTTACCCAATTCTTTTGTGTGCTGAGTTTTTCAACTTTGTTTCCTCGTTTCAAAGTTAAAAGCTTTTGCGATCGATGAGCAGGTGCTGACATCAGACTGATCTTGTAACTTCTCACATACATGGTATCAGCAAGCCCCGAAACACCAGGCAAAAGCATGAGTAACACCAGTCCTGTGACAAACCATATTTTTTGATTCATATCTACCTCCTCGTTTTATGACCGCGAACCCGGTCATCGTTCCGCAAGACAGACAAAACAACAAGCAGAAGACTTAAAGTATGACTATTTGGATGTATATACATAACAACCATCCCAGCCTTCAGGTGGTGGTTTCAATTTGAATTCTTGTAGCCTTTTTAAAAATATATCGGCAACAGGATCGTTTTTATTCATATTTAGAACCTGTTGGTATGCATTTTCAGCTGATTCCCAGTCTTTACCCAGATAGGCGTTAAAACCGGTATCGGTTAACTGAGCGATGTTTGCGGCTATTTTTCGTTCATCGGCTTGCGTTTCCGGGTTGGTCAATGGTTCGTAAAGCAACGCCGGCTCAGTTTTTCCCTTGACTTGCACCTTGTCTATTGTTCGGCAAATATAGCGATCATCCAACATATCATGGGCAGATTGTGCGATAATAATGGAACAGCCGTATTTTTTCGTCAGTCCTTCAATTCGGGAAGCCAGGTTTACATTATCACCGATGACGGTGTAATCCAGCCTTTTGGTTGATCCGATATTCCCAACTATGACCGGACCGGTATTCAATCCCACTCCAATATTTATTTCAGGGTACCCATTTGCTCTAAAATGCTTGTTGACGGACTTTAATTTATCGATCATCTCCAAGGCGCAGGAAACAGATTGACTGGCATGGTTTTTCATTTCAATGGGAGCTCCCCAGAAGGCCATGACAGCATCACCGATAAATTTGTCCAAAGTCCCCTTATACTTAAACACCAGCTCCACCATTTCGTGCAGATAGTAATTAAGCATCTCCACAACCTTTCGGGATTCAAGCGATTCCGAGATAGAGGTAAACCCCCGAATGTCGGAAAACAGAATGGTCAGATGTTTGGTTTCTCCGATTTCTGCTGTCAGAGATTTCAATTCCATCACTTCTGAAAGCACACTAGGACTTAAATACTGAGAAAACATACGCTTGGTTTTAAGCCGTTCGGTACCTTCGGTAAAGGCCATGTAAATAAAAGAGGCTCCGTACACGGAAAGCATTCCACCAACAACCGGAAAGACAACCGCCAGCCACACCCTAAATGAACTGAATATATAGTATGCAGCCAAGATATAAAGACATGTAATGATTAAAGGAATCGTTCCCTTAAACCAGATCTTAACATCACTTGTGATAATCCAAGCAATCAGAAACGCAATCAGCAGGGAGATAACAATTTCTGCCAGAACGGGCGGCTTGGTAATAAAATCGTTATCCAAAACATTACTGATTATAGACGCGTGAAGGAATACACCTGGAAAATTAGGACCGTAAGGTGTTGGTTTGAGATCCTCCACGCCCACGGCACTGGCTCCAACCAATACAATTTTTTCCCTGAACAGCTCCGGATCGACTATAACATTCTCGAAATTTCCCTCGTTAATTTGCTGAATGGTAGCAAAAACTCCTCCAATCGATATGGTTTGGAATTCATTTTTGGGATTGACAAGAAAATCGCCGTTTTTCAATAGGGGAATCGGTGTCTGACCCCAGTTAATCGCATCGTCTGCAATGCTTATTTCATTTTCCGGTTGTTGATGGATTAGTGCTGCAAGAGAAAGGACAGGAAACATATGCCCCTGGTAGGTTCTAATGAGCTTGGTGCGTCTGAAAATCCCGTCATTGTCCGGCAGGAATTCGACAACACCGATACCCGCAGTGTTTTCGTAAAGTTCTGTCAGGGGCAGATAATAGTTGTTGTTACCTGATTCGAAGAGCTGACTGGAGCCTGTGGCATTCAAGGAAAACCTTTCCACAAACAGTTCTGGTAACTGTCTCCCGAGTATGTTGTTTTTTTCGTCCCATTCCGGTTCCCTTAATAACTGCATAGCATGGATGGCATGTCCCATTTCCATGCTGCTGATCACCAGATCAATATCGTCCGGCCCCAACTCGCCATTCTCATCCCTGGGGATTTGAGGTTCAGTGAAAAGAACATCGTAAAGGACCGCTTTGACATCTTGCTCTGCCAAAAAGAGATTCAATTCTGCATACAACGTCCTTGGCCAAGGCCAACGACCAACCAACGGATTCATCGATTCCAGGGAAGCTTCATCAATCAGTACGATAACGATGTCTTCATGACCTGCCTTTTGCCCGTCACGATATTGAACCCTCATGTCGAATGTTTTTTGTTCAAGAAAAGATAAACCGCCGACACGTTCAATCGCAAACACAATCGTTACACAAACGAATGAGATAATAAGCGATACAAAAAGCCGTTTTCGGGTTTTTCCGGTCATAGTCAGGCCAGGCTCAGGCTTATGCAAAATTATTTAGCTTGGGTCCAATTATATAACAACCAACCGTAAACAAACAATAAACAAATAGATAGTTCACAAAGGTGAGCAGGCACACCTAAGCGTGGGATCGGCAACTCCGTTACCCATCGGGTGAATCAAGATAAATACAAAAGATTGGGCAGGCTCCGCTGACCCATTCTACATTGGCACAAGTAAAATGGTGAATTGATTTTTGAAACTACGAGTAAAGTTCGTGCTGATCCAGCTTCAAATTTACAATTTTACGCCAATAATTCTCAAATTTCGACGAAATCCAAAAAGCTGTTTGACCTCAAATTTTCGATAAAATAAAATAGAACGCTGTACTTTTAAAACATTTAATTAAAAAAAAGCATGTAAATCAAAGGAAAAAGAAAAAATGAAAGGCACTGAATTGGTACTTAAAGCGTTGCTGGATAACGGTGTAACTTACGTTTTCGGGTATACCGGTGGTGCTATTATGCCGGTGTTCGATGAAATGGAGAAACAGAATGTTTTCTCTTTTGTCATGTCTCGCCATGAGCAGGGAGCTGCTTTTATGGCCCAGGGACTGTCAAGGGCTTCTCTATCAACTGCAAACCCGATGGTGGGTGTCTGCATGGCAACTTCCGGTCCAGGAGCAATGAACCTGGTTACCGGAATTGCCGATGCTCTGATGGATTCTGTCCCTGTACTGGCGATTACCGGCCAGGTACCAACTTCAGTTATTGCAACCGATGCTTTTCAGGAAAGTGACGTCGTCGGTGTCATGATGCCTTTAACCAAGCAGAGTTACATGCCACTTGCTGCTGAAGATATCGAAGAAACCATCCATGAAGCACTTTATGTGGCAAAAACAGGAAGGGGTGGACCGGTCGTTGTTGATATTCCCAAGGATATTCAGGCGCAGGAAACAAATGGTGATTATTGTTTTGATGGTGGCTCGTACGAACCGGCACTTCCCGGGTTCAAGTACTCACCGGAGCCGGATCTTGATTTGCTGAAAAAAGCTGTTGTCATGATCAACCGGAGTGAAAGACCTATTATTCTCTGTGGCCATGGAGTTATTTGCAGCAATGCCGGACAGAATCTTCAAACATTTGCCGAAAAAGCCAATGTTCCCATTGGATTTACCTTGCACGGACTTTCAGCAGTGCCAGCGGATCACCCCCTGAGCCTGGGAATGGTCGGTATGCATGGTAGTGTGGAGGCAAATCGAGCCTTGCTCAATTGTGATCTGATGATCTCGTTTGGGATGCGTTTTGATGACAGGGTAACAGGTAATTTAAAGAAGTTTGGTGTCAGCGCGGATGTTATTCACGTTGAGATCGACCCTTCCGAAATTGATAAGAACGTTGCCACAAGCCTTGCTATTAATGCTGATGCCAACAAGGTTTTAAAACAATTGGTAATTGATCCTGAATGTCTCACCAAGCCTCGTAAAGCTTGGTTTGAACAAATTGAAGTGTTTCGAGAGGAAATCGCAGAGGCGACCCAAAAAGAGATCGAAAAAGGTGTTGGCAAGGGAGGTCAGCTTTTAATGAAAAACATCGTAACCAAATTATCAGAAGTTACCAAAGGTAAAGACATCATTGTCTCCGATGTGGGGCAACATCAGATGATTTTGGCTCGATTTTACAACTTTCAGACCTTTAACAGCTGGTTTAACTCAGGCGGTGCCGGTACCATGGGATGTGCTCTGCCGATGTCCGTGGGAGTGAAGCTGGCCAGGCCGAATGAGCGTGTTTGGACAATTAGCGGTGATGGTGGATTCCAGATGAATATACAGGAACTGGGCGCCATTATGGAACATGAGATTGATGTTAAAATTTTACTTTTTAACAATGGCTACCTGGGCATGGTCAGGCAATGGCAGACTATGTTTTACGATGGCAGATTTGCAGGCACGCCAATGAAAAATCCCGATTTCGGAGCCATTGCAGGAGCGTATGGCATACCTCATTTAAAGGTATCCACATCAGATCAAATTGTAGAAGCGCTTGAGATCGCGGCAGCCCATAAAGGGGCGTATATGATAGAATTTCTTTGTGACCCCAGCGAAATTGTTTTACCTATGGTTCCCGCCGGAGGTGGCATTACGGACATGATTGTTTCCCTGGATCAGAAAAATAACGCTTGAGGAAAAAAGCAATGACAACAATGAATCACAAAAAACGACGTGCCATTACTGTTTTCGTGCACGATAAACCCGGAGTTCTCAATAAGATTTCCATGCTGATCCGTCACAAAATGTACAATGTGGAGACACTCACTGTGAGCGCAACCGTCCAAAGAGGTTACAGTCGGATTACTTTGACACTTTATGAAGATGATGACAGAAAAACACGTCAGGTGATCAGTCAGATCGAGAAAATGACGGAAGTTATATCCGCCAGGGAACTGGATGCTGCGCAAAGTTTTTGGAGAGAAGTGGCTTTGATAAAATTCGAGGCAAACCATAAAGAGTTTGACTCGTTAGTGGATAAATATGGATTTGAAGTTCTGGATAAACAGGATGAAGGAGTTTATATTGTTCAGCTGGCTTCCATCTCCAAGAACATTGATGATCTCTTAAGCGATCTGGGCGGCGACAAGGTCATCGATGTAGCTCGCTCCGGATTTACTGCCTTGGAGAGGTAATTGGTGAGTTGGCGGATAACTATATTTGGAAAACTATATCTATAGAACCCGCCAGCTTTGTTTCTCTGTTTTTATCCATAACCAAGGCGCGTTTCCTGTTCCCCAAACTTTATTAAAGTGGCAAGCTAACATCTTGTCTTAAACCGAAACAAATCTTTTCCTATTCCCTTCCTTAAAAAAATGGCATCGAACACAAAACAGCAAAAACTATCAGTCGTCAGCAGCAACGAACGATCCAGACATGATTCCTATTTCCCTGATATTGAGGACGTTCTAAAAGCCAATATTCGTCTGAAAGATATTGTAGAACGCACTCCGCTAATGACCAATATGAATCTTTCAGAAGAATACGGTGCCACCGTGCTGCTGAAAAGAGAAGATTTACAGGTGGTACGCTCATATAAGATCAGAGGTGCTTATAACAAGATTGTTAACCTTTCAGCAAAAGAGAGAAGGGCTGGAGTTGTTTGTGCAAGTGCGGGTAATCATGCACAGGGTGTTGCCATGTCCTGCCGGAAGTTGGGAATCCAGGGAAAGATTTTTATGCCGGTGACCACACCGCAACAAAAGATCAAACAGGTGAAACTGTATGGAAAAAGTAACATTGAAATTGTTTTAACCGGTGACACCTTTGATGAAACCTATGCTGAAACCATTGCAGATGCCGACAAGAACAAGCGTACCATCATTCCGCCTTTTGATGATCGAGAGGTTATCGAAGGCCAGGCTACCGTTGCCCTGGAAATGCTGGAACAAACCAAACAGCCCATCGACTACCTGTTCGTACCGATTGGCGGTGGGGGATTGATTTCGGGTATTGGTGCTTACTTCAGGAAGCTCAGTCCCAATACAAAAATAATTGGAATAGAACCCGAGGGTGCGGCTGCCATGAAAGCTTCGATAGAAAAAGGTAGTATTGTGACCCTGGATAAAATTAACAAGTTTGTTGATGGAGCGGCGGTGCAGCGTGTAGGGGATCTTAATTTTGAAATCGCGCGACAGGTAACGGATCAGTTTGTGACAGTCCCGGAAGGGAAGGTCTGCAGCTTTATTTTAAAATTGTATAACGAAGAAGCCATCGTGGTTGAACCAGCCGGAGCTCTCTCAGTAACAGCTTTGGATCTATTCAGAGATGAAATAAAAGGTAAAACCGTTGCCTGCATCGTCAGTGGCAGTAACAACGACATCACCCGAACCGAGGAAATCAAGGAACGCTCTTTGCTCTATGAAGGACTCAAGCACTATTTTCTGGTCAGCTTTCCTCAACGAGCCGGTGCCTTAAAGGAATTTGTTGTAGATGTGCTTGGACCGACTGATGATATAACTCTTTTCGAATACAGCAAGAAAAACAGTCGAGAAAAAGGACCGGCTCTGATTGGTCTGGTCGTAAATCAAAAAGAAGATTTTAACGGTATCGTGCAAAGGATGAATGACAGAAACATCAGCTTTCAGTACCTCAACGACCAGTCTGACTTATTCCAGTACCTGATCTAATTTCAGTTAAAAACAAAAATTCAAATTTCGCGCTTCTCAAATACGAATTAACTCTTTATCTTCTCTGAATTAGGTAATCGCTATTAGTGCCAGATAATGAAATGGCAGTCATTACACAAGCTCATATTAATTCATGAGAAGATTTCGAAATCGTATTGCAGAGATTGTTGAAGAAAGCGGCATTAAACTAAACTCAATCTGCAAAACCTCCGGTGTTTCCCATACTTACCTGACAAAAGTTATACGCGGGCAGATCAATTGTCCCGGAAAAGATAAGATTGCTTCGATCCTGCTGGCCATGAATTATACCATAAGCCAAATCAACGAAGTGCTCGCCGGATACGACTACCAGCCCCTTAACAAACATGACATTCCGGAAATTAAGAAGAACAATCGCAAACGAAAAATTGAGGGCACCACCATGCCTTTGTTTGACCATATTTACGTTGAGCTTTTGTTGGTTTCTTTGGAACAGATGGGAGGGACAAAACTCCTGATAAAAAATAGGCCTAGTTCGATCTACATGCCGGAAGATCTTTACCTTTGGGGAGAATTTCCCTTTGAAACACAAGAGGAAGCCCGTGATTTTCGTATTGAATTCACACTAGCACTGTTCAAAGAACGTCGAGAGCTTTTTTTGAAAAACTGTGCAGCCGGACACCGTGTTGAGAACTACATCTGCAAACATTGTCTGGAAGAATTTATTGCCAACAAAATCCCCCATGCCGGCCAGAACCTTTCTACAAAAGAGTCCCGCAAGCAAGAGATGTTTCTGCAATACTTTGCCAATGCCATGGGAGCAATTCTGCGAAATCCGGATCAGTTTAAAACCCATATAGTCAAACGCTGTGCTTACTTCGAATGCCAGATCCAAGACGCCGAAGGAAAATCGCCAAAGGTATCCTTTCCTGGCAAGAAGCTTCATGATTATGAAACAAACAGGTTGGATCACATTTCATTGGAAGGATTTACTTCAGATGCACCTGCAACCATCAAGCTCTTCTTAAATGAAATCAAATTATGCCGCAGAACCGTTGAAGATGACATTGCACAAAACTATCCCCATAGTTACCTGAATTATGTTCTGGATCTTTTTGATAAAATTGGGCTAAAGCCCGCACTTCAATCCTACATTGAAGAAAGCATCTCAAAACCTGAATACTCGTTTTTGTAGTTTGAGGATTGATTCACCAGCCTCGATTCCATCCCCCTTTACCGCGCTTACCGTTACATTCAATCAGATTCCGTATCCAATCTACCTGAAAGGGTCCTTTCGGATGACAATTTCCTGGTCCATAACTGGATATTATCAAGCAATTCCTTCCTGACTTAAGAAAATATCCAATTCTGTCTCCAACATCAATCGAGTGAGTGTCCATACAAAGCCTGTCAAAACAGATGGTTTTATTATAGTTTAATATTTTTTTAAACTTTTATTGGAATTAATATTGACATCATAATTCAAATATTCGAAATTCATCTCGGGCTTACAATATTTCTTGCCAATAACTTTAAGTGGAGTTGGAAAAATGAAACAGCGATTAGTTCTGATTTTATCGGTTGCCTTATTCCTGGCAATCATCCCCTTTACCACTGTCACCATAGGTAATACATTGATATATGGAAAGTCATCTCCTGCGATTGCCCTGGATCCGGGTGCAGTTGATGAAGGTGGTTCGTCAACAGTCGTCTCCCAGATTTTTGAATCCCTGCTTACCTATAAACCCGGTTCAACGGAGATTATTCCCTCATTGGCTAAAGATTGGAAAATTTCAGCCAACGGAAAAACAATCACATTTTATCTGAGACGAGGCGTTAAATTTCATGACGGCACACCAATGAACGCCGATGCTGTCGTTTTCTCTTTTGCCAGGCAGCATTTCAAAGACCATCCATACTACAAGTTCGGTCCCTGGAAATACTGGAATTCAAGTCATTTTTCCGACAGCTATAAAAAGGATGGTTCCTTAAAGAAGAAAGGGATGATCAAAGACATTCGGAAGGTTGATGATTACACGGTTAACCTGACCCTGGAAAAACCGGATGCATCCATTCTGGTCAATTTTTGTCTTTACTTCACTTCCATCGTTTCGCCTACTGCTGTCAAAAAGTATGGAGCAGATTTTAAAAAACACCCGGTGGGAACGGGCCCGTTTGTCTTTCAGAAATGGGTCAAGGATGACTATGTGATGCTAAAGAAAAACAGGAATTACTGGGACAAACCGGCTGGCACAGAACGTGTGGTATTCAAAGTGTATCCCGATGCAACAGCCAGGACTATGGCTTTGATAAAGGGTGAAGCAGATATCATTGACCCTCCGGATTACGATAACCTGGTACGACTTAAGAATGAAAAGAACATCAAGATTCAATACAAGGACGGATTAAGCATCGGTTATTTAAGTATGAATGTAAAGCGCAAGCCGTTTAATAATAAACTGGTTCGCCAGGCATTTAACCATGCAATCAACCGACAGGAAATTATAGACGGTGTTTATGGTGTTCTCGGCAGTAAAAATGATCTACCAATACCCACCGGACTCTGGAGCTATGATCGTTCAATCGCTCCCTATGAGTACAATCCGCAAAAAGCAAAACAACTATTAAAACAAGCCGGATACGGTGAAGGTTTTAAAATGGAATTATTCGCCTTGCCCGTATCCAGACCTTATAATCCCAACGGTCAGAAGGTCGGTGAAATCATTCAGGCACAACTTAAGAAAGTTGGAATCGATGCGAAAATTGTATCCTACGAGATCGGAACCTATTGGGATAAGGTTGATGCCGGTCAGTTTGATGTCTGTATGACTGGCTGGTCAGGAGAGCCTGATCCTAACGACTTCCTGTTAAGACTGTTCACCAGCGGTTATCTGAACAGTGGTCGCTGGAAAAACCAACAGTACATCGAAACAGTATCCAATGCACGATTGGTTTCGGATGTTAAGCAACGAACCCGTCTTTACCAGCAGGCCCAGGCATTAATTCATGACGAAGCACCTATTGTGATGCTGGCAAATGCGGTATTTGCGGCCCCTATGAATAAGAGGGTCAAAGGGTACCTAATATATCCAACCAACAAACTTGTATTGAAGCACGTAACCCTGGAAGACTAGAACCGAATACAGAGTTTTTGAAATGCTCCGTTATATCAGTAAAAGGCTGCTATTGCTATTTCCAACCCTCCTGGGTGTGGTGACCATTGTCTTCTTTATGATGTCTTTTGCACCCGGTGATCCTGCAAGACTGGCATTGGGTGCAAGGGCAACTCCGGAAGCGGTCGAAGCCCTGCGTTCAGAACTTGGTTTGGATCAGCCCATCTGGGTGCAATACACCCGCTATCTGAAAAAAGTTGTGGTGTTGGATTTTGGAAAGTCCATAAAAACAGGTGAACCGGTTGTGAATGAACTTTTCGCCCGTTTTCCGGCAACAATTGAACTGGCACTTGTATCTATCACCATTTCAACGGTACTTGGCATATTAATCGGTGTGATTTCAGCAGCCAGGCAGTATTCTTTTATCGACCTCGGAGCGATGCTTTCTGCCCTGATTGGGGTTTCCATGCCTGTCTTCTGGCTGGCTTTGGTGCTTATCATGGTCTTTTCCGTCGGATTTGATCTTTTTCCCACGGGTGGACGCATGAATATGCGCTATTTCTTTGATCCCATTACCGGTTTTTATCTCATTGACGGCCTGATATACCTGTTCAGGGAAGGGGATCCCTCCTACTTCTGGTCTGCTTTGAAACATATGATTCTCCCGGCTGTGGCTCTGGGTACCATACCTTTAGCTGTTATTGCCAGGGTGACTCGCGGTTCCATGCTTGAAATTGTAAGACAGGATTATATTCGCACTGCCCGGGCAAAAGGACTTTCCGAAAACAAGGTCATGTACAAACATGCCCTGAAGAACGCCCTGTTACCGGTTATAACAGTCATAGGGCTTGAATTCGGCTATAACTTGGCCGGAGCTGTTTTGACTGAAGAGATTTTCTCCTGGCCGGGTATAGGAAGATGGATCTTTGGTGCTGTCTCTGCACGTGATATTCCAGCAGTGCAGGGCGGAGTCATATTGATAGCAGTGGTCTTTGTCCTGGTAAATCTCACTGTTGATATCCTTTATGCCTTTGTTAATCCGAAAATCAGATATTAAGATGTTTACCGATTTTAAAAACTCTCCGTGGTTTGAGAGTTGGACACAAATCAGAAGAAATCGCTCTGCAATGGCCGGATTAACCATCGTTTTGCTGTTTTTGCTGATAGCTTTATTGGCGCCAATTCTGGCAACGCATGACCCTCTTGATCAGAATATTGCGTTACGTTTATCCAAACCATTCGAAAATGGTTACTTGCTGGGATCAGACGATTTTGGAAGAGATATTCTTTCCAGGATACTTTACGGAGCACGAATATCACTGTTAGTAGGCGGAATATCCATTGGAATCTCCCTGCTTTTTGGGATTTTACTGGGTATGTTTGCAGGATTTTATGGAGGTTTGCTTGATATTATTGTTATGGGAGTGATCGATATCATGCTGGCCTTTCCCTACATTCTGCTTGCTATCGTAATTGTGGCAACACTCGGCCCATCCTTGAAGAATGCAATGATTGCCATAGGAATTGTCGGAATTCCCAGGATAGCAAGAATAATCCGGTCCTCTGTTCTTGCAGAAAAGGAAGCAGATTATATCATGGTCGAGCGATCAATCGGTGTCGGAGACCTTGAGTTGATGTTTAAATCAATTCTTCCCAATTGTCTGGCTCCGATAATCATCCAGACATCCCTGGGATATGCCGGAGCGATTCTATCTTCAGCTGCGCTTAGTTTTCTCGGATTAGGAACGCAACCGCCAACGCCGGAATGGGGCTTAATGCTGGCATCTTCCCGACAATTTGTTTCTTCAGCCTGGTGGGTGGTGACCTTGCCTGGAATGGCAATTTTGATATCGGTTTTGGGATTTAACCTGTTCGGCGATGGACTCCGAGACGTTTTAGACCCTCGATTGAAGGAATGATGGAGACTCCAATGACGAACAATACCATTCTGGAAGTGAGGAATTTAAAGACCCATTTCCGGACCCCTTTGGGCATAATCGAATCGGTTAACGATGTCTCTTTTTCACTCAATCGAGGAGAAACACTTGCCCTGGTAGGGGAATCCGGGTGTGGCAAGTCCGTGACCTCTCTCTCCATCATGGGATTAGTGCCAAACCCTGGTTTTATTGCTGGTGGGGAAATAATCTTTGATGGCAACAACCTGTTGAATTTCAGCGAAAAGGAAATGAGAGCTATTCGCGGCAACAGGATTTCAATGATTTTTCAGGAACCCATGACGTCTCTAAACCCTGTGTTTAAGGTTGGTGATCAGATCAATGAAGTTTTTTATGAACACGATGGATTATCCAAAAAGGAAGCTACAGCTAAGGCAATTGACCTGTTAAGAATGGTTGGCATACCCTCACCGGAAAAACGACTGCACGATTATCCGCACCAATTATCCGGGGGAATGAGACAACGAGTAATGATTGCAATCGCGCTGGCTTCATCCAACCCGGGCGTACTGATAGCAGATGAACCGACCACGGCGCTTGATGTAACTATTCAGGCACAAATCCTACATCTTATTAACGAATTGAAAGAGAAAGTAAATCTTGCCGTCCTGCTAATCACGCACGACATGGGAGTCGTTGCTCAAGTGGCAGACCGGGTTGCAGTTATGTACGCCGGCAGGAAAGTCGAAGAAGCGGATGTGTTGGATTTATTCGAAAATCCAGCCCATCCCTATACCATAGGCTTGTTAAACTCGATCCCATCCAACACCAAATATGTCAATGCAACAAGAATTGAAGCCATCAACGGAACCGTACCCATGCCTTTGGAGTTAGGTCCGGGTTGTCCTTTCGAACGCCGGTGCGACTCTGCTTTAAAGCAATGTATAGATAGTTTTCCTGCGTGTTCTCACGTAGGAACCGGACACCAGGTCCACTGCCATTTGCATTCCTCTCAAGCTGTCTCAGAGGAGGGTAAATAATGGAACCCATTGTCGAAGTTAAGAATCTGAAAAAGCACTTTAAGATTAAATCACAGGGAGTCAGATCCGAAAGCGCTGTTTTAAAAGCTGTTGATGATGTCAGTTTTGAAGTATATCCTTCGGAAACCCTGGGGATAGTCGGCGAATCCGGATGCGGTAAATCTACTTTGGGAAAGGTGATTCTCAGATTGTATGAAAAAACGGCGGGAGATGTCTATTTCAAGGGTGATTCGATTTTTGAGAAAAGTAAGCAGGAAATGAGAGCTGCTCGAAAATCGATGCAGATGATTTTTCAAGATCCCTTTTCTTCCCTGAATCCCCGAAAAAAGGTAGGAGATATTATCGCTCAACCTATGAAACTACATGGGTTTGGAGACAAAAAAGAAATTGAGAATCGCACAGAATCGCTCCTGTCTGAGGTCGGCCTTGATTCCAAGTATAAAAATCGCTATCCACACCAGTTCTCCGGAGGTCAGCGTCAGCGAATTGGCATCGCCAGAGCCATTGCTATGAATCCTGACCTTGTCATCTGCGATGAATCTGTATCTGCACTTGATGTGTCTATCCAGGCTCAAGTCCTGAACCTGTTAAAAGACCTGCAAGATAAGTATAACCTGACCTACATATTTATAGCTCACGATCTTTCCGTCGTGGAATTCATGTCTGACAGGATTATCGTGATGTACCTGGGAAAAATATTGGAAATTGCTGATAAAGAGGAACTAATGGCCAACCCTGCTCACCCATACACTCAAAGTTTGTTCGCTGCATCACCGGGGATAGATCCTCGCAAACGACAACAGATGAAGGCTATCAAGGGGGATGTTCCTTCACCCATTAATCCTCCTGGTGGATGTTATTTTCATCCCCGATGTGAAAAATGTATGGATATTTGTGAACACCAATCGCCTTCCGAAGTCGCTTTAACGGAAGGACATCGTGTCAGTTGTTTTCTCTATAACAGTTAAAACATAAAACGCATTCGGTCCTAGCTGCTGTTGCTTCGCGGTCACATAAAAAAGAGGAGAGTCATGTCAAACCATAAGAGAGTGTTAAACGTATTGTTTATAATATTGATATCAATCGTACTGTTGTCCCTTTCAACAACCCAGCTGCTGGCTCGTAAGCATACAAAATCTGTTCTGGCAGGAGGTGGTATCAATTCATCCAATGTTGAGATTTTTGAAGATATTGTCGCTAAAGCCGGCGGCGCAGAAGGCAAAATTTGCGTGGTTCCTGCCAGCTCTTATCCATGGAACTGGGACCTGGAATATTGCACAGATGTGCTTGGCTTGACCGGTGAGGAAGCTTTTCAATGTGCTGACGATTATGGCTGGGATTATGGCAACAGTAAAATCAATATCGAATGGTACGGTCAGATCCTGGAAAGCTTTGGCATTGGCCAATACACAGGCATTTATATC
This sequence comes from Pseudomonadota bacterium, assembly GCA_022360105.1. The sequence goes on from JAKSDL010000298.1 coordinate 16,526, forward strand.
GATCCTACCCTTAAAGATCAAAATACAAATCCGGAGTTGATAGAAGCAGCTGAGGGCTGCACAGGATTCTTTTTCACCGGAGGGGATCAAAGCCGGGCAGTCTTTTCTCTTAAAAATGAAGGTAAGCCCAGTCCGCTGCTGAAAGCAATCATCAAGCGGGTAAAGAAAGGCGCCTTAATGTCAGGAACCAGCGCGGGAACGGCTATTCAGACAAAACGTTTTATGATTGCAAATGGTCGAAATCCGTTAGCTCTTGTAAATGGAGCCAGTTCGGCCGTTTGGGACGCAACGGAAAGAGATCTTGTTTACAGTGATGGAGTGTGTGGCGGAAGTTGCGATGATTTGCTTTTTAATGAAGATGGCGGTATTGGCACCTTTCGCTATGGTATAACCGATACTCATTTTTCTGACTCGGAAAGAGCCTTACGATTACTCAGGTTGCTTGCTGATACTCGACATCGTTTTGGCTTTGGTATTGATACCGATACCAGCCTAAGCGTTGAAAATGATTTAATGCAGGTCATTGGGCAGGACGGTGTCACGGTTCTTGATTTAAGCAGGGCTCGAGTAAAAAGACGAGCAGATAATTTTGAGATTTCAGGTGTTAGAATTTCCTACATAAGACCGGGAGATACCTATAACGCCAAAAAGAAACGTTTCACACTGGCCGGCTCTGAGATCGAGGAAGTTGACACTCAACCAATCGTTAACAACGACATTATGGATGAATTGGATGCAGGTGGTTTTCAAATGGTAGGGCTTCTGTCTGACCTGGCTAAATCAAAGGAGAAGGCTGCTATTGGATACTCCTTGTCGGACAATCCCAGGTTTCAGGTCACGCTGGAAAAAGATCGAAAAACCCGAACCGCCATCCGGGGAGATAATGTCTCAGTTGTAAACATGCAGTTGAGTGTGAAGGAGTATTAATGTAAACAAATCTTTGTGAGGAATGTCACAAGGTAGAAAGTCGAACGGTAGGGCGTGGTTACATCCCTGCCAACAATCTTTTGCAACGGCAAAACCTGAGAAATATTGTATAAATCTATTCAAGTACATTTTGTTTACTCTCCAATCCAATCCTCCGGCGGCCAAGTAGGGCCGCCCTACCGTTTGTAATCTGCTTCGATCCAGATTTGGATAATTGTTCTCTGATTAATTACATTGGGTGGTTCTTAGATCTACCCGCCTGGATAGATTCGAGTTTTAAAATTCTGATGATCTATCTCGTTCGCTGTCTTAACAAACAATCAACCAGGACCAGGGCTGCCATGCTTTCCACGATAGGAACTGCACGAGCGACAATGCAGGGATCGTGACGACCTTTTGCTTCCAGGGTTGTCTCATTCCCTTCGAAGTCTGATGTTTGTTGTTGCTGCCCGATAGTAGCAGGTGGTTTAAATGCGATCCTGAAGAAAATCGGCTCGCCATTGGAAATTCCACCTTGAACACCGCCACTGTGATTTGTCGTGGTCCCAAGCCTGTCTCCCTTTTTGGTAAACGGATCATTGTGTTCCGATCCTTTCATTTTTGTTCCTTCGAATCCGGAACCGATTTCAAATCCTTTTGAAGCAGGTATGGAAAGCATTGCCTGGGCGAGCAAGGCTTCCAACTTTTGAAACACCGGTTCTCCCAACCCCACAGGTACGTTCCTGCAGACGCAACTAACGGTCCCTCCCAGGGAGTCCTTTTCTTCCTTGGCTTTTTTGATCAAGTTAATCATTCTGTCGGCAGCGACCTGGTCCGGACAGCGTATGATGTTCCGGTCCACTTCCCGGCGATCTATTGTAAACAGATCGGGTTGTTGGGAATCGATATGAGACACCGATTGAACCCAGGAAACAATTTCAACTCCAAGTGCTTCTCGTAGTACTTTTTCCGCTATCGCACCACCACAAACCCGACCGATGGTTTCCCTGGCTGATGATCTTCCTCCACCACTGGATGCGCGAATGCCGTATTTTATTTGATAGGTATAATCCGCATGAGAGGGCCTTGGTATATTCAGCATTTCTGAATAGTCGCCGGGTCTTTGATCCTCATTGGGAACAAATAGTGAGATCGGAGTTCCCAGTGTTTTGCCATGTTCTGTTCCGGATTGAATCACTACCTGGTCTTTTTCCTTACGATCCGTTGAAACGGCACTTTGACCGGGTCTCCTGCGATCAAGCTGTGGCTGGATATCGGCTTCGACCAGTTCCAAACCGGGAGGACAGCCATCAACCACAGCTCCAACTCCCCTGCAATGGGATTCACCAAATGTTGTTACTCTGAATACGCTACCAAATGTGCTTGACATGATGTTTTTTGTTGAATTGTTGATTGTATAAATGGTGTTTTATCAGATCGGAGCAAATTAACTGATTTACTCCTGATGCTTAAGGATTCAAGTAAGGTTTTTTAAGCCTCGACCTTAAATAACCTGTTGGCAGCCATCTAGGGCCGCCCTGCCGTTCATATGCCTGGTAGGGTAGATTAAAAAGCGAAGCTTGCAGCTTCGAAGAAATCCGCATCAAAGTATATTAACTTTATCAATTCAGCTTTACCATGGCTTAAACGTTGTTTTTCAACAATTTTGACAAATAGATGGGAAAAATCCTCTGTCATTTGAACGTTACTGCCGGCAAGGATCGGACAGATCGGAATTACACATTCGAATTCCGTTCATTTTGAGTTTACTTAAGAGCCAGGACAATATCCCCATGCAATGTCTCAAGTTGCTAAATTGGCATGAATTCTGAAGAAATGCCAGGCCAGTATTTACTACAAAAGCAGCAAAAGACAAATTAATACCGGAGATTGAAATGACTCATCAATTCTCTGTTGAAATACAGCAATATATTAGCGACAGAATAAAAGAGATAACGGAAAAAATGAAAAAAGCAGAACATCAAAAAGATGTGGATACTACCGAATATTGCAAAGGACAGCTAATTGAATTAATTGAGATTCGTGAATATCTTTCAACCAAAGTAGACCTCAATACCCAGAGTTATTTCTAACCAATCAAAAGGCTAGCAGATTATGTCCTACGTATACCTGTTTGATCTCAAGAATAAAATCGATCAAAAACTGGAAAAAGCAATCAGGCTTTTGAGTGACGAAAAAGAGGTAAAACTCAATCAGCAGTTCAAAAAGGGCCAAATAGACATGTTAAAGGAATTCAAGAAATACCTGTCCGAACAGTATGATCACAAATTACCAAAAGCAGTCGTCAGAAAAATCGCGAGACAAAAGGAGGGAGAGTATTTATAGGGAATTGATACCATCAGAACATCTTGATAGTGAGCGTGCTATTGTTGATTTCCGATGGTATCAATGGCAGCAAATTGAGGATCATGCAGAGGCAGAATTATATCTGCCTTGTGTTTCAAGTTTTCCAGAATCCTGTATGAGTCATAGACATTCACATGGGTTCCCGGTGGTATTACATCCAGTTCCATCGCTTTAACAGCTTTAGGAGGATTAAAATTCTCCTGTATAACACAGAATCCTGTAATTGCAGCTTTTCCTGCAGGGGTATCTATCATCACAGTCAAACCTCCATGGGTGTGAGCCGGAGTGTGAATTACGCTGATTCCCGGAACAATCTCCCTGTCATTTTTAATAATTTCAAGCTGATCGTTGTCTTCGACATCCCAGATAAATGTATCATCATACCTGTAATCCAAAGGATGAGGATCATTTATATTTTCCATTTCTTTTTCGTGCACATAAATCCGGGCATTGGTGCACAGGTTGTCATTCTCACAATGATCGTTATGCAGATGAGTATGAATGACAATGTCTATATCTTCGGGCTTTAAATCCCATTTTTCCAGACCGCTGGTAAAAGTATGTATCTTGCCTCCAATTGCCTTCTCCCTGGCTTCAGACTGGATCGGATTCCTTTCACCGGTATCCACCAGAATCGTCTGATCTCCACCTTTCAGGTACCAACAATAGACAGCAATGGTATATTCCTCACCTGTGCCGTATTGATAGGTCATCATACTTTTATCAAATACCTTGGTACCCATAACAATGGGGTGAATCGTAAAAGTGCTCATGGACGTGTTTTGCTTGCTAATGATCGAAATTTAGATGAATGGACGTATCAACGGCTTGACATTCCCCGGAACGATTGAATTGCGGCTTTAGATTTAATTGAACCTCAAGGCTGCGACCATCAGAGTGGACAAGGTTGAGCCGGCAGGCTTGTTCGGTACCTCTTTCAAAAACAGCCATCCTCAGTTGATTAAACAGCTTCTTGTCTGATCGATCAATAAAGGACTGCATCCGGTGTTTTACCAGTCCTTGCTGTGTCTTACCAAGAATAGTTGCAATTCCGGTATCAGCCGCAACAATGGTTCCATTTTCATCAATACTGATTTTGCCGCGGACTGCACTGTTTTGATGGTTAGATTGCCTTTCCATACCTTGGGGTTCATCCGCGACTGAATAGATGCATTTGATGAGATCGGATACCAGCAGCTTCAGGTCTTCAATTGGTGTTAATACCGCCTGATCAGTTCTTTTGCTCAAAAAGTCTTCAGCTTTTTTCGTCGTTTCTAAGATCTTGAACGGTAGCTCGGTTTTCATTGGCCCAATACTTTACGAATTTCATGCAGGGTATCTCCGTCCGCATGTTTGATTGCAGA
>JAKSDL010000383.1 GCA_022360105.1 Pseudomonadota bacterium
TAAATACCCTTTCATCTGTGGGAGCGGTTAATTCCTTAATAATCTCTTCTTTATCTTTTTTCGCTCCCACATCATCCGGATTAGTCACAAGCCCCCAGGCACCGGTATCCAGCATACGAATTGCTTTCTGCAGTGCTTCCTGGAAGGTCTGACCGATGGACATTACTTCCCCTACGGATTTCATACTGCTGCCAATTTCCGTGGAGACCATACGAAATTTTTTCAAATCCCAACGCGGTATTTTAACCACCACATAGTCCAAGGCGGGCTCAAAACACGCCATGGTTGAGAGTGTGATGGAGTTTTTCAGCTCGGAAAGACTGTAACCAAGCCCCAATTTTGCAGCGATAAACGCCAAAGGATATCCCGTTGCCTTGGAGGCCAGGGCAGAACTGCGAGATAATCTGGCATTGACTTCAATCACCCTGTATTCTTCAGAATATGGATCAAGAGCGTATTGAATGTTACATTCTCCAATCACACCAAGATGTCTAACCGTCTTGATAGCGATTTCACGGAGCTTGTGATACTCGCTGTTAGTCAAGGTTTGGCTGGGTGCTATCACAATCGATTCTCCGGTGTGAATCCCAAGAGGATCAAAATTCTCCATGTTACACACGGTGATACAATTATCGTAGCTGTCTCGTACCACTTCATATTCAACTTCTTTCCATCCCTTCAAATACTCTTCCACCAGTACTTGAGGCGTGTAAGAAAATGCATTGGTAGCCAGCTTTCTGACATCATCATCATTCAAACACATACCCGAGCCAAGACCTCCCAAGGCAAATGCCAGTCGAATCATTACCGGGTACCCGATTTCATTGGCAATGGTCAGGGTTTCTTCAACGTTGGAAGCAGCTTTACTAAGCGGTACCTTGACATCGATTTCGTCCAACTGCTCAATGAAGCGTTCTCGATCCTCAGTTGCCTGAATGACGGAAATCGGGGTTCCCAGAACCTTGACATTGTATTTCTCTAAAATACCCAGTCTGTCCAGCTCCATCCCGCAATTTAAAGCGGTCTGACCGCCAAATGAAAGCAGGATGCCATCAGGCTTTTCTTTTTCAATGACTCCTTCAATAAAGTCCGGTGTAACAGGTAAAAGGTAGACTTTATCTGCCAGGTGATCCGAGGTTTGAATGGTGGCAATATTTGGATTTACCAGAATCGTGTAGATTCCCTCCTGTTTTAGCGCTTTAATAGCCTGACTTCCCGAATAGTCAAATTCGCCTGCCTCGCCAATCTTTAAAGCTGCACTACCCAATATGATTACGGATTTAATATTATGTTCCATTTTACTTTTTGATTTGATCGGAGTTGAATTTCGAGGTTTTAAAGCATGTTTACAAATTCATCAAACAAGAAGCTGGTATCAACAGGCCCCGGCATTGCTTCCGGATGAAACTGAACACTTCGAATGGGCTTGGATGAATGGCGAATACCTTCGTTGCTGCCGTCATTTGCGTTGAAAAACCAAGGTTTCCAATCATCAGGCAGTGTTTGATCATCAATGGCGTAACCATGATTTTGGGAGGTGATATAGCATCGTTTTGTTCCGACTTGGACACAGGGTTGATTTTGAGATCGATGTCCAAATTTCAACTTGTAGCTTTGAGCTCCCGCTGCGAGTGACAAGATTTGATGCCCCAAACATATTCCAAAAATAGGCTTGTCTTCGGAAAGCTGGGCTCTGACATTTTCTATGGTTTCAGGCACCATGGTTGGATCGCCCGGTCCATTGGAAAGCATCAAACCATCAAATTTCTCTTTTGAAAAGTCATAGTCCCAGGGAACTTTTAAAACAGAGACTTTTCTGGAAAGAAAACTACGGATTATATTCTTTTTGCAACCCGTATCCACCAGTACGACTCGTTTGTTAAAGTCTCCGTATTCCTCGGGCTCAGTAACACTAACCTGTGCGACCAGATTATCATTATCAGGATCATAAAAAGGCACATCCCTGCCCTTTATCACCAGTTTTCCGAGCTGAGTTCCGGTAGACCTCAGTTTTTTTGTAACAGCCCTGGTATCAACTCCCTCGATGCCGGGAATTTTATGTTCAATCATCCATTGCTCCAGACTTCGAATGGCGTTCCAATGCGAATAGTCCCGAGTCAGAGAGGTGATAACCACACCCTGTACATGGATTTTTTCTGATTCAAAATAATTCAGGAGATTATCGATCCGACTATCATCAGGCACACCGTAATTACCAACCAGCGGATAGGTAAAAACAAGAATCTGCCCTTTGTAGGAAGGATCGGTCAAAGTTTCAGGATATCCAACCATACCGGTGTTAAAAACAACTTCTCCGGCGGTTGATGTTTCGTAGCCAAAATGTTTCCCGGAATAAACAGTTCCGTCTTCAAGAACTAACTCCATTGATTTACTCTTAATATGAATGATTTACTGCTACAGGATTTACCTAACTCTTCAAAGTACTCCCAAAAACTCAGATTTAGGCGTTTAAAAATCGCTTATTAATCTTTAATAACAATAGTTTAACTACCATTGGGTAAGCCCGAATCATTCGTTAAACTTATTAACTCTATCGAAATAATTCATTTTTGGGTATGGGAAAATTGGGAGAATCCAGAATAGGGAAATCGCTGTCAACTCAGTTCTGATAGAACCTCACGCGAAACTGGTTTTCTGAACTCCTTTTGAGTGATTAGATATTCTGAAGATGAGAACGAGGGATAAAGAAATCACTCAATCAGAAAATTGGCTGTCTTTAAATGATGTAGTTCGAGTCTGTCGCTTCAAAAAAACGTTTGGAAACATCAACGTCATTCTGAATTTGTTTAATCAATTCTTCAACAGAATTGAAGCGTTTTTCCTCACGTAAAAATTTAAGAGGATACACCGTTATCTGTTCACCATAAACATCTTCCTTAAAATCAAAGAGATGTGCTTCGACTTTCATTGTTTTTCCATTAAATGTGGGATTGACGCCAACATTGCAGACCCCATCATAACGCACACCCTTTATTTCCACCTGACAACTGAACACACCTTTTTTCAAAGGTAACAGGACATCAGGCTCCAGATTCATCGTCGGGAATCCAATGGTATTACCGATTTTCTTGCCTTTTTGGACGATCCCCGACACAGACCATTGCCGCCCTAAGTACCTTTCAACGTTTTTGAAATCTCCTTCAAAAAGCAATCTTCTGATCATCGTACTGGAAACTGTGATATCGCCTATGCGCACAGCGTCCAATTGTTGAAAGGCAATATCCTGTTTTTCAGCCTCCTGAGCCATAAAACTAGCAGATCCTTCTCGGGCTTTACCGAAATTGAAGTCGTAGCCAACAATTATTTTTTTAAGCCTCACAAAATTGAACAGCTGGCTTAGGAATTCCTGGGAACTTTGAGCCGCAAATTCGGGAGTAAAAGGAATGACGAAACAGGCATCCAGTCCGGAATGCTCCAGGAACTTCCATTTAGTCTCATTGCTGTACAGGTGCCTGAAAGGAATTTGTGATTGCAAGACTTTTTTTGGATGCGGATCAAAGGTCACAACCCCACCCTTGGCTTTCAGCAGTTCCTTATCTGTCAGTACTTGATTTACAAGTGCCTGATGTCCTAAATGGTAACCATCGAAATTACCAATTGTGATCACCCAGTCGCCTTCCAGTGAATCGTTTTTAAATGATTTGTGAATAAACTCCATGTTTCGCCAGTCTCAAGCTTTATGATGGTGCTCGTCTCTCCTCCTGGTTAAATTGTACTGCAATCGGGAATTCACGACAACAGGCAAGTGCCGCCGGTTTCCATTGGAAACACAAAGCAGGAAATTTACCGGGCTCAAGGAGAGGATTTTTGAGTTAGCCCTGTCAGGCAATTGAAAAGTCTGTAATCCTCCAGGCAACAATATCAAAGGTAACAAGGTTAAAAGGATTCGGCAATTCACGATTTACCAATGGCTTCTGTCAATAATGTGCGGTTAATATTTATATTTCGTTCCGAAACCATTACTCTTACTTGCACATCAGGCAATTTGAATTCGTCCTTTAAAGAGTGTTATCATGAAACATCAACACATCGACTAAAATCATTCAACATACTGTTTTCTCAAACCGCAACCAGCAATCAATTTGCATGCTGGACCCCGATTGGGAATTCACAGGAACCGGATTTACATCTTAAGGAAAAGAATGGCCAGCAACAGGATTAAGAAACTAGGGGGGAATTTTGATAACGCAGCTTTTAAGAAAATTCTGAAACAGCTCAATGGAAGAGCCATACTGGTGGTTGCCGTTATCAACAAAAACTGTGATGAATGTCAAAAATTACTGAAGTTTGCAGGACAACTCGAAGCAGGTTTTATCGATAAACTTCCCCAACTTGTCATGCTTTATGGCATTAATCCTAGCCCTTTGGATGACCCACCCAAAGGAAGTAAATCGAGCGAATCCAGGAATGGAGACGAGGAAGGAGAGGGTAAAAAAAAGAAAGCGTTGGCGGATTCGAGGGTGTTACATTGGGATGAAATTCCGGAAGGACACGGGTATGGAATCTTTCTCAATGAAAATGACATCTTATACTACAAAGGCACGTTCAACCATGATGAATTCGCCACGAATATCATTGA
>JAKSDL010000183.1 GCA_022360105.1 Pseudomonadota bacterium
ACTGATCGCATAAAACAAGGGTGCGACACTTGAGTTAAAACGGTGATCTTGTTATCAAAACCTTCTCTGAAGGGTTATAAGTGCTTAAATAAGCAAGAATTCATTAATAATTCTCAATTAGCAATTCACAGTTTAAAATTAGTCCGATTGATGGGCAACGAACAATAGAAAGCGAGGCTTTCAGCACCATATTGCGTAGACTTTACAAGGCATGGACCGGAGGCCTTACATATTTTAATGACCCAAATATTTGTTTTACAGAACTAAATTCCTGGCAAAGTCGGAGAGTTGCTCCACGGTTGCGCATTCAACCAGCTGGGTGCAGTACGGTTTATAGTCCATAATGGCACTGCCTGAAGAATACCAGTATTTTTCCTGCTCCGGATTCAGCCAGTAGGTTCTCAAAACTTTTTCACTCATTTTTTTAAAGTCTTCTACCTGCGGATCGATGTAATTGTTCAAGGCATCACCCAGAATTAACAAGGTCGTGTCTTTGGTCAATGCACCGGAATATCTGTCCAGGAAGGACTTAAACGATTTTCCGTAATTGGTTAGTTGGCCCATACCGATATGGTGTTGCTTAACAGCCTTTTCCAGGGCTGCTTCCATGGCATATTTCTCAAACAAATGCGAAATCTCAAAAGCATTCCTGATGAAAACAAACGAGCGGATTCGGGTAAATCGGTTTTGCAGGCGATAGAGCAAAAGCAACATAAATTGCGCGGCATGGGAAACCGACATGGAAATGTCGCATAAGGCCACAATTTTACCTTTTTTCTTGGCAGGAGTTCTGGTTTTGATATTAAACGGAATACCGCTGAATTTCATTGAATGGCGGATGGTGTTTTTGATATCCAGATGTCCCCGGCGGGCACGTTTTTTTTGCCTGGAAAGAGTATCATTCAGTTTCTGGGCAATACGTTCAACTTCGTGCTTTACCTTCTCTTGATCGGATACTGTCAGATTATCAAATGATATACTTGATAAAGCGCGCTGCTTTTCCCAGGGAAGCAAAAAATCTCGGGATTTTCGCTTGGGAGTTTTCTCTTTAAGTATTTCCGCCGCAGCTTCCAGTTGTTCTCTAATATGGTCCGAAAGTTTTTCCCGTTTTTCCTTGGGAAGATGAAATGAAACATTGGCAAAGTCGTTTGCCTGGTCTGCCAATACCGAAATTCTCTTGAGAATCTCCTTTCTGGTCTTTTCCTTGGACATTCCGATACCGGAAGTAACATCGCTGTATACCAACCGGTATTCCTTACCATCTGCCACGTTGTCCAATACCTGCCTCACATCGCCTTCCAGAAAATCGGCCAGTACAGTCGACACATAATCGTTTTCATCTCGCAGGTTATTAGTGAACTCTTTAAGTTGAAGCTTAAAAGCCGCGCTTTCCCCTTCCAGCTCAAAGATTGTATTATCCCTAAAAAACTTTTTATAGACTTCTGCGAATTTTTCGCGATAAGCCATATTTTGAACCAGACATGACTCCAAGGCAGCATACACCTGCGATTCGTCCAACAGGTCGACCCACTCCAGTGCTTGAACGGCAGTATGCAATGAAGACGTCGGAACACTAAGGCCTTCATGTCGCAGCTGGGTTGCAAACCGCAACATCATACTGACCATGAAGCCTCTCCCAATATCTTTTCAGTGTTTTCGAGGATTTGATCCATATCTGTCTTATACTTGCTGATGGTTCCCAGGGTTCGTTTTAACTCCGTTGGAGTAATATCATCAATCTGCAGCATCAGAATCGATTCTGCCCAATCTATGGTTTCAGAAATTGACGGTTTCTTTTTGATTTCCAATTGCCTGATTTCGTGTACCGCGCCTACCAGCTTTTTCACCAGAACATCTTTCATTTCAGGGAAGCGAGATTGAACAATGCGCGTTTCCAGTTCCTGGTTGGGAAAATCGATAAACAGGTTTAAGCATCGGCGTTTCAATGCATCACTCAAGTCTCTGACATTGTTTGACGTGAGAAAAACAATAGGAATCTGTTTGGCTTTTTGAGTTCCCAACTCGGGAATGGTGATTTCATGGGTACTCAAGATTTCCAGCAGGTAAGCCTCGAATTCGGGGTCCGATTTATCCACTTCATCGATAAGCAATACTGTTTGTTCTTCGGATCGAAGCGACTTTAGCAAAGGTCTTGGCAATAAAAAATGATCTGAAAAAAAGGCATCTTCAAGTTTTACCAGTCTTTGAATGGACTCATTCAAATCGTCACTAGACCCAACTACCTCATTGATTTTCTCTTTTAAGATTTGGGTATAGAGCAATTGCTTGGCATATTCCCACTCGTAAATCGCTTTGGTTTCATCCAATCCCTCGTAGCATTGCAACTGAATTAACTCCAGGCCCAACCCCTTCGCCAGTGACTTGGCCAGTTCAGTTTTTCCCACTCCTGCCGGACCTTCCACCAGGATCGGTCTGTTCATTTTCATTGCCAAAAAAACGATGGTGGATATATCTATTGAGCTGACATATCCTTGTTTTGATAGAACTTTGGATATGTCATCCGCTGAATCGATTTTTACCTTCATAAATTTAAAGTGTTGTATGGATTTAATAACGGAATGCAAATCGCCGGAGAAGTGATATCCAACCGGCCATAATGAAAGTTAAGTCTAGATTTCTCCCCTAATCTATGACTTCAGGGCTTTTAACCTTTCGCTCAAAATCCTGATATGAGACATTTCTTCTTCAATAATCTTATCGATCTTCTGTTTTGTCGCCTCGTCATCCATGCTTTGCCTGATACCAAGATAAAATACGGTGGAGTCTTTCTCACCCCAAATTGCTTCTTTTAGTACTTCCTCCATGGAAGAGGTATCGATCTCTTTTTCAAAAAAAACCTGTGTATCAATAATTGATTTCAGATAACGAGCATTTTTTCCGCTGGGATCGTAAAACGTTTTATGCTCGTTGGCGCTGACAACCTCCTCACGAAGTTTGGAAAACAAAGCTTTATGCTCCACTTCCATGACCGAAAGCTTTTCCAAGACAGCTTTGACTTCCGGATCAACAGCAGCAAGCGCGGCTTTAGCATAGAATTCAGCCCCATTTTCCTCCATCTGAATCGCCATTTCAAATACTTCATCAATATGAAATGCAAACTGCATCATGACTCACTCCTTCCAATCGAAAAAACGGTTTCGAAATTCGTTTACGCATCTGCTATCGACTGTTTTTCTTAGTGCTTCTAACACAAACTATCTGCTTTATACTATAGTAAGGCAGCTCTTTATAGTCAAAAGCTCACCAAACAAATACAGTCTGTAGTCACTTCCAGGTCAACGAAATTCCAAATAATAGTGGATATTGTCTATGTACAGCTTGTTCATTCTTTCCACCAGCCTTTCTTGACATGAGCCTGTTTCTCTTCTTCAGCCAGTTTTTTTATTTTATATGCGGAGTCAAGAATAACGCCATACAAAATTCCGCAACTGACATCTTCCCTATCAACATCACCTCTTCCTGCCAGTTCGATCATCCTTTCAACCAGCGCAAGGGTCTCCTTTATGTTTTGATCACACCTTCTCAATGTTAATCTACCTCCAGCAAAAAAAATCAGGTATATCGTGAAAGTTTATACACCATACCTGGTTTTCGATCAAAATAGTTAGGTTGGAACGAAAACTACCCCTGCACCTTCGGGCACAAATGGGCATCTATCTCTTGTTTCGTCACGGCAAATTAATACCCCGAATCCAAGCGTCTGCCTCTTATTCTCAAAATCCATACCAAGGTCTAAATATTAAATTTTTATCTTTATAATTCATATGGTTATCTTGTTAAACCAGACTTCACCGTTTTCCCTGTCATCTACTAAATCACTCTTGATACACGAGATTTACGATTTTTTTACAATTCACAAAGAAATTTTTAATTAAATTGCTGATATTACTAGATGATATATCACATCGCTGTCTCGCTAAAAATCATGAGACAGTTGTGAATATTGTATCAATGCGAAGAAAAACTAAATTTTTAATTTATTATTTCAGATAGTTAAAGGATGGTCTTTTTGAAAGCCAGATTTCTTCAATTATCCGGCGTGTTGTCTCAATTGAACAATGGTAATTAGCAAATCAGTTTGCAATTGGGTGATTGATCCACTTTCTCTCGGTATCGTACAAAAAACAGGTAAATCTTTATTGATTCGCTTCTAATAATAGTGCTAAAAAGAAGTGAGGCCTTGGTGTTTTAAAGATAGGGAAAATACTCTACAGGGAGTTTGTAAGATTTTATTCAGTGGTAAGCCCTGTATTTGAGCCTTCTGATCTAAAATTACAAGGCAGATTGTGTTTTGGGAGTGCTTGTTGCAGTAAATTGACAATATATTGAGTTTATTATCATAAACCAGCCCGGCGAGTCGCTAGTCACTGCCGTTTGTCAATAAATCTGAGCTGGTATTTGCTTTAGAGTACTAAGAGAATAGGGAGATATAATGGATAATGATAAGTTCGGCTGTAAAGACACAGTCAACCTCTCATCCGGATCATCCGGTTTTTATCGTTTAGACAGGCTGGAAAAGGAAGGTGTGGGAAAGGTCAGCCATCTGCCTTTTTCCATTAAAATCCTGTTGGAACAGACCTTAAGAAATCTGGACAACTTTCAGGTCAATGAAGAGGACATCGTAGCTTTAGCTAATTGGGAGGCCAAAATCAAATCTGATAAAGAAATTCCCTTCAAACCCACACGAGTCATCCTGCAGGATTTCACCGGTGTTCCCGCGTTGGTAGATTTGGCTTCCTTGCGCAGCTCCATGAAAGATTTTCAGGGAGATCCCGCTGTGATTAATCCTCGCGTTCCTGTGGATCTGATCATTGATCATTCGATACAGGTCGACTCCTTCGGCTTGCCTGGCTCACTTCAAACCAATATGGATAGAGAATTTGAACGCAATCGGGAAAGGTATGAGTTTCTGAAATGGGGACAGGGCAGTTTTAAAAACCTCAACATCTATCCACCGGGAGTTGGAATTGTCCACCAGGTGAACCTGGAAGCCCTGGCCAGCGTTGTTCAGCAGCGTGATGGCTTACTTTTCTCTGATACGGTAGTTGGAACAGATTCCCACACACCTATGGTCAACAGTCTTGGAGTGTTAGGCTGGGGAGTTGGCGGAATTGAAGCCGAATCGGTGATGCTGGGGCAACCTATCTACATGCAGATTCCACAGGTAGTTGGATTTAAACTCACCGGTGAATTGGCAACAGGCACCACAGCCACCGACCTGGTTTTCCGTATCGTGCAAATGTTAAGAGAAATTGGTGTTGTGGAAAAATTCGTGGAATTCTTTGGTGACGGGCTCTCAGGATTGAGTCTGGCTGACAGAGCTACCATTTCAAATATGGCTCCGGAGTACGGTGCAACCATGGGGTTTTTTCCAACTGACGATGAAACCCTGCGTTATCTTGAACACACAGGAAGGAGCAAAGAACTTGTTGAGCGGGTTGAAAGCTATACAAAGGAACAAGGACTTTATCGAACAGATGGAATGACTGCACCTGTCTTTTCAGATGTGGTTGAACTGGATCTAGCGACCGTTGAACCCTCACTCGCCGGTCCTAAACGACCCCAAGATCGCATTAGCCTCTCCGACATGAAATCCACTTGGCATAAAACTTTAACCGATCCTGTCAAACAAAGAGGATACGAACTTCAAAGCAGTGAATTGGGAACTTCATCCGAGGTAACCTTACCCGATAAAGGTGAAACGTTTACCCTGAATCACGGATCGGTGGTCCTGGCGGCCATCACTTCCTGTACCAACACCAGTAATCCTTCGGTGATGATTGCAGCCGGAATTCTGGCCAAAAAAGCCACAGCCAAGGGTTTGGGAGTAAAACCCTGGATTAAGACATCCCTTGCCCCCGGATCAAGGGTTGTAACAGACTACCTTCACAAGTCCGGCTTGAATGAACATCTTGAGCAACTCGGCTTTTTCACCGTAGGGTATGGATGCACGAGCTGCATCGGAAATTCCGGTCCTTTGGCCGACCCCATCAGCAAGGCCATTGTTGATGAAGATCTGGTGGTAGCTTCCGTATTATCCGGAAACAGAAATTTTGAAGGCAGGGTAAACCCTTTGACTAAAGCCAATTTTTTGGCAAGTCCGCCCCTGGTGGTTGCATACGCTATAGCCGGAACTATTGACATAGATTTGGTAAACGAACCGCTTGGCACCGCAAACGACGGAACTCCCGTTTACCTGAAGGACATCTGGCCAACTGTCGGGGAGATTACCGAAGTGGAAAAGGTTATTACCCCTGACATGTACAAGGAACGCTATAGTAATTATGAAGATCTTTCCCCCATCTGGAATGCTATTCCTACAAAAGGAGAAGTCTCGTACGACTGGGACAACTCTTCCACCTATATCCGCAATCCGCCCTTTTTCAAAAATATGAAAAAGACGACGGAGCCGCTTCAGGATATTGTGAATGCCCAAGTACTGGTTAAAGTCGGTGATTCGGTGACAACTGATCACATCTCTCCGGCAGGAGCCATAGCAATAAACACCCCTGCCGCAGATTATTTAACGGAAAGAGGCATTGAAAAAGCTGATTTCAATTCCTATGGGTCAAGAAGAGGCAATGATGAAGTGATGGTCAGAGGTACCTTTGCCAACATCAGACTCCGAAACCAGATGGCACCGGGAACAGAAGGAGGTATCACCACCTATTTGCCAACCGGAGAGCAGATGAGTGTTTATGAGGCCGCAGAGAAGTACAAAGCTTCCAATACTCCCCTGATTGTACTGGCAGGAAATGAATATGGCACGGGCTCTTCCCGTGACTGGGCAGCCAAAGGGACATATCTGCTGGGAGTAAGAGCGGTGATAGCAGCCAGTTACGAAAGAATCCATCGTTCCAATCTTTTGGGAATGGGCGTTCTTCCGCTTCAGTTTAAAGATGGGGCATCACCGGATTCATTGGGTTTAACAGGAAAAGAAGTTTTCTCAATCCTGGGTTTGAATGACGACCTGAAACCCGGACAGGATCTGACCCTGAAGGTAGACGACAAAGAAATTCCTGTAACCGTTCGGCTGGATACACCTGTGGAGATTGAATATTACAAAAATGGTGGGATTTTGCACACCGTACTGCGCAATTTCCTTAAAAGTGCGGCGTAGAATGATCACCGCCGGATAGAGCCATAGGGAAAGGCTTTGTCAGCCTTTCCCTAAAAACCTTTTCACCAAAACCCCAGTTTTTTCCTGTCCGATCACCACGTAAGAAGGAATCACCCTGATCCGCAACTTTTAAAGGTCTAACTCGTTATAATACCTACAGATCGTAAATGACAGTAGACTCATCGGTTTAAATTCGCTTATCAATTGTGATATACTGGTTTTACTTCTCGCGGTAATCCGAGAAGTTAAAGACGTTAAATGAAGGCAACCCCCCTATTAGCCACCTTCAAGATTCAGTGATTAAGGCCAACAGGTTTGTTTTAAGCATTATTCATTAATGGTGTTCCCTGCACCAGTGCGGTTTATTTGGGCGTTTATTATCAGATTTTTTGAAATGTATAATTTAAAGAGGTCTACGTAGAATTTCATAGGTTTTTACCCTATGGTACGTGACTATTTTTTCAATATATATTTTAAATAGGTTATGATTCATCGGGAACTTACAATCACCACTTCAATATTCTGATCATACGACGTCAAAACCCTGAAACGATGCAGTTATTAAACAAACACCATTGGAATCCGATCTTGCTTGCTCACGAAAGTGACAACATCTGAATCACGTTTTTCCCACCGGAAAAACGAACACAACTGTGAAGTATCGTGGCATTAGATTCCGATAGTTTCGGAAATGCTGTTTTTATTAATATAGCAAGGGATTGAATGAGTAAAAGCGTCAGTAAGAACAAGCTCCTTAAAAAATCCAAAGATCTGGAAAACGAAGTCATTCAGTTAAGACAATTGGCTACTATACTCATTGACCGGACCGATTGGTATCAGATCATTTTTAACAATTGTCCGTTTGGTATTGTCATCACCGACCTGGATTTCAAACTCCAAGACGTCAATTCAGCTTTTCTGGAAATGTTGCGTTATCCCTCATTTGAAGAATTGAAAGATTCAAGTGTAGTTAAGTTGATTCCTGAAGAACATCGCTGTGAAGATACGGATCAAAAGAAAATAATAGATAAGCTTCACAACGAAGGGATCGCCAGAGTCAATTCCAGCCTTCGCTCTACCACTGGTGATATTATTCCGGTCAATCTGACAGCCTGCGTTGCAAAAAATGACAAGGGTACTCCATTGAAAATCGCCGGTTTTGTGGAAGACAATTCAGCACAAACTCTATTTAACAAGCAGCTGAATCAAAAAAACCTGGAGATTGAAAAGCTTAAAAAGAATCTGGAAGAGCAAAAAAATTTTCATAAATTAATTCTAAAACAAGCCAAGAAAAACCAGAAAGACATGGAAGACTCTATTATTCTGAATATAAAAGAGATAATTTTTCCAAATCTTGGCAAACTTCGGAACACAGCCAATCTTACAGATATTCAAAAGGAGTACATCGATTTGCTTAAGTCACAGTTGAATGAAGTGATATCACCTTTTTACAGCGAACTGTCATCCAAATACTCCGACTTGACTCCCATGGAGTTTCGTATTGCCGGTTTAGTCAGGGAGGGAAAAACCACAAAGGAAATGGCTCGTCTGTTAAATCTATCTGCCGGTACTGTCGAGTTTCACAGGAATAATATTCGGAAAAAACTTGGTATTCGCAATACCAATGTCAATTTGCGGTCACACCTGCTGTCCATGGAATAGGCAGACCGATCTGTCGATTTATGAAACATGGATAATCAGGAAATTAGAGATAAATCCTTATCATCATGAACAAGAAACCATCATATAAAGAATTGGAATTCAAAATTCAGGAGCTGGAAAGCAAGCTTGAATTCACCAGGAAAAAGGCTGAAATAGCAAATGAAGCCAAAATAGAGTTCATGGCAAATATGAGTCATGAATTACGAACCCCGATGCATGCCATCATCAACTACACCAAGTTTGGCGCCCATCGGCATAAAACTGTCAGTAGAGAGAAACTTCTGCATTATTTTCTCCAGATCCAGTCATCGGCCAATCGTATGATGGAGCTTTTATCCAATTTGTTGACGCTTTTGGACTACGATGCAGGGCTTGTCAAACTTCTGATTGAACCTAAAAACATCGTCGAGATTGCCAGAAAGACAGTAGATGAATTCAAAGACATACTGGAGCAAAAACAACTGGAGGTAGATTATTCCGAATCCAAAGGCATAAAGCTTGTGAATTGTGATGAGCAAAGAATTATTGATCTTATCCGAAATCTGCTTTCCAATGCCATTAAATTCAGCCCTGCTCAAAAGCAAATTTCCCTTGTATTTCAGCCTGCTACAAGATCCGGAACGGCGTTGGGAGAGGATAGCAATGAATCTTCGGCAGTTTTGGTGTCGGTGCAAGACCAGGGTCCGGGAATTCCGGAAAATGAGCTTCAATATCTATTCAAGAGATTTACGCAAAGCAGTCGTACAAATACAGGATGCGGAGGTTCCGGAATCGGGTTGGCTATCTGTGAAGAGATTGTGGCTGCTCATGGGGGGCAAATCTGGTCCCGAAACCTTGAAAAAGGCGGTGCAGAATTCACATTTGTTTTGCCGTATCATCCTGTATAGCCTTTAGCTGGTAAAAAACAATGCCTGCATCTCGCAACTCCGAGAAAACTTTTCAAAATCCAATTCTTAACAGAATATCAGTATTGACCGTAACAGATCACAAAAACCCTCACTTTTTTTAAATACTTGCTTATAAATATCCAATATTTTAAAATGGATGCAATAAGATATCGTAGTTTAAAAAACAAAAGCGATCTGATCCCATGGATATTAAACCTGATATCGCTCCGAAGATACTGATTGTAGACGACAGTCCCGTTAATTTGCTTGTACTCAAAGACCACCTTGATGTTGCCGGTTTTGATGTGGTCTCTGCAGAGAACGGTGAATCTTGTTGTGAACTTGCCTTGTCGGAACACCCCGATCTAATTTTACTGGATATCATGATGCCCGGTATGGACGGTTTTGATACATTAAACAAACTGAAAGCTGATGAAAAAACCAGTCAAATCCCGGTTATTTATATGAGCTCCCTAAGCCAGACTGAACATAAAGTAAAAGGCTTTGAGTGTGGAGCGGTCGATTATATTACCAAACCGTTTCAACAGGAAGAAGTTATTGCCAGGGTTGCGACCCATTTGACTATTCAAAAGCAGGAAAAGCAGCTGAGAGAGCTGATTGTCACAAAAGATAAATTGTTCTCAATCATTGCCCATGACTTGCGCTCCCCTTTTAATTCTCTCATTGGATACTCCGATTTACTGCTGCAACAGTTTGAAAAAATGGATGAGAAGAGAATTTTAAGAGCAATTGAGCGAATCAATGTCAGTTCCAAAGAAGCGTTCGCCATGCTGGAAAACCTGTTGACCTGGGCTCGTTCACAAATGGGGACCTTAACCTGGACATTAAAAGAGATTCGGCTCCATTCCCTGGTAAACAGCGTCATGTCCTTGTTGAAAGTGAGTGCCCAAAAAAAAGAGCTTGAGATACGGAATGAAATCGACTCCGATCTAACGATCAATGCCAGTCATGAAATGCTTTCCACCATATTCAGAAATCTATTATCAAATGCCATCAAATACACTCAACCCGGAGGATTGGTTATTGTCCGGGCTGAGAATTCAGACGATGCAATTGAAATTACAGTTAGTGATACCGGGGTGGGGATATCGGAGGAACTGATCAAGCGATTGTTTCGAATCGATTCCGTTTTCAGCACGGTCGGAACGGCAAATGAGAAGGGAACAGGACTAGGACTCGTGCTATGCAAGGAATTCATCGATAACCACAACGGCGCTATATCAGTTAAGAGCGAAGAGGGTAAAGGCACAGAATTTACCATTCGACTTCCACAGTCATTTCCGCCGGAATCCGAATCGAGCACAACGTAGCTCAAATCACACGTCGCGACACCTCGTAAAGATCGGCAGCAAGCTTATTTAACATTAACAACGAAAAACCAGACTACCCGGGAATGAGGCAGCAACTGTCTGGCTATTTCGGGATGGAAAAATAAAAAGTGGCACCCCTTTCGGTGTTGTTTTCAGCCCAGATCCGGCCGTTATGATCTTTTATTATTTGCCGGGAAATTGACAATCCCAAACCAGTGCCTCCGGATTTCCTTTTTGTTTTGCTGCTTTGAATGAATTTATCAAAGATAGCTTCTGTTTCGTTTTCAGGTATCCCCACGCCATAGTCCCGAACAGCCAGTACCAGACTGGAATCTTCATTTTTTATTTCAACGTTTATTTTTTCACCTTCCTGACTATAACGCAGCGCATTTGAAATCAGGTTGCGTACAACCTGGGACAACCTTATCATATCCGCTTCAATCTCATTACTAGTGTTTGGATGTTTAAATTGAATAACGATTTTCTTTTCTGCAGCCAATGCCTGTAACTCATCAATGACCGAATTAACCAGGTTGGCAAGACTGATTTTGCTATAGTCGTAAACCATCATCCCCGCTTCGAGTTTAGAAAGGTCGAGCAGGTCATTAAGCAGTGTCAGCAGTTTATCACCGCTGGTATAGATTTGCTGAAAATAACTGCCTAATTTGTCAACATTTGATGAATCCAGTTTGCTAATGCCAAGCTTTGAAAACCCCAGGATTCCATGCATAGGTGTTCTAAGCTCATGACTCATATTTGCCAGGAATTCCGATTTGGCATTGTTGGCTTCCTCAGCGGCCTTTTTTGATTCCTCTGTTTCCTCCAAAGCACGTTCCAATTCAGCAGTTCTGGCTTTAACCGTTTCCTCCAACTGTAGCCCATAGTTATGCAATTTGACGTTTTTCTTTTCCAGTTGCTGAGTCAGCTTCTCGACTTCGGTAAACGCACCTGCATACTGCCTGGTTAATATATACGCTTGGGTCAGGATAAATACGAACAAACCCATATGTGTCAGACGACCTGTATGTATATAACCTCTGGCCGTGAGAATATCATTTAAAACAGTAAGGAATAGTACAGCGAATCCTCCAATGAACAAACGCACATTTGGATAATCCGACTTAACAGCCAGGATGAGAATGAAAAAAAGGTATAAACAACAGACAATTGTTACGAGATGATAAATATATAAAAGATATGAATAGAAAGAAGACGGTGTCAGGATTGTCGTTACAAAAAAAACGGCACTGATTATCTGCAAGACTCGAAGAAATTTTATAGAAAACTGTTGCGCAAAAAGCCCGCCAATAAAACTGCAAAAGAATGGAGTGCCGAGGTAGACGGTCAGGTACTCCAATCTATGTACAATTCCCCAAGGAATCTCTGTTGAAAGGGCAAATATCGGCATCTCACCATTGATCAGCACCCTGATTGAAACTATCAAGCAAAACAACCCGAAAAACAAGGCCGCTTTCTCTTTGGTTCTGACAGAGAAAAATCCAAAGTAATACAGACCGATGATAAACAGACTGCCAAACAGAAACATATCCAAAATCTGTGTGGTTTCCCTGTCATCGATCAGATGATCTGCCAATCCCAGTTGAAAGGCCTTTCGAGGGCCGCCTTTGATATGAAAAAAGTTAGATATCTGAAGAATAACGGTAATCTCATCTTTTTCAGGATAAAACTCACAAATCAGGGGTTGGACTTGTGGTGCAGAGCTTTGCTTGGTTTTGCCGACAATACCGTTAGAGCCAATTTTATCGCCTTCAACAAAAAGGTTAAAGGCTGTTCCGACCTTTGAGGTTTTAATAGCCAGAACCTGATCCCGGTTCTTTAATTGAATGTTTAAAACAAAGGTGGCAAATCCTTCGCTTCCCAGTTCCTTTCCATCCAGCTTAAATTTGTTCCATTGACGGGGAATTGTCATGTTTCCGGATTTTTCAGGAGCAGTAGGCTGATTGAGGTCTTCAATTGTCAGCAGTTTCTGCCAGTAAAAATCCCACTCTCCTTCCAATTTGACAGAGCCATCTGTATTCAAATCCCAGTTTCGCAGATCCAGTATACCATCTATTGCCCTTGGACGCACAACCTCGGTCTCTGTTGCACCCACTGTTGCACTGCAGAGCAACAGAACAAATAGAATTATCCGTTTGAAACCAGGTAGCATCATGCCAGACGAATAGGTTTAATGAAATCAGATCGGCCTTTCCAAATTGATCGCACCAAGAAATGTTTTATGATAAAAATAGTCGCGTTATTTGCAAATTAGCTAAAACAGGCTGATAATACAAGTAGATACGAACAATTTACATCGTAGAATATAAATATAGGACAGTATTTACGAGTTATCCAGAAAGAATCTTGATTTGTGCGACTAGAATAAGCCCTTGCGAGGCTTTCGAAAACTCGAAAAGGGAGATAGCCTGGCTTGCGGCTATTTTAAGGTGTGATCGGAAAAGAAAAAATGGTGGTACCTGGAAAAACAACTCAATAGTTAGAAAGAAGACCCGGGCTGCTTCAAAAATTCAAGCTCCTCTGCCGTGGATTCCCTGCCCAATATCTCGTTTCGATGAGGGTAGCGACCAAATTTATCGATAATAGCCTTGTGCCTGAGTTCATAATCCAAACTCGATTCCATGCCTTTTCCGGTAAACAGGCTCACGGCCTGTTCATGAATAGCGGCAGATTCACTATGCATGAATGGCATGTAGAAAAAGGAACGCTGATCGGAATCCACCGCTTGATCTGCTTTGTGTGTTAAAGCCTCCTGTGCCAGGACAAGAGCAAGTGCATCCTGGGCAAATGCCTGGGGTAAGCCTCTGAATATATTACGGGAAAATTGGTCCAAAACGATAATTTCGGCCAACCTTCCCGCAGGTTCCCTGCGCCAGGCACTTAACTCACATCTGGCTGCAGACCTGTGAAGGTCTCCGAAACGGTCCTTGATCAACTGATCAAAAGCCTGGTCTTTTTTCCACCATTTTTTTGGATCAATTTCCTCGAACCAGAAAGCAATGACCTGCTGATAATGCATAATAAATCGATGTTAGGGGTTGTTCACAGTACCAAAATGGCCCTTTAATTTGGTATTTTAATTCGATCCTTTTGGGCAATTCCTGAAAGAACTTCGATTTTCAACCCATCTGAGATGCCAACTTTAATAGGCTTTTTTTCGAACTGCCGGGAGTCCGATTCCACCTCAACAAATGGTTTGTCTTTATCAAACTGCAACCAACGTTCCTCAATAGCCAATACCTTGGGTCTTTTCTCAAGAACTATATCGGCATTGGCACTGTATCCGGCTCGAACAAATATGGATTCCTTGAGAATTAATTTGGCCCTGATATCAAATTGGACGGCACCGCTGACCTTTTTGCCCTTGGGCGAGATATATTCGATCGTCGCTTTAAAGGTCTCTTTTTCAATGGCCCCAATCGATAGAATCAGCTCCATTCCCTCCTTAATTTTTCCTACCTCAGACTCATCAATACTGCCTTCAAAAATCATATCGTTCATATCCGCGATAGTTGCCACGGTAGTGCCAACATTGGAAGTGCTGCTTTCAATAACCAGGCTGCCCTCTTTTACCGCCACATCCAGTATCATACCATCTGTTGTGGAGCGAATCAGGGTATTGGCTCGTTCCGCTTTGTCTTCGGAAACACCGTCCTTGATCAGGTTGAGATTGTTTTTTGCTGCAACGAACTCTTCCTGCGCTTTGTTAAACGACAGTTTAGCTTTTTGAAACTCCTGTTCAACTGTTTCCAGGGTTTCTTCTCTCACCAGGTGATGATTCTCAATAGCCTCCTTGTAGTCCGATTGTGCCTTTTTTAAACTGAGTTTTGCGTTCTGGTATTCATCCGAAGAGGTAAAACCTTTCGCTAACAATTTCTTTTGGTTGGCAAATTCAGATTCTGCATCTTCCAGATCCAGCTTGGCATTTTCCAGACTGAACAAAGAGGTATTCAGCTTGATCATAGCCGGATTGCTGTTCTGCAGTACCAAATGACCGTCGTTAAATGAATCTTGATAGAATTTCTTTTCTCTCTCATAAGTAATCCTGGCATCCTCCAGTGCGATTTTGGCCTGATTTAATCGAGTTTCGGCATTGTTTAGCGTGACCATATTTGGGGTCACCCTAATTTTCGCTATTAGATCGTCTTTCTCGACAAGATCACCGGCATTAACGTAAATTTCATCGATTATTCCAATAATCTGTGGTTTGATTTCAATCTCTTTACGAGGAATTACCGTTCCCGTTACCACGGTTTTTTTTATAATATCGGTCACAAAAGGCTCGCCAATTTCAAATATTACAGGTACTTCCCTGGATTTCTGATACAAAAAAACCAGGGTACCAATAAAAACAACGCCAATTAAGACAACAACCCCGAACTTTATTATTCTTTTCATGATGATAGGGACAAAAAATAAAAACCTGCTATTCAACTCGAATAGCATCTACAGGTTTCACGGCCACTGCTCTCCTGGCTGGGATAAAACCCGCAACAATACCTGAAAAAATGAGCACGCCAAGAGCAATCAAAGCTATATTAAAATCGACCTCGGGATTCGCAAACATCGTCTGATTGGAATTTCCTTTTCCGACAATTCTCGAAACAATTTCCAATATCAACACTCCAAAGGCTAACCCCCAATACCCCGAAAATGAAGTGAGCAATACCGATTCGGAAACGATTTGTCCCATGATCCGATATGGAGTTGCGCCGACAGCCCTGCGAATTCCAATTTCCTTGGTGCGTTCCTTTACAACAATCAGCATGATATTACTGACGCCAATTACACCGGCAATTAAAGTAAATATTCCCACAAACCAGATTAAAAAGTTGATGCCGGTAAACAGCATCGTTACTTTATTAAACTCCTGTTCCGTGTTCCAGTAACCAAAAGCCCTGGTATCATCCGGTGATATTTTATGCCTGCTGGAGAGAAGCCTGACCACCTTGTCTTTAACCTCTGATACGGGAATGCCCGGTTTTGAAGTCAACGACAGCCAGCCAATGTTTCGGCCGTAATTGAAGGACTGCTGAAAGGTCGTCAAAGGGACATAAACCCTCTTTAAATCGTCCTGGTCTTCTTCCCCCAGATCTTCAATATCGAAGACTCCCACCACCTGAAAATAGACACCGTTAATTTCGATCGAGGCTCCCAGGGGATCTTCATCCGGTTCAAACAACTCCTGATAGACCCTGCTCCCAATCACCGCTACTTTCCTGCGTCGTTCAATATCCAGGTTGTTTAAAAACCGACCTTTGATCATATCCATCAAACGAATATGAATATAGTCGGGATAATCCCCAAACACGTCAAAGGTACCTGTTTTTAGTCCCCTGTTGACGTTATTCATCCCTTCCGAATTTGCCAACTCTATCCTGGGGGCGATTCTATCCACTTCCGGAATTGACCGTTTGATTGCTTCCGCATCATCCGTATTCATGCGAAAACGGCGACCTTTTGGCAGCCCCTGGTAAGGGATCGATGTAGACCTGGTCCACATAAAAACTGCGTTACTGGCCAGTCTGGAAAAATCACCAGTCACACCATTTTGCAAGCCACGACCTGCTCCCAGCATAATCACAAGCATGAATATTCCCCAGAACACACCAAAAGCTGTGAGAAAGGAACGTAGCTTGTTCTTTTTAAGGGTGATTAAAATCTCCTGCAGGCTATCGGTATCCAGAATCATATATTACTCATCGCGAAGTGCCTCCACCGGCTCAATGGCAGCAGCCCTTCGAGCCGGAAAATATCCTGCCAGGGTTCCCGTAATCACCAGCAATACAATCGCTCCGAATGCGACTTTCAAATCTACCTCCGGATTCGAAAAATAGTCCACACCTTTGATTGTTTTTGCCATTAATTCCAATGTGATAATACCGAAAACCATCCCAACATATCCCGAAATTGATGTCAAAAGAATCGATTCCGTAACAATCATTTCCACTATCGACCAGGGGGTGGCCCCCAGGGCTTTGCGGATGCCAATCTCTTTGGTTCGCTCTTTGACGGCAATCAGCATGATATTACTTACCCCGACGATGCCGGCGATGATCGAACCAATTCCAATAATCCAGACAAAAGCCCTGATATTGGAAAATAAATTCATAAACTTCTGAAATCGTTCCAGATTGTTCCTGATATACAAAGCCCTTTCATCTTCCGGTGCAAACCGGTGTCTGATCGACATATCTTTTTTAATGGACTGTTCTATGGTTTTGCTATTGCCAATTCCCGATTTGTCGATTGTCATTACAAAATTATGTATTCTGTTGCCTCCGCCGAAAACACGCTGTGAGGTCGAAATCGGAATGTAAATAATTCTCTCCTGCCTTTGATCACCGGGATCTGAAAACACACCCACTACTCGAAACACCAGTCCGTTGATCTGAAAATACTCACCCACCGCAGATTTACCCGCGAACAGCTCCTTTTCGATCTCCTTTCCGATCAGGGCAACTTTTTTAAATTGGTCAATATCAGATTGATTAAGCATTCGACCTGATTGTGGGATAGAACGTTCAATATACCGGTGTTCATGATGTACAGCCCAAATGCTGTAATTGCCGGATTCCCTTCCATAAACGATGGTGTTGTTACTCCACTTGAAGTAACGCGCAGAAATGTATTCAAGGCCTTTGGTTTGCGATTTGGTGAGTTCATAGTCCTGATTGGTAAAACGCAGTCTTCTTCCCTGCTCCAAACCCTGGTAGGGGATACTGGTTTGACCGGGACTGACTCGAATACTATTGGTAGCATCTTTTTCAAAGTCCTTACGAACCCCGTTTTCCAGACCGTTACCGGTACCCAGAAGCAATACCAGCATGAAGATTCCCCAGGAGACACTAAAGCAGGTCAGCAGTGTGCGCAGCTTATTCTGCAAAATATGGGTAAAGATTTCTTCGTACTTGTCAAGATTGACTATCATATCGCCTTGTTATTCGATTTTGCCGTCCCTGATACGGATAATACGCTCTGTTTGAGCGGCAATATCATTCTCATGTGTAATGATGACAATAGTGATGCCGGATTGGTTGATCTCTTGAAACAGTTTCATGACATCAAGTGAAGTTTGGCTGTCCAAGGCGCCGGTCGGCTCATCTGCCAGGATAATTTTTGGTTCGGTTATCATTGCCCTGGCGATAGCCACTCTCTGTTTCTCTCCGCCGGACAGCTCATTTGGAAAATGGTGAGCCCTGTCTGCCAGCCCCATTTTTCCCAGGTAATCAAGGGCTATCTGATTTCTCTTTTTACGAGCCACATTGCGGTAATATAGAGGCAGGGCAACATTTTCCACTGCACTTTTAAAAGAGATCAGATTGAAAGCCTGAAACACAAATCCGAGGTAGGTATTGCGGTATTTTGCCGCCCTGGTTTCGCTCATGTCTTTGATAAGAGTATCGTTCAGGTGGTATTCACCGGTATCGTATGAATCCAGTATTCCCAGAATATTCAGCAAAGTGGATTTGCCAGAGCCTGACGATCCCATAATGGAAACCAGCTCTCCCTTTTTGACATCAAGGTTCACGCCTTTTAATACGTGTAAGCGATTAGCGCCGGTATGATAGGTTTTGTTGATGCCTTTTAGACTGATCATTGTTTTTGGCTCGACAGCCGAAGAGAATTGTCTTTTGATTGGCTTTCAAAGATGTGCATTCAATATCAAGCAATTAACATGAGCAACCGATTTCGTCACTACCTTGCTCAAAGCAGCTGCCAGCAGGGTAGTGTCCGCTCCATAAATAAAACGAAACATCATGTACCCTGATTGCAGTATTTTTGGGATTTGATAGATGGAAGATAAAATCGGCCCTAGTTGGGATCTTTGAATTGCAAATCGTACAATCTTTTGTATTCACCCTTTTGCGCAAGAAGTTCGGAATGATTTCCGGATTCGATAATCTGACCGTCTTTTAAGACATGAATAATATCTGCGTGTTTGATGGTGGAAAGGCGGTGGGCAATGACGAGGGAGGTACGGTTTTTCATAAGGTTTTCTATTGCAGCCTGCACTTCCTTTTCAGATTCTGTGTCCAGTGCGCTGGTTGCTTCATCAAGTATCAGGATCGGAGCGTTTTTGATGAGAGCCCTGGAAATGGCGATGCGTTGCCTCTGGCCTCCGGAAAGCATCACACCTTTCTCCCCAATTTCCTGATCGTATTGATTGGGAAGCTGCATAATGAAATCGTGTGCGTAACCTGCTTTTGCTGCGTCAACCAATGCTTCATCAGAACAATCCAATTGACCGAACACAGTATCCTGCTTGATGGATGAACAATCTACGTTGCCATAAGAAATGTTGTTGCGAATAGTGTCGTTGAACAGCACAATCTCCTGGGTGACAGTTGCCATTTGGTTACGCAGGGAATAGAGAGTTGCTTCCCGGATATCCATGCCGTCGATTGTTATTTTACCGCATTCCGGGGGGACATCGTAAAAACGCGGAATCAGATTGGCCAGGGTGGATTTACCACTACCGCTGCTCCCAACCAGGGCCGTAATAGTTCCGGCTTTGAGGGTGAGGTCGATATCCTTCAAAACTTCGGTATCCTCATAGGCAAATCGATCGATCTTTATGCGAATTTCGTTTTGAATGGGAGGAATCCGTTTGGCATCGGGTACTTCTTCAATTTTCTCGTCGCTCTCCAGCACCTCAAATATCCTCTTTGCCGCCGCTATACCTTCCTGGATCTTTAGCGTGATACCATTCAGTTGTTTTAAGGGCATATTCAGCATCGCAAATGAGGTAATAAACGAGGTAAAATCGCCCACGGTAATCTGATTGGTATTAATCAAATGGCCACCAAAAATGAATACAAAAACGAAAAACACTCCCGCCGTTATTTGAAGCAAAGGAAATGAATAGGAGCTAATGAAGATCGACTCCATGAAATGTTTTAGCAACTTTTGGTTTTTTTCGGCAAAACGGGAAGTTTCATACTTCTCCATAATGAATGCCTTCACCACCCTGATCCCTGTTATTGTTTCGGATAGCAGCATAGACAATTCACCAAATTGATTCAGTCGTTTGGTAGTTGCCTTGTTGCTTTGTTGACCGAAAAAAGAGATCAATTTTGAGACAATCGGCAGCAAAATCAACGTCAGCAGCATCAACTTCCAGCTGCGATCAAACATAATAACAAACAGGAACAAAATCGTTGGAATATCTCTCAGCGGACCGACAATACCTATGACAATCGCTTCGTTCAGCGTGACAAAATCGACCGTGAAGCGAGAGATAAGTTCTCCTGAAGGTCTCTTATTAAAGAAACTGATTGGCATGTAGATGATGCGTTCGTAGAGCTTTTCACGCAATACACGAATGGTTTTTTGCGCCAGGGATCCCATCAAATAATTTTGAATAAAAAATGAAATCCCTTGCAAAACCAAAATCAGCATCATTGCCAGACCGACCAGAACATATCGCTCAATCTCAATGGTCTCCTGGGTTTTGACCGCCTCAATCTGGTAATCCATCACGGTTTTAATGTAATGGGCAGGAGCTACGGTAAAAATAGAGTACGACAGCATAAACAAAATACTGAAAATTGCTTGTATCTTGTATCGAAATACGAATCTGCCTACTTTTAAGATATACTTCATTAAGTTCTGATCTTGTTATTGGATGCCTGATCCTGCTTTTTGTCTTGTAAACGTATATACCTCTTTACCACTATTATCCAAATAATGAAAGGAGGCCTGGGCTGGTGTGAATTGAGCCCAGATATATCCATAATCTTCAACAAAAAACCTGGTGTTTGGCAGAGGTTTTTTCTTTGCTTTTCGGATGGGTGATCCGCCACCACCGGATACAATTTGGTCGAATCCACCGTATGTCGTATGTTCCAATGCATGATTATGCCCAGAAATGAAAAAATGGATACCTGATTTGGCGACAATCATGCGCTCCAGCCAAGTCATTCCTCCATGTCGTCCGCTGGAGATTGCAGGGTGATGTCCCAATCCTATGCGCCAGGATTTGTCCGTTTTTTTAAACAATCGCCAGAGTGTTTTTACCGAACAGGTCGTATTGATGGCATAAATTTGGGCAGGGCCTGCAGTAAAGTCATAATCCGTTGCCGGCATGTTCCAGCGTTCACTGATTGCCGTATAATCTATTTGAGCCCGCCAGTTCCCTACCAGGTCATGATTTCCCAAGATAGCATAAAACGGCACCTGCAGGTTGTACATTGATTCAAACTTTGTATCCAGTTGCTCGTCTTCAATACTGCTTATTCCCTTCTGGATAAAATTGTCACCGGCCAGCAGCACGAGATCACACCCTTTTTCCCTGGCTGTCCTTTCCATAGCCTTTGCTACAATCCGCTGATTATCAGAGCCTGATCCGTAGTCACCCAGGATCAGCATTTTAATTTCACTCTGGTCATCCTTAAATGCAAGGTTGGTCTCGCATTGGGCATAATAAGGCGGACAACCTCGCCTATCCAAAAGCCTGGCAACGGGTCTTTTTAACAAAATATACAGGAAAAACGCAGAGAGGAAGGAAATCCCAAGTATTTCAATCATGAAGTGAGAGTAAAAAAGAAACCATAAGATGGAGCAATGTTACTATAATCTGAATACCATCTATGAGTTTCTTCTCGATTTGGAGAAACTGTCAACCTGTTTCCCCAAATCTCAGGGGTTTGGTTTTTATTTCCCGG
Organism: Pseudomonadota bacterium; assembly: GCA_022360105.1. Next base: position 21,707 of record JAKSDL010000183.1, read on the forward strand.
TAAATTTGGGCTTTCTTTTTTCGGAAAAAGCGGTGAACGCTTCGAACAGGTCATGTGAAGGAATAATGTTTGCGCTCATGGAAGCCACATATTTCAATCCGTCATCCACGGATTTACCGACACCATATTTCAGTACGTCCTTGCTGGCCTGAACCGCCAAGGGAGAATTCTCTGCAATCCGGACAGCCATCTCTTCTGCTCCTTGGAAAAGTGCGTCTTTGTCATCATACACCCTGTTGACAAGTAAGATATCTTTCGCACGTTTCGCGTCGATATCAGCTGCCGTGTATGCAAGTTCCCTGGCAATGCCCTGTCCCACAATATGGGGAATCCGCTGCAAAACACCGACATCCGCAACAAATCCCACTGCGGCTTCTCGAAGGGAAAAAGTAGCATCATTGCTGCACAACCTGATATCACAAGCAGTGATCATATCGAGCCCCGCTCCAATGCAAAAACCGTTTACAGCCGCAATTACAGGTTTTCGACAATTCTCGATTGCCGTCAAACCTTCCTGTAATTTGTAGATTTTCTGCAACAACGCTCTTTTAATACCGCCTTTTTGCTCTCCATCCATTAGTTCCGGCAGTTCGGGAGTCATGCCCATTAAGTCGATACCGGCACAGAAATTATCGCTGCTCGAAGCAATGATAACCACGCGAATGTCATCGTCTGCATCCAAATCCCTGAAGATGGGAATTGTTTCCGTCCAGGCTGGCGGATGCATGGCATTCTTCTTTTCGGGTCTATTCAGATATACCCATGCCAATGGTGCTTTTTTTTCAACCTGGTAATATTCGTAACTCATTTCATCCTCCTATAATAATTTGAGTTTGTGCCGCACACCCTGCAACTCCTTCCGTGTGATCCAAGGGTGGATTGATGAAAACCATTTATTTTCAACATTTTCAATTTGAGTCATTCATCAAATCTTGGCACTTTGAATCAAAATCCGTCCATTCCTCGCTTTTCTGCTAACCATAGACCCCAATCAATACGGATGCAACACCTTTTACCACCATGAAATTCAATCCGATCCTCAGTCTTTGGTTGCTTCAGGTTGAGATCAGTGGCATTTTAACCTTTTTCCAATGTCCAAACTTAAATATAATTACATTGAGTAACGATACAACATTTTAATCATTCTAAGGATTACAGAAATGGAAAAAGAACTGGAAGCAAAAGTAGAACAAAAAGTCAAAGAAATCATGGACCGTGAATTTGAGGCAAAATGGAATCAATACCTTGCAGAAAAAAATGACGCAAACAAATGCGCCATTATTGCTTCAAAAGGTTCCATGGACTGGGCTTATCCTCCGTTGATTCTTGGAGCTGCTGCATCGGCCATGGATATGGACACCTCAATCTTTTTTACTTTTTATGGTCTGGACATTATTCACAAGGAAAAACATAAAAAGCTGAAAGTTCCTTCCATCGCTAATCCAGCCATGCCTGTATCGATACCCAACATGGTAGGTATGCTGCCAGGCATGACTTCGATGGCAACCATGATGATGAAAAGCTGGATGGGCAAAGCCAACGTCATGTCGATTCCGGATCTAATCGAAGCCTGTATTGACGGTGGAGTAAAAATGATCGGTTGCCAGATGACCATGGATGTCATGGGAGTAAAACGAGAAGATCTCTTTGACGAAATAGAAATTGGCGGAGCTGCTGCTTTCCTTGGGTTTGCTTCAGGAGCAAATCTTAATCTGTTTATATAATTGGTGCCTGAACGAAAAATTGCTGACCCCTTATCCAGTTTTATGCCAGATGCCTGAATTCAGCTTGAAGATTAACGTGCTGTCAACCGTCAGCGTTCAGCTGAAGATGTAACAATTACAAGTAAAAACCGGCTGAGAACTGATCGCTGAACGCTGAAAGCACTATACTTCAAAATGCCAAGCTGCTTCCAAAGCTTCTATTGGTATGGGATAAATTGGTTTTCGTTCAGGCACTAATTGCCAGTCTGCTATATTTAACTGCTGAATCGTTAGTTTCCTGCTTTGGCGGGTGAACACCTGCCATTTGCCTCTATTCACTTTTTATTGACAAAAATACCATGATCACAGCATGTTGCAAGGTGATAGTCTTACTTTCCTTTGAACGGTGGAGGTATTTAAATATCTAATAAAAATAAAAAGCCAACTATCCCACTAATGCCCACACCAACATGAATCAACACATAAATGCATTAAATCATGAATGTCGCAACTATTAAAGAATGGTTCGATCTCAGCAAAATTACTGAATTTATCTATCTGGATAAATTTTTTGGATCATTGATCATAATCTTTATTCTGTGGATCGTCCGATATTCAATCCTTAAGATCGTTAATCATCAGACAGACAGCGCAAGTGCTCGTTATTCCTGGAGAAAGGGGACGCGCTATATGTTTGTGTTTCTGTTGATCGTTCTCATTGGTCGCCACTGGTTAAACGGACTTGAACCCATTCTGGCGTTTTTAGGTATCATTGCCGTTGGATTGACTATTTCTCTGAAGGAAGTCGTGTCTAATCTGGCAGGAATTGTGGTAATCCTATGGAGAAACGTTTTTGAAGTGGGAGATCGGATCGAAATTTCGAACTACAAGGGCGATGTTGTAGGATTAGGAGTCATGTATTTTTCAATCCTCGAAATCGGCCAATGGGTCGATGCAGAACAAAGCACGGGTCGGCTGATCAGAATCCCCAACAGCATGGTCATTTCTCAACCTGTAATCAACTACACAAAAACCTTTCCTTTTATTTGGGATGAAATTTCGATCTGCATTACCTTTGACAGCAACTGGAAAAAAGCCAGGGAAGTTTTACAAGCCATTGCCGATGAAAAAGTAGGTGATAAAACGGGGGAAAAAACCAAAGCTGTGCTGGAAATGTTAAAAGACAACAGAGATGATTTGATACACTTTAAATATCTTAGTCCGAAGATCTACATGAAACCCCAACAGAGTTCGCCGGTAGGCATCGTGTTGACCCTTCGATATTTATGCAATCCAAAAGAACGAAGGGGAAGAGAAAATGACCTGTGGGAAGCAATCCTGGACCAGTTTCAAGCTGATCCGGAAATTACCATCTGCCAGTAGAATAAAAACGATGGTGACTAAGCGACCCAAGGCCAGATTTTTGCAGCTTTAACCGGATAGAAAGGTCAGTGTCAATCAATCGCATATCTGATGCCCTAAAAAACAACCAAAAGGAGATTATGAACGTTTTTATTACCGGAGGTCGCGGATTTGTTGGTCAACACCTCACAAAATTCTTACTCGATAAAGGCTGTAAGGTCGTGTCTGTCAGTCGTTCAAAAAAGAGCGACGGACCATCACATGATAATTTTCGTTACCTGTCTGCAGACACGACAATTCCCGGGGCCTGGCAGGAAGAAGTAAAAAATGTTGATGTGATTGTCAACCTTGCCGGAGTCAATATTTTTAGTTACTGGACACAAAAATATAAACAGGCGATTTATGACAGTCGAATTCTTACCACAAAAAATCTGGTGGAAGCCATACCTGAAAATAACAACACAACCTTAATCAGCACTTCAGCCCTGGGATTTTACGGAGATCGGGGAGATGATATCCTGACTGAACAGGAACCGAACGGCACAGATTTTCTGGCTAAAGTCTGTGCCGATTGGGAAAAAGAAGCCTTCCAGGCTGAGAAAAAACAAACCAGGGTTGCCATTGCCCGATTTGGTGTGGTGTCTGATAAAAGCGGAGGTGCCATGAAAATGATGTTGCCGGCGTTTAAGTTTTTTGTTGGAGGTCCTTTGGGCAAAGGTACACAGTTTTTTCCCTGGGTTCACCTGCACGATTTGATTCAGGCAATTTGGCACCTGGTCGAAAATAAGGAATTAAGCGGGATATTTAATTTCTGTGCTCCCGAACCTATCCGCAACCGCGACATGTCAAAGACTATCGGCAAGCTGCTTCGTCGCCCATCCTTCATGGCAGTTCCGGGGTTTGCGATTCGAATGGTAATTGGTGAACTCGGCTCCATGGTTTTGTTTAGCCAACGAGGCAAACCCGAAAAACTTTTGAGCTCCGGATTTACATTTCAATTCGAGAATTTTGAAGTTGCCTTAAAAGAAATACTCGGCAAGTAGAACAGGTTATTAGGTTATGGATCTTCCAGTTTCTGTTTTTCCGTGATTTGATTCCCCACAGAATTTTGCCAAAAAGCAACGCAAAGCTATTGACAGGGAGACAAAATCTTCGGAGATTTTTCTATTTATAACGATTTGCTGAACTGCTTTGGACAGAGCAAGTTATTTCAGAATTGACAAGATTTACGGGAAGCAATGGCGCAAACAGACAAACCATCACTTTTTATTCAATTTGCGGGACAAGGCGTTAAATACATCGAAGAACTTCGCAGACTGTATCAGTCACAACCGGATATGCAGGATTTTATTCATCAAGCCATAGAAGTTGTAAAAAAAGAAGCTGCTTCCTATGATGATTCTGAGACAGGCTTTTTTTCGCAGGGTTTAGGTGCCGATGTCTGGATTAAAAATCCCGATAAAACACCCGATGCAGGTTATCTGTCTTCTTCTCCGCTATCGCACCCTTTCATTTTTTTAAGCCAGATCAGTAACTACCTTTCTATTCTCAAAGAAGGCATCGATCCCAAAATCCTTATCGCCAACACTCACAGTGTTACCGGTTTTTCCACCGGAGTGGTGGCAGCTATTCTGGCAGCCTTGGATCTGGATTTGGATGAGCTGTGTGAGATGGCTTTAAAGGTGCAAGCCATGTTTTTCTGGCAGGGTGTGCGTTGTCAACAATCCATGTACCGCTTTGGCTCAGAACCCGTACTTAATCCGGAAAAAATCGATTCCATCAAAGGACCGCCAAGCTGCATGGCCAGTATCACCCAGCTACCTCTCGATGACTTAAAACTGCTGATTCAGGACTATTCTGAGTATGGTGTAGTACACCCGGCATATGAACTTTTTCCCGGCCGCTGGATCGTGGCCGGATTGCCTGAAAATCTGATTGGATTTCGTAATTTTGTTCAATCCCAGCGAAAAGAATGTGCCTGGAAATATGTGCCTTCAACGATTGCCGCCCATTGTCCTTTCCTCAACTACGCCTTGGAGACTTCTCCCATCGATGCAAAAAACGTGGGATTGGAAATTTCCGGTTCCGATTTAAAAGTGCCGGTCTGGGCCAATGATATGGGAAAGGATCTGAGAGAAAGCCAAGACGTTATTCAAGACGTGATGACTGCCTACTTCACCAAACCTGCCATGTGGAGTAAACAGATCGACCCCTTGCTCAACGGCAATAAAGTCTCTTACGTATTGGATTTTGGACCCGGACCGGGAGTGGCCAGTCTTACGGAAAACTATCTCAGGGAATCCGATATTGTGGTCATCCGCTGCACCGTCCCGCTGGGTCGCAAACGGTTATTCAAAGAAGTTATGCCTTTGATTAGCTAAGGAATGAGTTTTCAACTCTTATCACGCAAAAGCTTTAGCGGTTTTTACCAGGCAATGAAGACATCAGATTCATTCAAAAATCCAACACTTCATAGGTATTTAATTCAAATCGAATTTTCCCTGCTTCCATCAAAGATCCGAATTCCTGATTAAATTCCCCCCAGTCAGGGTTTGACATGCAGGCCTCATGATTTTCTTTGCTTTCCCATTTGAAGTAGGTAGCAGTATGGGTGTCATCGTGAGACACATGCATGCGGATTCCGATCAAACCTGGCTGCGCTTTAAACAAATCCATGGATCTTTTGCACAAATCCATATACTGGGCCTTAATGTCACTATCGTAAAATGTCTTGGTCATCACAACGAACATAGCAAACTCCTTTGACAGCCTGTCAGCACCAGGCAATTATTGGCATATTTTGGAAAAATCAGGTCTCTTTCATGAAATTTTAATTCAATACAATTCACTTTTACCGGAAATTTCAAGTGTCCAAAACAGGCAGTTATGACAAAACCACCCGATATTCAGGACAAATGATTGATTCACTCTGCAAGTCAACCGGCAGTTGATGTTTAGACCTGCCCTGCCTATACTGGATAAGCTGTTTCGTTCTATTTCCGGATATTTATTCAACCCAGACTGAAGGACCCAATGCGATACTTACTGATATTTTTGGCAGCCATCCATGTTTTGATTAGCGCCCAAGCTTTTGAAATAAAAGGAAAGAACTATGGAAAACCCTTGACCTTATCCGAGATCACAAAAATTTCAAACATCATGGCTAAACCAGAGAGTTTTGTCGGCAAAACAGTTCTGGTAAAAGGAGTGGTCGTTGATGTCTGTTCCCATCGCGGCTGTTGGATGGATATCGCCAGTGATGCCCCTTTTGAAAAAATACAGATCAAAGTGGCAGATGGTGACATTGTCTTCCCGCTTGATGCCAAAGGAAAACAGGCCCTGGTTGAAGGAGTTTTGGAAAAGCTTGAGTATTCAAAAGAGCAGATTGTTAAATGGAGACGTCATCAAGCTGAAATGCATGGTGAGTCTTTTGATCCAAAGTCGATAACCAGCGGAGAAACCTATTATCGAATTCGAGGTTTCGGAGCAGTGATAGAAGAATAGGGAGCATTGCAGATGAAATGGAGAAAATGGAATAATATTCTGCACCGTGACATCGGCTACCTGTGTGTTGGATTAACACTTGTCTACGTAATATCGGGGATTGCGGTTAATCATATGGGTGACTGGAATCCTTCCTTCAGTGTTGAGACCTCACACAGCACTATTCGGCCCGTTCAGTCTCAATCTATCCTGCTGCAACCCGAAGAAATCCGTTCTATTCTATCTCAGTTGGGACTGCCCCGCGAATATCGCAACAGTTTTCAACCCGATCCGCAGACACTTCGAATCTTTCAACCCGGAAATACCATCACCGTCAATCTAAAAAACGGCCAGGTGGTCCAGGAGAAACTTAAAAAGCGCTTCCTTCTTTACGAGTTCAATGTGCTGCATTTGAACCGCATCAAAAGCTTATGGACAATAGTGGCGGATATTTACGCTGTGGCCCTGGGGATTGTGGCCATTACAGGACTATTTGTCCTAAGAGGAAAAAAGGGAATCAAGGGACGGGGCGCCTGGTTAACGGGAGCAGGGATATTAATTCCCCTTGTTTTTATTTTGGTATATTTGTGATTTCTGCCTGTAGCTTACCTGTCTTAAAGAGATCGGATATTGGCAAAAGATTGCTTTCTGAAGCGGAAGGAACTATAATAGAGGCATTATTGTAACGTTAGCTCAAGTTATAACCGTTTTCCCGGAAAACAGAATGATAAAGAAAAAGATCCTGGTTGTTGAAGATGACCAGCAAAGCTTGAATTTGCTGAACGAGTTTCTTTCAGAAAAGTATGACGTTGATTTAGCTGAAAACGGCAATCAGGCGCTGGAAATACTAAAAGATGCAGATGTCGATAACTCTTCTCCCATCCAGGCAATTATTCTGGATTGGATGATGCCTGAATTAAGCGGAATTGATTTGTTGAAAGTAATAAAAGCCAATTCCCGCTTTCGGAGCATTCCGGTTATCATGCAAACAGCCAAAACCAATAGTGCCGATATTGTACAAGGGCTAAAACTGGGAGCTTATCAATACCTTACCAAACCTTATGATGAATCGGTGTTGCTCGCCATGGTGGATTCCGCCGTTGAAGAATACGAGCGCACTCATGAAGAAAAACATGCTATTCGGGAGTATCAGAAATCAACCAGGCACTTTTTTAAAAAACAACTGCTGGATCTAAAAATCCTGGAGGTTTTGAACGAGTTTTCACTGGAAAGCTTTGCCCCGACCTGCCAGACTCCCATAGATCTTGTACAGCTCGTGGTGAAAGCACTGAAGACATTCCAATTTCCCAGTACTTCAGCTAAGGAAGCAGCCCTGGCCGGCGAAAAGGATATTTTACGCTGCAGTATTCTGGTAAAAAATGATGAAGAGGATGAAATTGGATTTTCCGATCGGGGATATGAAGAAAAGCTTTGCCTGGCAGATAAATACCTGTTGTCTCAAGCCACAGAGCAAAAAACCATCCTTAATAAAGGCAATTTTACCGCGGTTTCCTCCAAATCAGGATACGTTGGCTTTTTAATTCGAAATTCACCGACTGAGAAGGATGAGAGGGACCGGGCCGTGGACATTATCTCCAATATCATCGAATACTTTGAAAAACGATTTGAGCATTTCGAAGATCAATTAAAAATCAAAAAGCAAAAAGATGAATTGGAGAAGTCCCATGAACAAACCAAAGACGTTATCCAATCGTCTTTGGCAGAGTTTGAAGAAGTGAATGAAAAATACCAGAATGTCAAAGAAATGCAGATGGAGATCTGGGAAAACCTGATTCGCAATATCGACGACAGCTCTCCTATCAAAGAGACAGTATATTCCGCGATGAACGAAGCACTGCAATTGTATAGTGAAGATCATCTGACCGATCAACATTTTCTGGAGATAATGAAGGAATTAGGAGAAATCTTCGGCAAAAAGCAGGTATCCGATGAAGCATTTGCAGAACAACTGGGAGGCGCTTCTCAAGCGGATGTAGATAGCTTGCTGGCGTCGCTCGCGAAATAATCCGCTGAATTCTCCCGGGGTGGTTTGTGGATAAAACCAGCCCATGAAACCGATTAATCATCCTCCAGATCAGCCAACTCATTTAATTCGGCTTTTTCGATAAGCAGCCAACCGTCCTCGAATTTGGTTTGCAACTTTTTAAGTGCCATGGATGGATCTCCATCCAGTTGTCCGGTTTCCAAATTGTATCGCCAGCGATGCCGGCCGCAAGTCAGGTAGTTTTCTTCGATGAATCCTTCCACCAGCAATGCTTCCGCATGGAGACAAACGCCACTGAACACGGACAATCCGGAATCCCGTTTAATGACGACTAACTCTTTTTTCCCGATTGTCACGCGCGTTAATTCTTCTTCAACAGCATCAACACGGATTATTGCCAAAAGATGATCATCCCGAAAACCGATTTTCGTATGGGTGCCATCACACAAAGGTTTCACCCCGGAACCACCGCAGCGACAAATTGTATGCTGTTGAGCTGTCGGTTGTTTTTCAACGGATTCGATTTCGATACCACCCTGAACAGTGTAAGGTCCGTTCTTCTCAATGATAATACCCGATTCTTTTGGGGGTTCCGAATTCGCTTTTTCAGTTTCGGAGTGAAGCAATTCATCTGAAGGACTGCTGGTGCCGACTTTTTTAACTTCTTTCACCGACACGGCATAGTCTCCTTCGAAACCTATATCAATATGGGAACCATCACAAAAGGGTTTGTATCTTGACCCACCGCAACGACAAAGTCTTCTTTCCTGTTTCTTCACCAGCAAGGTGCCATCTGAATCAACCACCTTGTCAACATCATGAACAATATAAGGTCCGTTCTTTTGATAAGTTATTCTTGGTTTTTTTTCCACGTTTTTGCCGGTTACAAGTTTAACAAAATTATTTATCTCAAAGAAAAACCTCCCACCTTGATATCCAGATATTCCAGGATACCCTCGGGCCCTCCTTCCCGTCCCAATCCACTTTCCTTCATCCCGCCAAATGGTGCTGCAACTGCAGTGGGATTGATATCATTAATGCCGATAATACCAAAATTTAATCCTTCGAACAGCGTCATGGCTCTCGTCATTTTATCGGTATAGATGTAAGCCGCCAATCCATAATGAGTATCGTTAGCCATCTCAAGCAAATCGTCGTCATCCTCGTACTCGATGATAGGTGCCACCGGTCCGAATGTTTCTTCCCTGTAAATCAGCATGTCCGGCGTAACCCCTTTGAGGATCGTGGGGGCAAAAAAGTGCCCATGTTCCAAACCATCGTCCACCAATCGTTTTCCTCCCGTCACCAACTCGGCTCCATTATCCAAAGCATCAGCAACCTGTCGTTCAACCTTTAGCAAGGCATTTTCATTCACCAATGGGCCTATACTGACGCCTTCCTCAAATCCACTGCCGGCCTTCATACCTTCAACCCTGACAGCAAATTCGTTCACAAATGCATCCATTTGATCTTTATGGACATAAAGTCTGTTTGGACTGATGCACGCCTGACCCGTATTCAAAAATTTCACCAGCACCACACCTTTGGCAGCTTTGACCGGATCAGCATCTTTACAAACGATAAAAGGGGCATGTCCCCCCAACTCAAATGATGTCCGTTTCATTTGAATGGCAGCCTGTTGTGCCAGCATTTTACCAACATCGGTAGAACCGGTGAAGGTGAGTTTTCGGATACGCTTGTCCTCTAGAAATGTCTCTCCGACAGGACCAGGATGTTTGGCGGTCACCAGGTTGACTACTCCCGGCGGTAATTCTGCTTGTTCAAAGAGTTTGAAGGTCTCAACAGCACAGAGAGGAGTCGCTTCCGCAGGTTTAAGAACAACTGTACAACCAGCCGCCAGGGCAGGAGCAACCTTTCTGGTAATCATGGAGATCGGATAATTCCAGGGCGTAATCGCAGCTACCACTCCTACCGGACTGTAATTCAAGATAAATCTTTGATCAGCTCTGGGGGCTGGTATGGTGCGGCCATATACTCGTTTAACTTCTTCTGAATACCAAAGCATAAAATCGGCTGCATACTGCACTTCATTGCGAGCAGCTTTTAAGGGCTTTCCCTGCTCCTCTGTCATGGTATGAGCCAGCTTTTCCCGATTTTCGCACATCAATTGATAAATTCTATTCAGATATACCGATCTTTGGTAGGCTGTGGATTTAGACCAGGCCTTAAAAGCACTATCTGCCGCATCGATCGACCTGGTAGTATCTCTGTCGTCTCCGTCCGGTACTTCCGCAATATACTTCCCACTGGCAGGATTTATAGAATCAAAAGTTTTACCGGATATTGCGCTTTCCCAATTTCCGTTAATGTACATAGTCCCCCTTTTTTCAATTTCGCTGAATTCCCCGGCAGAAACCTATTAGGCGAGATATTCTGCCGGCCGGTCTTTTCTCTCAACTATCTGGTATTATTCTTATTGTAATCAAGTACCTTGGTCTTGTCATTGACTATGAAGCACTTGCAGTGCGCCGTGGATCTTTCTTGCCTGACATCGGCTGATTAAACGCAAGAATCATCTACTACTTTTCGATACTCAGCCATGATCTCCAACAAATACGGATGATGGACGTCGTATGAATTTCCATTGACTGACTTTACCGGCAAAACACCCGGAGACGTTCCTGTGAGAAACAGGGATTGGTAATCACTCAATCTGTCCTTGTGAATCAGCTGAAACTTTACTTCCAAACCCCGCTTTTCCATGAGACCTAAAATTTTCTTTCTGGTAATTCCCGGCAAAACGTTCTCTGTGGGCGAGGTAAAAAAAACAGAATCTTTAATAAAGAACACGTTGCTGCGGCTGCCTTCGGTTACAAATCCTTTTGAGTTGACTATCAGGACTTCATAATACCCTGATTCATAATCGATTAAATTACTTAGCTCCACAGGTTTTTCTTTGACAAGTTTGGCGTTTGGATTCGGTCTTTCCATATGCAGCAGGGTTACAGGCACACCATTTTGATATTGTTCTGTCGATGGGAAATAAAAAGGTATAAATACAATTAACAGAGACTCACCAACCGATTCCAAACTACCGAAAATAATTTTTAGATTGCCGTTTGATCTGGTGCATTCCTTCACCAATACTTGAATTCGTTTTTCAATATGGGATTTTTCCACCTTAAAATCAAGTCCCACAATCCTGCTTGATTGGGCAAGCCTTTCCAAATGATCATCTAAAAACAACGGAACCGAATTGATCAGCCTAACCACTTCATAAACCGGCCTTCCTTTAAAATTGAAATGACGTTTAATCCAGTCAATAGGTTTCACAGAATCATTTACAAATCCAACCTCTCCAATTAATGCCAACATCCTTTATTATCCAATTTGACGTCTACCGTTGTTTGCTCATCAGTCAACCTAAGCTTTGTATTTCCAGTTATCATCGTATTGCCTGACATAGCGATCGACAAATTCGATTGTGTTTATATAAGCTCAAGGTATTGTAAGTTGACCGATTTCGCAAAATGAAATCTTGCCGGCAATTACCGGTCGCATGTCAGCCGCCTCAGAATTGGCAAATAGCCGTCCCTGTCTATTAAAATTCTTCTTTTTCAGTTGCTGATTTAATTATGGAAGCTTCTGTCGATCAAAGCTCCAATCTTGATATCCTTGGTGCCTTTTCGGCGCTTGGACTGTGCATTATGTTCGGTTCCAATGCCATTGCCGTGAAGATTACATTTACAGGATTAGGTATATACTTTGTTGCCGGCTTACGCTTTTTAGTTGCCTCATTCTGCCTGATCATCTGGGCCAGGATGACAGGTCAACAACTATTAGTCCGAAAAGGGAAACTACTACCAATTGTGATCATTTCTTTTGCCTTTGCAGTCCAATTATTACTGATCTATAGCGGATTAAACAAGACCACAGTAGCCCGTAGTGCTTTAATAACCAACCTGCAACCGTTTTTTGTGCTTTTCCTGGCGCATTTTTTCATTCCCGGTGATCGCATTAACCTTAAAAAAACCCTGGGAATCATTCTTGCGTTCACAGGGATGATTTTTGTGTTTTTAGATCATTCCGTTTTAAGCCGTGATTTGAGAACAGGAGATTTACTAACATTGGCAGGTGCCTTTGGTTGGGCGTGCAATGCCGTTTATACCAAACGGATTATCAAGGAATATAAGCCCATTCAAATTGCTGTTTATCCCATGATTGCCGCAATTCCTATTGCCTTTCTCACATCCTTGTACCTGGATGATGAGATGGTTCGCTTTGTCGATGGTTGTATCGTTCTGGCTTTTTTCTACCAGTGTTTTGTGGCAGCATTTGGCTATGTCGTCTGGAATTCCCTGCTTGCAAGGTATGGTGCTGTGACCCTGCATTCGTTTATTTTCGTGATGCCAATCTCGGGGGTGTTTTTAAGCAATTTGATACTCGATGAACATATTACTGCCAGACTGCTGACAGGCTTGGTGTTTGTGGTCATGGGCTTGCTGGTTACTCATTTGAAAGGTAAAAAGCTGATCAGACCTATTTTTAATATGAGCAGAAATGTTTAAAACGCTGGTTCCGTCTTAAAAAAGGAAAATTGATGACCGATAAAAAATTTAATCCCAAAAAAATAGATAAGTTAAACAATCCTGAGCGGCTCAAAATCCAGAATCCGGACCTTATCTGGAGTGCTTTGGAGCTGGCCAAAGTAGAGATAATGGTAGATATCGGGGCCGGCACCGGCTTCTTTGCCATGCCTTTTGCGGATAAAGCAAAACAAGCAAACCTTTATGCCTGCGATACATCTGATGTGATGATCGACTGGATGCTGGAAAACCTGCCTGAAAGTTATACAGGCCGAATTATTCCCTTAAAAAGCACGGAAAACTCCATCCCCCTGGAAAATGGGGTCGCTGATCTGGTTTACATGATAAATCTGCATCATGAGCTGGATAACCCGGACATTATGTTAAACGAAACAACAAGATTGCTGAAGCCTGGAGGAAAGGTTCTGGTAATTGACTGGAAGGATGTGGAAACACCTGGCGGACCTCCACAAGATATTCGTATCGCAGTAGAAACGATAGTGAACCAATTTGAGAAAGCCGGACTTTCGAATGTTCAATCCAAAGACATTCTCCAGCACCATTGTTATGTAGTTGGTGAAAAGATCTAGGCTAATTTGATGTTTTCTCTTCCAATAGTTTAACTGCCGAATTAATCATATGCTCAGCTTTCACATTTCCCATGCACAACAGCCAGATCACCTTGTCTTCCTTCATGCCGATAGCCTTCATAATCTGTCTGGTATTCAATCCTTTCAACCAATGGACTTCTACCTCCTCCACCAGACTCTTTAAAAAATCCAGTTTTTTAGCCAGATATAGCTTGCCGTTTTTTATTCTTGGGCTGTGCGCACAAAACAAGGCTTCAAAATCCAGTTGCACTGCTTTCTCCAGTGATGTTATTTGATCTTTCAGTATCTCATCAGCCCGAAAATATTTGATTCGCTCCGATAAGAATAGATCCCCGGATATGAGCCATCCATGATTTGATTCAAAATATACCGTGTGATCCCTGCTGTGCCCGGGAGTGTGTATTGCCTGAAAACGGTAATTATCAGTCTCTACAATATCCTTGTTATTGACAGTTACTTTGAGTGGTGTAGTCGGTCCCCATATTAATCGTTGATAAGGAAAAATAGGCAGGGGTTTGGATAGTTTTTCAGCCGTTATGGCATTCCCATAAACAGGAACTCCAAGGACATGCTTGATTGCTGCCGCATTGCCACTGTGATCTTCATGGTGATGTGTCAGATAGATGCGGGTAACGGTCTGGTCTGCAAGCCAGTCAACTACTTCCTGCCGACAATGTCTGAGGCCGGAATCAAACAGAATGCTATCTACGAAATAGACCCTTGTTGTCATTAGTGGTCGGCTAAATGGAGAATAGCCGATTTCAACGCTTTTGACCGGTCCATGGTCAACAACGGAAAAAATCTTCATTATTGTTATGAGTTGAATTAGTCCGGCTCTTCTTCCGTCTTCTTTTTTGGTTTTGATCGCGGGGAGCATACTTCAAATGAATTTCCCTCTCTTGGGGAAGTACGTGGTTCTCCCTCACAAATTTCGATGATCAGTCTTCTGGTCAGTTTACCCCTACCCTTTTTTTTTTTTTTTTTTTAAAAACCGGGATCCACCACACAGCCCCTCAAAGTGTTGTTGTAGGCCAGGTAATAAACGACATGCTTATCCCGCAACTCCTTTCGAGGAATACAGTCAGGTACAGCCTGCACATCGAGCGTAAAAAAAATAAACAAAAGGGGTATGATTGCCCATGTTTTACTCATTAGCTTACTCCGTTCGTTCTGATAATCATTTTTGATATACATGCCCATAAGTATTATACCGGTTAAGTGGATAAGTAAATCAAGTTTTGTTCCAAGAACGAATTCCAAAAAAATCCTCTAGAAGATTATTTTCATGATCGTTAATCGGAAATTTGGCACTAGAGGATAAATCAGAAATTGAATTTCATTCAATTTGAAAAATGGGCCAGTTTTCCAGCATGTTTTGTCAAAAAAAAATAACACGGATATTTCTGAAAAAATCAGTTCTGGAGTCAAAAATTCGACAATTTTGTACTGAGGGTAACTCTTTATTTCCATGAATTTGAGCCGAAAATGAAAAAAATGATTTTTTTTTTGCTTCTCCTGTTTGTTGGGCGGGAAGGGCAGAGGTAGTATAAGTAACGGTAATTACTAAACTTATGAAAGGCCGCGCTGTAGATAGCGTGTAAACCTTCCCTTCTGCAGAATTTATTTTGCTTTTAGGCCTTGACAAAAATTTATAGAGGTATAAAGATATGAACGAAATCTTCTCAATCATTCTGAAACTACAATATATCAGGAGATATAATATGGCAAAAGTGGTAACCAAAGCAGATCTCGCTGCACAGATAGCTAAGAGTGCAGACATTTCTAAAGCCGCGGCTGGAAAGGCCGTAAACGCTATTATCCAAAATATTAAGGATGCATTATCCAAAGGCAACGATGTGACCTTGATCGGCTTCGGCTCCTTTACAACCGCAAAGAGAGCTGCTCGAACCGGCCGCCATCCTCAAACAGGTAAACCTTTAAAGATTCCTGCTAAAACAGTTCCGAAGTTCAGACCTGGAAAAGCTCTGAGAGAGACTGTTGATAAGAAAAAAGGCAAGAAGAAGAAGTAGTCAACAGGATGAAAATCAAACAGCGGAGACATTGTGCACCTCCGCTGTCAACTCCCCACCAAACAACGCGGTAGATTCCCCTCTATTTGGTAAAATCCATATTTACGATTGGTAACTGGATAATAAAGGTGGTACCTTTGCCTTCACCTTCGCTTTCAACCCATATTTTTCCGTTCATTTCCTTGATAAAACTGGCACTGCTATGAAGGCCAAATCCATGACCCTCTTTTTTGGTTGTAAATCCGTGGGTAAAAATCTTATCCAGGTTTTCTTCAGGGATACCTTTACCGGAATCCTTGGTTAACAAATACACAAAATCATCGTCCATCTCAATTGTAAAGGTCAGCACCCTTCTATCGGCTGGCAGATGAAGCATGGCATCCCTGGCATTATTGATGAGGTTGATTAAGACATGAATCAACTTTGTCTTTTGAATGGGAATCATCGGTACGTCTTCATACTGACGGGCTATAGAAATCCCATATCTGTCTATCAATCCTGCCTCCAGGGTCAAAGCATCTTCCACGACCGTAACAAGGGAATAGTCTTCCGTTATGGAATCATTGCCTGCATAGGTTTGCTGGGCAGCAATCACATCAGAAATGATGTCAATCTTTTCGTTCAAACGTTTGATTTCGGTCTGTATCGTTCTGTTTTCTTCAAACAGGCTTTCTTCCAGCTTTAAATAGTATTGCATGAGCGTTTCACCTTTGGCTCCTGCAGCGACAAATTCAGCAAGATTATCCATGTTTTGTTTTAATAAATTGTTTGCTTGAGCAAACCCCATCAAGTTTGAATGCTCCACAACCTCGTCGATTGCACTGGCAGATGTCTTAATGCTGTTGAGCAAATTACCGACGTTGTGCAGGGTTCCGGAAGCAATATCGGCTACACCGGCCTTATGAGCCTTTTCTATCAGTTGCCCCTGTACCAGTTTCAGCTCCGAAGTTCTTTCTGATACCATTTTTTCCAGTGTCTCCTGATATTCGGTCAATCGTTTCTCATTGTCTTTTTGCTCCGAGATATCCCTGGCAATGGTTGAGATAAACTGTAATTTTCCTGAGATGGAAATATGGGCCATGATCACCTGAGACGCCGGAATTTCTGTGCCATCAGCATTTAAAAGGGCTGTCTCTCCACTCCAGGTTCCGTTGTTAATGGCACCCGGAATCCCCTCATTTCTAACGATTTGCATTGCCCACTTGGGGTGAAACCTTTCAAATTCAAGGTTGACAAGGTTAACGGCATCGTCAAGGCCAATCATCCGTTTTCCGGCAGAATTAATATACTGAACATTCATATCCGGCAAAAATATCCCGACAAAATCACTTGTAGCCTCCAGGATAGTGGACAAACGCTTCAGCTCCTCTTCTGCAGCCTTGTATTCGGTAATATTCTGGGCCGTCACCTGGATAGCGACTGTATTTCCATGATCATCCTTAACCGACTGGTAATTGGATATAAACCAGAATTCTCCGGCAGGCAGATCAATATAATCTTCAAATGTAGCCCCTTCTCCGGTTTTCACCAGACTTCTGATTCTATCTTTCAGTTTGGTGTGAAAAAAATCTGAGTATCCCCTCACGTCCTTGCCAATTAACTCAAAAGCTTCCAATTTAAAATATGCAGCTCCGAATGAGTTAATAAACAACACCACACTCCCGAGGGAAAGGTGCATGACCAGTGCGCCGGTGTTTTCCACCAGGATTTTGTATTTTTCTTCGCTCTTGATCAGTTTCTTCTGAGTGGAAATTGTTTTTTCATACAACCTGGCGTTCTCCATCGATACGGACGCCTGAGCCAATATGGTGCGGATAAACTCTACCCTGTTGTTTGTAAAAACCGATTCCGACAAGTTGTTTTCCAGATAGATGACACCATAGGTGTAGTTTCTTAATTGGAATGGCGCACACAAAAGGGATTTGGTTTTATTCCTCTTGATGTATTCATCCCCGGTAAAGGGACTGTGTTTGTAGGTATTGTCAAATAAAATAGTTTCGCCGCTTCTGAACACAAAACTGACGATTGCCTCACAAAATCTCGTTTTACTGGAATTCAACACCGGCTCATAAACTGAAACGATACCATCTTTTCTGGATGTTGCCGCTTCTTCTATAACCAGCTCCTTGTCTTTTTTTGTGATCAGAAAACCTTTTTCCGCTCCCGAATGTTCTATAACAAGTTTAAGAATACTGGATAACAGGCGCTTGGTGATGATTTCTCCCGAAACCTTGCGAATAGCATCCAGAATGGCTTGGAAATCTACCTGTTGTGTGGATGTTATTTGGGGGAAATCGCTCGTATATTGCGCGGCTGTATAAATATTGGGCTGCTGTTTTAAAAACTCAGGGTAGGCTTTTTCCATTTCCTTCGTTTTCGCTACTGCCCCCCACCTGCTGTATAAACTATGGGCTTCCAGCAGAAACAATTCTGCTATTTTAGGTTCATTTCGCTGTATCCAATATCCGGCGAATCTTTCATTAGCGATGGCCTGCTCGTAAACCAAACCGCTTTCTCCCGATAGATCTATCGCTAATCGATATATATCAGACGCATCTCCGGCAACTCTGACCCGACTAAACTCAGCCTTTAGCAAATAATATTTGTTCAGGTAATTAACCGGACAAGCAGCCGACATTTTTTTAAACAGAGCCAGAATGAAATCCAGTTCTTTTAGAAAAGATTTTTTCTCTTTTGCAGGTTGAGCTTCAAAGATGGCAAGGACAGACAGGGCATAATAAAAATTGATTAACGCATGAGTCAAAAACCCTATGCTTTTCTCCATTCTTGGTTGAAAGCTTTTTACACTGTTTACGGCAGTATCGTATCTTCCAAACAGAAAGTATAAGAAGATTTTGCATCCGTAATAATGAGTCAAACCATTTATGTCATTGTCTCGATTATACTTGGCAACCATATCCGATTCCCTGAAGTAAGGATTTTCCAATTTACAGGGATCATCAGACCTGCCCAGTAAATTCAATACCATCTGACGTTGAAATGAGCATATCAGTATCGCTGCCCTGTGCTGGTGCTGACGAATTCTCCGGAAATGTTTTTCAATGCTTTTTTCCACATCCACCAAAAACTCTGCTCCAAAAAAAGCTGCCATACTACCGGAATACAGGCTATTTACCGCAGTTTCCATATAACCGGTTTCTACTCCCAGTTTGTATGCCTCCAACAACCCAGGTATGGAATTTTTCAAAGGTTCCTTCCAGAAGCGAATTAACGCTTCAAACACGTGTATGTTTGGAGCCCTGTTTTTACAGTTGGGAAACCTGTCAGTCATCTGAATGCCTAGACTGCCGAATTGATAGCCCAGATCGAAATCCTGATGGATACTGCAGACAATGGAACCATAGTAGGTAAAGAATATACACTCTTCGGATACACCCCATTTTAAAGTGTAACGCATCATTTTCAGGATAATCAGTATGAAAAGGTGGGGATTCACTACGTAAGCCGACATAAGTGATTTTCTCACCAGACGCAGGATCAGGATTTTATGTTTATCCTTGATTTCGGGAAGTGTTTTTAGATCTTTTAGATTAACACGCGCCAATGCCCATTTGGTATGCATCAGTTCTTTGGTTAACCTGGATTTGCCCGGATTGCATGGAAAAGAAAAACCAATTTTTTTTAAAGACTCAAGACTAAGTTCCAACGCTTGTGCCATCATATTTCGAGCCATAAAAGCGTTGATCTGCAACTCGCTTACCACCACCTGCTGTTGCTGGCCTAAATTCTGATCGCCCAAGGCTTTAATGATGCGCTCCATTTTATCAAAAGCACTCAGCATGTAATAAGCATCAGCAAGTTCGATCTGCAGAGAAAACAAGTTCTCGTCTTTGACCGTTGTTTCCAGCTCATCCAGCAGGTCTATTCCTGTTTCAAAAAACACAACAGCAGATTCATGCACATTTGCCTGTTTTGCTCTGATGCCAGCCTGATAATTTAATCTCATTAACCGGGAAAGCTCTTCATTTGATTTTATAAGCGCCCGGCCTTCATTTAGATGTTGTACGGTTTGAAAAAGCGTTTCAGCGTTAAAGTTCTGGTAGTGGCGTTCCCACAAGTACTTTCCGATATTGTAATGAATTTTCTGTCTGGAACTCTCATCCTCAAAAACATCAAAGGCTTTTTTTAACCGGGGATGGGCAAATCGATACGACATCCCGAAATTTATAGCACCAGGATCAATAGCCAGTAAAATCCCTTCCCTGACAAGGTGATTCAATTTCCTGCTGATTTCCTTTTCCTGTCTGTTCAGCAACTCCTGCAGGATATCTATCGTAAAATCCATGCCTATACACGAAGCAGCTGCCAGCATTTTTTTTTCATCGAGATCCAGATCGGCCAGTTTGGATTCAAGAAAATCGATAACATTATCTGTTGCTCCCTGCTTCCTGATAGTGCAGAGGTCAAATGACCATTCCTGAATATCGTTTTCATCATCTTGCCAGAAAATTCTATTCTCCTGGTACATCTGCATCAGGAATCTGGCTATATAGTGTGGATTCCCCGCCGTTTTAGGAGTGACAACAGCCGCAAGACCATGTGCTTTTTCGAATCCACAGCGAAAACTGTCGTTAACAAAGTCAGTAACTTGCCGGGATGTAAGCCCTTCCAGGGAGGTATGATGAACGGTTACGTTCTCTCTGCCGATTTTACCGATAAACTCTTCAACGTCTTTGCTGGATTCAGGCACTTCCGAGCCATATGCTGCCACAAGCATTAAATGGGAAAGAGAGGAGTCGGTTAAAACAATTTCCAGAAGCCGGAAAGAGGCAGCATCCGCCAGATGAAGGTTATCAATTATTATGACCAGCGGCATGGAAGGTTGGCACAGCGTTTTTACCAGTTCCAACAGTGTAAACGGGAAACGGTTTTTTATTTCATCCGCTTCCAACTGATCAGGAATATTTACTTTTCCCACCACAGATACAATTTCCGGAATCAGATCCGCTACCACCTGGATATTGTTGTCCAGGGCATTGAGGAACCGTCTGCGCCAGGTTTCAAGGTTTTGATCCGATTCAGTCAAAATCGTTTTAATACCGCGCCGCAGTGCCTGTATGATCCCAAGAAACGGCACCCCGGATCGATTTGACTCATAATTCCCACTTATGATTCTTGCCCGTTTTAAGGATAAAACCCTTCTCAACTCTCTAAGAAACTGGGTCTTTCCAATCCCTGGTGCTCCAGATATGAAGTGCGTATGTGTTTTATTCTGATCCAGGGTTTCAAATGCTTTGACCACATCGGCTAAATTTTCATCGCGGCCGTAGATTTTGTGTGATAGTCGCAACCGAGGCAAAAAATCACGCTCTCCCAACTTGAATGATTCAACCCGGCCTGTTGAATGATAACAATTGTTGCTTTTTTCCAAATCAGCCATCAATCCGGATGCGCTCTGATACCGATCTTCCACATCTTTTGACATCAGTTTCATCACAATATCAGAGAGGGCATCAGGGATGGAGTCGTTCAGATTTTTAGGGGTAACCGGATACTGCGCTATGTGCGCATGAATTAATCGGGCTGGATCTGTGTGTTCGAACGGGAGTTTGCCAGTCAGCAGGTAGTAGAAGGTCACTCCCAGGGAATAGAAATCCGAACGAATATCCACCGGCCTGTTGATCCTACCTGTCTGCTCCGGAGATATAAACGAGAGACTACCGCTAATATCATAAGGCGACGATTCAAAATCTGTTTCCCAGTTAAGCTGGTATGCCAGACTGAAATCCACAATTTTAGCTATATCTTTGGCGGGATTAAAAAGAATCGACGCCGGATTGATGTCGCTGTGGATAATTTTTTGCCTGTGGATACAATCCAAAGCACTTGCAATTTGGATGGCAAAAGATAGAAAAGATTGATGGGTAAAGGCGTTTTGCTTTAACAGGAAACTCAATGCCTGGGAGCTAAAATCTTCGGTTATGATGGCAAATCCACCGGCACTGGGAACTAAATCGAGATAGGAAAGGACATTCTCATGATCCAGGGATCTACCTATTTCATAATCATGCTGAAATCTCTTCAAGTCAGAGTTTGCGGGATTGTCAACAGAAAGGGTTTTAATAAAAACCGGCTTATTGTCTTTTAACCGCACCCCTTTGGAAATTGTCCATCGAAGATTGGAATGAACAATATCGCCAATAGTGTACTCCTTCAATGAGATCATGCTCAATACTCGAATGTTTTCTCAGTTCCGCATTCAAGCGGATTGATATTCAGACCTGCTTCTGCAAATAATGCAACATGCCCTTGATACTGTTGCTGATAAAATATTCTTCCCTTTGCTGAATATCCTGTTCAAGATGGTTGAATTCTGCCGTTAATCTGTCCGTTAAGATTAGCTTTTGCACAATCCTTGATGTCAATTCGTCAGTACCTTGAGCCGACTCTTCCCTTGCGGTTTCAACCCAATAAAGTAGCTGTTCCCTGGCCTGACGCAAAAAAGGGTCGGGCTTATCCACAAAACCATAGTGCCCCAGACAAAGGGTCTTTGGTTTCAGTTCGATAACACGATCAAGTGATGCCAACGAAATTTCAAGCTTGAAAACAGGCGGTGTGGCCGGTCTGGCATAAACACCATGCTCAGAAAAATGACGTACGCCTGCAACTTCCCCGGCAAAAAGCCAATCCTTGAACTGAAAACACTGGTGATGGATGGCATGTCCGGGAGTCGGAATTACAGCAACCTGGCCTTCGTCCGTCTCCAATAAATCCTTGGCAACTATTTTCTCTGCAGGAACCGGAATCACCTCACCATATGCTCGTGCAATATCACCCAGAACCTTCAAACTTCCTTCCCAGAGTTTTTGTGGATCGATCATGTGATCAATGCCTTTGGGATGGCATATAACCATGGCATCGGGATATTTCTCAAGAACTGCCCCGGTCCCACCGGCATGATCAATATGAATGTGCGTCAGAAGTATATAATCCAGGTTTTTTACATCAAGCGTTTCAAGGGTTTCCAGCAAGTAGTTGACGGAAGATGATGGACCGGGATCAACCAAAAACGTGGTAGATATGCCCTTGTATAACCAGGAACTGATAAATTTTCGAAAACCTGTAATGTTTTGGTCCAGGTCTATCAAAAACAGGTTATTCGAGATAGTTTTATACACCATAATTCACCTTGTTATCACCCATAAAAGGCTCATTTTACTAGATTTTACCATTAAATACTAGGGATCTCCAAGAACTTTCTGTAATCGTTTCAGATAACTATCCTGAATCCCAAGATCCAGTAATCCACTCACAGTATTCATCAGATAGTCCCTGCAACTGCCAAGTTGACCTTCTCCTTCTGAAATTGCCTTGGCAGTGTCCTCAATGTTCAGTCCTCCCAGGTATCTGTCGTGTTTCCGGTTTACCACAAATGTAAAGCCACGAACAGGCCCCTTTTCAGTAAACATGGTCAAACAGTGAGGCTGATAGGCACCCGATATCATTTCCCGCATCCACAAAATTTCAGTTTCACTCTCCACCTTGTCAGCAGCAATTTTGAAAGCAATGCCATTGCAGGAACCGCCTTTGTCCAAAGCCAGCATCAATCCGGGTTTTTCAGGGCTTCCCCTGCCGATGGTCAAATGCAGACAGAACTTGCGGTGAAAACCATAAATCCTGGCTTTCTGTTTTTCCTCAAAGAAAAAAGCCGGATTCCAAATAAGTGACCCGTAGCCAAACACCCATAAATCTTCATTTTTTGGGAAACGATCTAAAAAACTTTTCCGATTTCTATCTCTTTCGTCATGAGTCAATACCTGAAATGGTCCTGATTTCTGTGCCACTGCAACCAAGCGATCAACCCTTTCCCTGGTAATCTCTTCTCTTTTTAACATCGACTTCTGTTTCGTTGCTGATCGCACCAAGGGCTTTCTTTGGCGATCAATTCAAAAATTACGATAAAATGTGAAAATTCACAAATGGACTATGCAAATTGATTGATATCATTGTAAAATCATTGCGACAATACGGTAAATAGACAATTACGGTAATCATACAACGTTCACAAACCTGATCAATTTGTGTTCTTACAGCCACTCAGACACGCAATTTAGAAGACTGATGACAAAAGGTTGCTAAAGCGTTATAAATAAAGGACATGAACTGTTTGATCAGACTTGAAAATCGAGTATTTTACTCGCTCCCGAGGACCTATGAGTTTAAAAAGTTTATTTTCCGGAAAGAATAAGCCGCAAAAAGCCGTCACCAGCAGTCGTAGTAAGAAACCAAACTCCAGCCTCTGCGATATTTTCCGTGAAGGGATCTATCTAAAAAAGGAGCTCACGGAACGATTAAAATCAAGAGCGGAAAAAGGAGCTGAGTTTTTCAAAGAATATAATGATTCAAGAATGAAACTAGCCTTCGATTCATTTGATAAATCGATGAAGATGGCTCTTTTCGAAATCTTTTATCTTTTGAACAACAATGAAAAATGGATGAAGAAGCACAGCTTCAAAATAAAGAAACTGACCGGAAATACGCTTGTTCCGGAGGGCGAAGCTTCGGTAGATCTTTATGTAAAGGAAGCTCCATATGGCATTAGGGGAATTGAAAGTCTTTCTCCTGTGTTTAAGCAGGAATACGAAGACTATATTTTAACAGAATTCGGGCGAAAACCCATTCCTGAAAAAAATGGTCGACATCTACCAATAGACGGCGTTTACAGTATCGGTTCAATCGGCACCATCGGACACAAAAACGGGGCATCCGATCTGGATCTTGAAATACAGTATGATTTGGAACCCTTTCTGATCGATTCAAGCTACTGGACTGATGATACCTTAAAAAAAGCCCTGGGAAAAGAATGTAACGGGTTGGTAGATCGCTATTTTGAAAAGAAGCAAATCGATAAATCCAAAGTTAAAAAGGAGAGTATCGAAAAAGTAAAAACATTTTTTAAAAAGAGGCTGGCCTCCAAATACCCTATTCTGTTTGCCTATTTCTTCAGAAAGCCTAATGAAATATTGCACGCCGTCGGCCGTTCCAAAGATAACAAGTGGCGATCAGGCATGGTTCGGGAAATAATCAACCTGATGAAGCTTAATGCACGGACAGGGTTAAGCGACGATGTTCGTATACAGGAAACATTCTTAAAGAAAAGAATCCTGAAAATACAGGATTATATCCAACAGAAGTTTCCCGATTCCGAGGTTTACCTTTTTCCCTTTTCTCTACACGAATTCCGAAAGGGACATTTTGGTTCAACCATAGAATCCAAGGAATCTTCAGGTGGTGCCTATGAGCTGATTCTCAACTATGAGACACTGATGCCGGGGATCTATTTCACCCCGAACATCCCGAGCCATTTTCTGTTTCCGAATGATATCAACAACAGCGACAAAACATTTGGCAAACTGACAGAATACCTGCGATTCGGAGTCGTGGATATTTTTGATGATATCACCAATCGTATTATCAACCAGGGTCATACTCCGGATCTACAACCTTCCTATGTAGCAGAACATTACACTGCCGTTTATTGGGAAGCTTTTAAAGCATCCTATGGAAACCTGCCTAAAGCCACCTTAAATCTTTTGCGATATGAAACCCTGCTTGAAGCAAAACTAAACAAAACCATTATCCAGCTAATCAAAGACCCGCAAATGCTGGATGAAATGGCATATTCCTCGGACAACATTGAAGACATGATGAATGCTAGCCAGGTGTTCTCTCCTCAAAGCGTTGTCAAACTGGAAAAGGAGTTTCCGTTATTATCGTACGATCCTTGGTGGTTACGCTATAAGGCACTAAAAATTGCCTTTGGTGTTCCGGGTTTGGTTTCCGGTGTTGAGAACAGGGATTTGATTGAGATTTCCGAAAATATCGACCTGGCATTCGCCCTTCATGTGAGGTTATCTGATGTTTTCACAAAACCGGGCGATCAGCGTAATTTCGAAAAACATCGGGAACAGGTCTTGTGCAGATTCCTGGAACTTGCCTTTCCGGAAAACTCATCTCAACGCACCAAATTACACGCAACCTTTATAGGAGATGTGGAGACCGTTAATGTGTTCGAGAAAAGTCTTCGCAAAATCTTTCAGGGCTGCATCAAACGTGTCCATTCCAAGGCTTCCAGATATCATGTGGACGAAAAAAGTACGAAGGAATTCGAAGTCTGGCACCACTTTTATACAAAGAATTTTACCCCGCCCAACAACATGGTCCCCAGGTCCATATTAAATCATCTGCAGATTCCGAGGGGCAGGGTTCAGGTTGGATTTGATCAAAAAAAAGGCTGGTTTTTTAAATCGCTGCAACGGGAATCCAAAGTTGGAAAACGCTTTGAAAAATCTATACTCAGTCTGCTCCCGGAAGAAGTCACCCTGATTAAGGACACTCAATTCCTCTACGGGCTAACCTACTGTGTAATTAACGGCTATTATGGTATTTATTCCACAGGAACCCTGAAGGAAACGTTAACAGCTGTCGAATACGATCGTTCGCGTGCCAACACCGGAACACGTTTTGACAACCAGCTGGCCTTTGTGCGCCCTGATCAGATAGAAAGGATCATGAAAAAAATCCTCAAGATCAATTCTCCTATAAAAGTAGGCTACCTGGATTGCATCAATAAGAAGCGAAAGATTATATCGGTCATGATTTTTCTGAATTTACAGAAATACGGTAGAGTCTCCGCCCTTTATCGAGATAGTCTTGACACTTTGTACGTCGATACTTTCGATATCCCTGCTCTCGAAAAACATGCAGAAGATTTTTTAAATTCTTATCAAAAGCTGATAAAATTTGTTCCCATCCATAAAACACTGGGACGCTTTTTCCAAAACAGGAATATCGACTTATCGAATGTTCATTTGGATGCTTGGGTAAACACGAATTGTGTGGAGACAAGTCATGCGGCTACAGCCGAAGTTGCAAAAGAGCATGAATTATCCTCGGCTTTCAAAGATGTCATCATGAGTGTTCATGCTCCGAAAGCCGCTTAAAAGATCAGCCTTGGGGACAAGTGTTACATTTCCGACTCGTTCTTGAATAGCAGATTGGCTGAGCGGGACATTGCCGATTTGAGTTTTTGAATTAACTGGGGATCCAAATCCTTAAACGATTTTGTTTCCGGGCTGTCAAGCATCATTCCAAAAAATCGGTTATTTAGTTCCTTGGTAACATGCAGATGTTCCAACAGAAGATCCGTAACCAAATTAAACGCCTCCATTCTGTTGAGTTCAGGTTCGTTATTGCCGATACATATTCTGTTTTCCTGTCGCACCTCTTCCAGAATAATGTCAACATCTTCAGCACGAATTTTCTGTCGGTCGGGTGAGCCTTTTTGAATCCCCAGAAGGGCATTCAACGCATCCAATTGTACTTTTATCATTGTCATGGTGCATCTGTTGTCCAATCCACGATAACCTTTTTTTTCTGCCAGGGCATTGCACCAGTTTTCCACAATCCTCCGTCCCGAACAATGAATATCACCTCCACAGGTACCATAATCACCAGTGAATATCATTCTATCGGGTCGTTCATTTTGAGAATCAGGTTCATTGCTCTTAATTGTAGGGATTACCAGCTTTTTCATAGCTTAACCGTTTTTTGATGTGCTTCCTGAGGATCGCCAGACTAATTTCCCTGTCGATTGATTGTTTGACCGTTGAAAGAATAGTTCATTTCAATTAAATCTGCCATGCAAAAATGAATCCTGGCACCAACCGCCTTAACTATTCGCAGAGACCACCAAATCTTGAACTATCCGACTGAAATAATCCAAAAGCTCGCCGGGCATTGAAGAATCCGTGGCAGGAAAAACCACCCGCAGACCTCTGTTTTCGTGATTTCATCAAAATCCTGATCATTTGACTGAAAGCTCCATGAGCTATAAATTATGCAATGAAAGACATCAAGAACCTAAAGCTTGCAAAAAAAAGTATCACACATGCGAGCCAGAAATTGCGGACATTTTCGGGATAATTTTTAATTAAAAAGTCCGCATAATCCAATAAAACGGACTATGAGATGAAAGATGTTGTGATAGTTAGTGCCGTAAGAACGGCTGTGGGGAATTTTCAGGGGGGACTATCAGGATTTACAGCTACCGAACTCGGAGGGCTGGTAATAGAGGAATCGGTAAAACGTGCCGGGATAGGCAAGGAACATGTTGATGAAGTGATTATGGGGAACGTGGTTCCCACAGGGTTGGGACAGAACCCTGCCCGCCAGGCCATGATCAAGGCTGCTTTGCCGATGGAAGGAGGTGCCATCACAGTAAACAAGGTATGTGGGTCAGGGTTAAAGGCTGCAATGCTGGCAGACCAGGCAATTAAATGTGGTGATGCGGACGTGATTGTTGCCGGTGGGATGGAAAACATGTCCAATATCCCTTATTATTTGGAAAAAGCCAGAACCGGTTATCGGATGGGTCATGCCAGCATGGTTGACACCATGGTACACGATGGCCTTTGGGATGTGGTCAATGATTACCACATGGGACATACAGCTGATCTGGTTGCCAAAAAGTTTGACGTCTCCAGGGAAGAGATGGATCAGTACTCGCTGGAATCAAATGAAAAAGCGGTTGATGCCCAATCAAAAGGCCTGTTCGATCAGGAAGTCCTGTCGCTTACCATCAAACCGCGCAAGGGCGAACCATTCCAATTCAACACTGACGAAGGTCCCCGAAAAACTGACCTGGAAAGCTTAGGCAGACTTAAACCGGCCTTCAATAAAGACGGCAGGGTGACAGCCGGCAATGCATCAAAAATAAGTGACGGAGCTTCCTGTGTGATGATGATGTCAAAAGATAAGGCTGCTGAATTGGGATTAAAACCCCTGGCGAAAGTAATTGCCCAGGCTGCCGCTGGAATCGAACTGCCGGATGTACTGGTAGCCCCCATAAATTCCATTCCCAAGGTACTGAATAAGGCCGGGCTTAATCTGGATGATATCGGCTTACATGAGATCAACGAAGCATTTGCAGCTTCTTCCCTGGCGATTATCAAAGAACTGGGGATCGATGCCAGGCTGGTAAACATAAATGGAGGAGCCATTGCAATCGGGCATCCCATAGGTTGCTCGGGAGCAAGGGTTTTAACTACTTTGATCCATGCCATGAAACTGAAAGATGTTCGCTACGGCATGGCTTCACTTTGTCTCGGCGGTGCAGAAGCTGTTTCAATGATTCTAGAAAACATCAATTAAACAACCATTAGTTTCAGGAATACCCACATACAAGTCGTGACAGGGAACTGTCACATATTACATGCGGGGTCAAAATTTTATAAGTGCTTAACTAAGATTATTTTGGATGGAATACAAACGGTACGGCGGATTTGCACCAATGTCATCTGGAGAAGAGAATTAGGACAGATTGTCATCCTGAGCGGATGTGAAGGACCTGTCAAAGCCCTTGAGAGATTCTTCGCTATGCTCAGAATGACATCTTGGCCGGTTTTGCTTGACAAAATGACATTGATGTTAGGACCGCCATACCGTTTGGTGATAAAAACAGCCTGAATTAAGCGCATATAGGTTGATGTTCCCGTAAACAATTCCATGAGGAGAAGCAGACATGAAAGAGGTGGCAATTGTAAGTGCTGTGAGAACAGCCATCGGTAATTTTGGAGGAAGTTTGCAAACAGTTCCGGTGGTTGATCTGGGTGCTGCAGTAATCAAGGAATCTATGGTCAGAGCCGGTTGCAGACCTTCCATCGATGAAAAACTGGAAGCAGCCGGACCGGATAAACTGAAGAACAAATCATCCGAAGTGGAGGAGCGTTACAACAAATGGGACGATGCCTTAAAAGCAATCAAGGTTGATGAAGTCATCATGGGGAATGTGGTGCAATCCGGACAGGGACAGAACACAGCCCGTCAGGCTTGCATTAGATCCGGTCTGGCAAAGGAAACAGGCGCTTTTACCGTCAACAAAGTATGTGCATCAGGCCTCAAAGCCATTGCTCTGGCCACTCAAGCCATCATGACCGGAGATGCTGAGGTGATGGTTGCCGGCGGTATGGAAAATATGAGCCAGATACCCTTCGCATTACCCAGCACTCGTTGGGGAGCCCGAATGGGCAATGCCGATATGGTTGATCTGATGATCAATGACGGTCTCTGGGAAGGTTTTTACGGATACCACATGGGAATAACAGCCGAGAATATTGCTGAACTTTACAATATTTCCAGAGAGGATCAGGATGCCATGGCACTGAGCAGTCACCAAAGAGCTTTGAAGGCTATCTCTGATGGGACGTTTCAGAGGGAAATTGTTCCCATTTCTGTTCCTCAACGGAAAAAAGATCCTATTCTGTTTGATACGGATGAGCGCCCAATGGAAACCAGCACCGAAAAAATGGGCAAACTAAAACCGGCTTTTAAGAAGGATGGTTCTGTCACCGCAGGTAATGCTTCCGGAATTAACGATGCAGCGGCTGCTTTGGTGTTGATGAGCAGGGAAAAGGCCGAATCTCTGGGTCTGGAAATAAAAGCCATTGTGAAAGGGTATGATTTTGGTGGAATTGATCCTGCCTACATGGGACTGGGTCCGATTCCGGCAATCAGAAAATTGCTGGGTAAACTGGAGATGACACTCAGCGATATAGACCTCTTCGAATTGAATGAGGCATTCGCTTCCCAGGCACTGGCTTGTATGCGAGAACTGGAGATCAGTGCAGAAGTAACAAACATTTATGGCGGAGCTATTTCACTGGGTCATCCCATCGGCTGTTCCGGCGCCAGAATCGTAGTTACATTGTTGAATGCCCTTGAGCAAACCAATTCCAAAAGAGGATTAGCATCTCTCTGTATTGGTGGTGGTTTGGGTGCTGCTATGGTTTTCGAACGTCCGTAATCCGGGATTCTTTCCTTTCCAATTCGGTTCCCGCCCGGCAGCTTCCTCATATTCGGCGGGAGCTTTTCTCTCCTCCCCATGCATTTGACAGACTTTCATCGAACTGGTTAACCTACCAATTCAACTTGGTTAACGAATAAAGAGAGCAAAATGAAGCGCCAACTTATTGAATTACTGCAGAAAAAACCTGGTGAATTTATTTCCGGGGAAGAACTTAGCCAAAACCTTGGAATTTCCAGGGTTTCGATCTGGAAACATATCAAGAAACTTCAGGAGCTTTCTTATCAAATAGAATCAGGCCCTACAGGTTATAAACTGATAAGTTCTCCGGATTCACTCTACCCATGGGAATTTGGCGATAAGGAAGAATTGATTCACTATTTCGAAGAAGTCGATTCAACCATGTCTGAAGCCAAACGACTTGCGCGTAAGGATTGTCCGCCTTACACGGTTGTGATCGCAGAAAGGCAGTCAAAAGGCAGGGGTAGATTGCAAAGAACATGGTTTTCGGATGACGGGGGGTTGTTTTTCACCCTGGTCTTAAGACCTAAAATCCCTGCTATGATGATGAGCAGATACAGTTTTGCGGCCTCTCTTTGCCTGGCATTGATTATTCAACGTGAATTGGGAATCGAAGCCAGGGTTAAATGGCCAAATGATATCCTGGTTGACGATAAAAAAATTTGTGGCATGCTGGCAGAAATGGAGATGGAATCGGACATGGTTTCATTTCTCAACATCGGCATAGGACTTAATGTGAACAACAACCCCTCAATCAATGAGCCCAATGCCACATCCCTCAGTATCCTTGCCGGAAAAAGGCTTTCCCGCAAAAAAATACTGGCATCGTTTCTTGACGAGATGAAGCTCCTGTTGTCTCAGCCTGATCTGAACCAAATCATCCCCCAATGGAAGCAGCATACCATTACCTTAAATAGAACAGTCAAAGTCATGACGACTTCCGAAGAATGGGAGGGCGTGGCTGTTGATATCGACGAAAACGGAGCGTTGATTTTGAAGCAGTCAGATGATTCGTTACAAAAAGTATACTTCGGTGATTGTTTTCATCAGGCTTAGTGCAACGGTTTCAGGCTGAATCGCTTTAAAATAGCCGGTAGCGCATCTGTACTTTGTTAATAGTAAGGTTTGCATGTTCGGAACAGATTGTCTCTAGGGCCATGACAGATCCTACACTATCGTACAGGATGACATGCAATCTCAACCTTTTTAGCTGAATGAAAATGTGCTTTCAGCGGAATAAAGCAAGTCTAAACATTACAAATTCATCAAAATTCACTTTAGGAGGTTTTTCCATGTCCACATCAGCTACTCAACTTCGAAATACTGTTTACTCCTCCTTAATGGCTGCATTGATTGCTGCTGGCGGATTTATTGCGATTCCCGTGGGTCCGGTTCCAATAACCCTCCAGACTCTTTTTATTTTTCTTGCAGGTCTCCTGCTGGGTATGAAATGGGGCGCTGCTTGCGTAGGCATTTACTTGTTAGCCGGAGGATTGGGTTTGCCTGTTTTTGCTGCCGGCAAGGGAGGTTTTGCTGTATTTGCCGGTCCTACAGGTGGCTATCTGGTTGGCTTTTTAATGGCTGTTTTTTTAATTGGAATAGTAACTGACAGTTTAGATAAAAGAACCGACCTATCCGGAAGCAAGCGCTTTGTTTTCGATTTGCTTGCAGTGTTGATTGGATCAGCCGCAATTTACGCCGTAGGTGTTCCCTGGTTAAAGAATGTAACCGGAATGCCCTGGCAAAAGGCATTTATGGTAGGAGCAGTGCCATTCCTTCCCGGAGCCGGTATCAAAATAATTGCAGCTGTCATTATTGGCAAAGCCGTAAGACCTGCATTTGGAAGATCAAATATCACAACCGATCAAACAGCAGTATAAAGAACAGCCCCATCTGATTTACCATGTCACACATTGAAATCAAAAATTTAGGACACAGGTTCCCTAATGGTCACTGGGGAATCAACGAGATAAACCTTTCAGTAGAACAAGGTAGTTTCGTGATCATTGCCGGCAAAAACGGATCTGGCAAAACTACCTTTTGTCGACATCTAAATGGGCTGTTGTCCCCAACAACCGGCTCCATAACGATTGATGGGTTGCATGTGGAAAAATACCCGGAAAAAGCCCGCCGCAAGGTGGGAATGGTGTTTCAAAATGCGAATGCTCAAATAGTTGGTGAGACGGTCTACAGCGACGTCGCGTTTGGTCCTGAAAACCTCGGATTAAAGAGGGCGGCTATCAACCAGAGAGTTGAGGAATCGCTTGAACTAACGGGCTTAACGGGAAAAGAGCTCCAATCTCCCCACACACTTTCCGGGGGAGAAAAAAGAAAACTGGCCATTGCCGGTGTCCTGGCTATGAATCCGGACATTCTGATTTTTGACGAACCCTTCTCCAACCTGGATTATCCTGGCTCAATATTGATCTTAAAGCAGATCCTTGATCTTCACGAAAGCGGGCACACCATATTTATTGTAACCCATGAATTGGAAAAGACCGTGGCCTGCGCCTCTCAAATTGTGTTATTCGAAAATGGCTCCATCGTTAAAACCGGCTCTCCCCTGGAAATACTGGAAATCGTCGAACAATATGGCGTGCGGCTTCCTTGCTCGGCCAAGCTTGGACAAGGTATTCAATCATGGCTGAATTGATAGTTTTAAGCTACAGACCCGGAACCAGTTATTTACATAAACTTGATATTCGCTGCAAATTGTTTGTTTTGCTGCTTATCAACTTTTTATCTTTCAAAGCAACCTCGCAATTTTTAGGGCTGATTTCCATATTGTTGGTTGGGTTGTACATCTGGCAGAAAATCCCGTTGAAATCGACTCTCTTCCAAACCCGTCTGTTTTTCCTGCTTTTGTTGTTTGTGTTTTGCACCAGGTCCGTTTTTACCCCGGGAGATCCCCTGTTCAAAATTGCCGACATCGTTGTGACTCAACAAGGTCTTGTTTCCGGAGCTTTCTACTGCTGGCGGCTTTTGGTGGTTTTAATCGGTGGTATCCTCCTGATATCCACATCCCAAACCTTGGAAATCAAGACAGCAATCCAGTGGTTTTTAAAACCGATTCCCCTGGTTCCGGAAAAAAGAGTTGCCATGATGATCAGCTTAATGATCCGTTTCCTGCCGCTGATTCTGGAACAGGCGGATGAGATATCCGACGCTCAGAAAGCAAGGGGAATCGAGCGGGTAAAAAATCCTGTGAGAAGACTTTCCTTGTTTACAATCCCTTTGTTGCGCAAGTTTTTGAATACTGCGGATCGACTGATACTGGCAATGGAATCCAGATGTTACTCGGAACAAAGGACAGACCCCGAATTGAAGTTTTCCAGGAATGATATCATCGTATTGGTCATGGCAACGAGCTACACCATTACTGCGTTCCTTTTGTAGATGGCTACCTGCCCTAATCTTACAACTATACCCCAAGAATCATTGAACTTTACGAAGGTCTAAGAATACGATATTAATAAAAATATTCTAAGGTCGATAAAACATGCATGAGGGCGAACGGAATCGGATGACCACGGAGGAATAATGATCAGTATATTTGGAAAGATCGCGAAAATGGAAAGAGATGTGAAATCCTATCTCTACCATGTGCAGCGTTCCGCCCTGATATTTGACGAAGCGATGCAGGAATATATGAAGGATGATGTAGCCCGCTTCGAGATCAGGTTGGATGAAATTGGCAAACTGACATCAGATGCCAATCGGCTGAGAAGGAAAGTCAGGGATAAGCTATACGAACATATGTTGATACCGGAAGTTCGCGGGGATGTCTGGGACCTGCTGGAATCCCTCGCCAAGGTGATCGACGTAACTAAAAAAATTATGGAGAATTACTCCTTTGAAAAACCAAAGATCCCCGACTTTGTCAAAGCCGATTTCCTTAACATGTCCGAGTATATCACCAAAACGGTAGAGGAACTGGTTAACGCTGTATCCGCTTACTTTTCCAATATCACCATGGTTACGGAATTCTCCAATAAGGTTTTCTTTTATGAAAACGAAGTGGATAAACTCGAAGATACCATAAAAAAAGTTGTATTTTCCACGGATAAACTCAATACGCTGGCAGAACGTATTCAATTAAGATATTTTGCAGAAAAAATGGCACTGGTAAGTGATGTTGCAGAAACTGTCTGTGAAAAACTGTCGGTGTTTGCCATCAAACGGGAGATTTAAGGGAGAATGACCATGATGGCAGTGCTGTTTTTTCTATCCAGCGGCTTGTTTTTAGGCTGGTCCCTGGGAGCTAACGATGCAGCGAATGTATTTGGTACGGCAGTCGCTTCGCGTATGATTAAATTCACCACAGCGGCGGCAATCTGCAGCGTTTTTGTGATTATCGGCGCAGTTGCAGGCGGAACCGGAGCTTCCATCACTCTCGGTAAACTCGGATCGATCAATACCCTGGCAGGAGCTTTCACTGTTGCACTTGCAGCGGCGTTTACCGTCTTGGTGATGACACGTCTGACCCTGCCCGTGTCCACATCTCAAGCAGTTGTTG
Source organism: Pseudomonadota bacterium (assembly GCA_022360105.1). Next base: position 56,809 of record JAKSDL010000183.1, read on the forward strand.
GAGCCATAATCGGCTGGAACTTCTTTGTCGGAGTGCACACCGACGTGGCAGTTCTTTCCAAAATTGTAGGAACCTGGATATTCAGTCCGATACTTTCCATGATTTTCGCTATCATTCTGTATTTAATTGCCCGCATTTATGTAAAAAACTCCCGGATTCACCTTTTCAGGCAGGATTCACGAACCAGGGTGGCATTGATTCTACTGGGCGCTTTTGGTTCTTATAGTCTGGGAGCCAACAATATAGCCAATGTAATGGGTGTGTTTGTGCCGTCCTCTCCTTTTCAAGCTTTTTCCGTTGAGGGGTTAATCTCATTTACTGCCGCACAGCAGTTGTTTTTACTGGGTGGAATTGCCATAGCTGTTGGTGTCTTCACGTATTCAAGAAGAGTCATGGAGACTGTCGGCAGTAACATCTATACCCTGTCCCCGATTACTGCATTGATCGTTGTTGCCTCATCTTCATTGGTATTGTTTATTTTCTCATCCAGGGAATTAAACGAACTGCTGATGTTTCTGAATCTTCCGCAAATACCGCTCGTTCCGGTATCCAGCTCACAAGCTGTTGTGGGAGCTGTTATTGGGATTGGCCTGGCAAAGGGAGGCAGGAATATTCATCTGGATGTGATAGGCCGCATTAGCCTGGGATGGGTGAGTACACCAGCGATATCCGCAGTTATCGCTTACATATCTCTCTTTTTCATGCAGAACGTTTTTATGAACCAGGTTTATCAATAGCTTATTTAGCTTTTAAATAACCTTTGTCAACCGCATCATGGAACAGCTTTTCGGCATACCTGGCAAGTTCCTTTGACCCTTCTTTTATGGGATCATTCAAGGTTAAGACACGATCGAGTGTGATCCCGTGTTGTTTCCAGCTTCTGCCTTCAGTATGATAGGAGTGCAAGGCGGGCATAAATCGATCCAGAGCATAAGCGAATTTCGCTTCGTTGGTCTCACAAGCTTCATATTCCTCCCAGATATCCCTGAATTCTTTTTCCTGATCAGCCGGTAACAGGCCAAACAGGCGATCTGCAGCCCTGGATTCTCTTTCTGCCTTATTTGCATTGCCTTCGGTATCAAAAAAATAGGTATCGCCTGCATCGATTTCGACAATGTCATGTAAAATCAGAATTTTCATCACTCGCAACAGATCCACCTCCAAATCGGAGTGCTCAAGCAAGGTCATAGCCAGTAAAGCGACATGCCAGCTATGTTCAGCGGAGTTTTCCAAACGATCCGCTCCAACTAAAAAGGAGCGACGTATCACCCCCTTTAACCTGTCCACTTCCAGGATAAATTGGATCTGCTTTTCCAGACGGTTCATGGTTTCCTCAAGGAGTGGATGAATTAACCCGGTATATCAGAACTTTGACCTGATGAATTGCCTGCAGGGAATATGGGACATCTATCGGTATGGTGACAAAATCTCCGTCTTTTATGAGGCTGTTCTGCCCGTCAATTCTAATTTCCGCTTTGCCCTCCACCAATTGAACCATTGTAATATGCGGGGATGTATGCTCCCCCAACCCTTGTGCTTTATCAAACGCATAAAGTGTTAGCGATCCTCCGGCTTTCTCGATAAGAGTCTTGCTTGATATAGAGTCTGTTTTATAATCCAGGGTCTCGAGTAAATTTTCTATTTCTGACATAAAAATGTGATATTGGTGTTTCCTGGTCTGAGGCTATGCAACAGGCAGGGCTGGTTTTAGGATGGGTCAGGCGACTGAAACCGGGCAGCTTGCGTTACCCTGGGTTCTAATATTGCGATTTATTCCCGCTATGTCAATGAGAACAGCAAGGATACAGGGATTGTAGAGAAAATTTCCCGTCAATGATTCTTTCTGTCGACAACAGGGTACAAAATGCCGGCAAGGTCATTGCTTGACGGGGTTCAAACAGGGCTGTAGGCTCACATAAACCATAGAACCTGAAGTGTTTCCATTGTAACCATTCAAACATCCTATTCAAAATCCCATTAGTTTAATGAAGATGCTTTCTCACCTGTCAGGATTCAGGAATTTCTTTTTGCTTTTAGTAGCGCTGTCAATGTTGGTATGCCCCACGTCACCAATTATCGCGGAGCAACACCAACCTGTTTCGGCTGCTGAAAAGGAAGACCTTGGTTTCATCAACAATCTCTTCAAAGACAAAATCTATGAGTTCGCCAGACAGGAAGCGGAGAGTTTCCTGGACAAATATCCGGACAGCAGGTTAATTCCCGATGTGATTTTAATCCAGGCAAAAATGAACGTCGCCGAGGGTAAATTTGATCTGGCACTTCGGCAGTATCAAAAAATTATCAGCCATTTTCCGGAATCAGAACTGGTTGAACATGCCATGTATTTAAGCGGTACTTTGAAATTACGCTTAAAGCAGCCCGATGGAATGGTGGATTTAAACAGATTAATCACCAAATTCCCCAAAACCACCTACCTGGCCGATGTCAGTTTTATCAAGGGCCAACAGGCGTACCAAGCCGAGCAATGGCAAGTGGCGGAATATCAATTCAAACAGGTATTGGAATCTGAAGGCATTACCGATCAGCAGAGGATTGAGACACAGCATAACCTATCCTGGATTTACTATCACACCGGCAATACCTTGATGGCAAAAAGCTTGTTCTTTGATGCGTTGGATTCGCCCATAACCAAAGAAGAAAAAGCCAGAATTGCCTATCAATTGGGAATCGAAGCACAGAAGAGCGGTCGGCATAAAAACGCCCTCTCCTGGTTTGCACGACAATTATCCGAATGGCCTGACCCCGATATCAAACCCAAATCCGACTTAGGTATCGCGCAGTCCCATTACTATATCTTCAAAGAAAATCCAAAACAATCTTCAAAAAAAGATCGGGAAAAATCCGTGAAACTGCTAACCACCAATATCAAATCCAAAAACCCCATCTCTCTTGAACAGTCCCGATACCAACGAGGTTGGTTATTAAACTCCCTGAATCGAAAAAAAGCTGCGGAAAACGACTTTGCCTGGCTGCAAAAAAACAGTAAAAAACATGCGGCTGATCTTGAAATATCAGCAACTCGAGCGCAGTATTATGAAAACAAGAAATGGTATAAATCAGCCAATAAAATCTATGCCACTGCTTTGAAATATCAAGAGAAGCAAGAGATCCGCAACATGCTGTTGCTCAGCATAGTTCGCAACTCTCATGTTATTAAGGATTGTAATTCGGTCATTAAATGGCAAAAGCAGGTGAAACTCCCGGCTCAACATAAAGACAGGCTTGAATTGAGTTATTACTTGGGCAATTGCTACTTTGCGAAAAAGAACTGGAAAAAGGCAGGATTGGAATATGCAAAATTACCGTTAAACAATCAATTTGCCAGGGCAGCGTTTGGCAATTATCTTCAAGTATTCAAAAAGACTAAAAACTTTAATGCCGGTTATGCCTATCTTGATAAAGTTTCAAAAATATCCTCCTTTGGTAGCGGGCAAAACAATTTGCTTTATAAAATAGATCTTTGTTTAACACTTGAACGATGGGCAAAAGGTGTTGAATTGATGTTGCTTCTCAAAAAGCAGGACCAGAAAAAAGCAAGAGACCCCTGGTATCTTCTAAACATCGCAAAAACAGCAGACCAGGTATTTTACGCTTACAGCAACAAAAAGCACCCCATGCGGCAACATCCTTTAAAAGCAAGAAAATACTATGCAAACCTGGCGCTGGGCCATTACACCACTGCCTATCGATACTTGCCCCGTAAAGAAAAAGAGACCAAACTTTCCGTTTTGGATATCCTGATTGCCCGTTATAAGGCAATCGGCAGCCATCAAAAAGTTGTCGGTTTTTACCGGGATGCTATTAGGTTGGTTGACAATCAACAGCAAAAACTGGAATTGCAAATCGTCGTTGCTGATATTATGGCAAGCAAGTTAAACCAGAGAAAAAAAGCTCAAAAGGAGCTTTATGCCATTCACAATACCGGTGATACAGAGGCACATTTCAAGGCTTCCAGCCTGTTAGCCGAGCTTTATGTAGGGCAACAGCGATATATTCAGGCAATAAAAATCCTGGAAGATCTGGCAAAACAACCCATTCAAAAAACCCAATGGTATTCCACCACTCATTACCGTCTTGGAGAACTTTACCAATCAAACGAACGGTGGCAAAAGGCCATGGAACATTACAATTCGGTGGTAAAGGATAACCAGAACAGTACCCTTGCCCAAAAAGCCAAAGTAAAAGCTGACAAAATCCAAAAGTACCTGGATCAAAACAGCTAGCCCACCCTCCCCCTTATCCGGGTGTCGAATTGTTAGGCACTTGGATCAGAGCTCCCGAAGCCGGAATGGAGTTAACGCCCATTTATCATCGCCTACTGTCAATTCAAATCCATTTGCTTGAGTTATTGGGTTGTTTTGATTATCGTAAAGGAATTAACTGTCATTCACCGTTTATCATACAGGAATAAAGGATATGAGCGACAAGCAGGAAGAGATTCTGGATAAAATTCGGGAAAAAGTTTTAGCTCGTGAACGCGAAATTCAGCTGGAACAGGATAAAGATGCTAACCTGGAGGCAACGTTGCAGGCTTTGGAAGATATTACCGAAGTACCTCGCGCAGAAATGGACAGAATTGCTCAAGAAATCGAAGCATCTTATGCCGATCCCCCTGCAAAAAAAGATGAGGTGTTGTCGCCCACAGGGCAATTCCATTCTCAACTCCCGGCCAGTGTAAGAGAAGCCGTTTCAATGCTGCCACAGGTGCTAAAAGAAGAATTTTATGAGGAATATGCCCTGGCAGAGAAGAAAACCGGTCTTTCCTACCTGTTCTGGCTGATTCCACCTCCTTTTTCCTGCCATTATCTTTACAACAATAGAATTTTCAAGCAGATCCTCTTTTCAATGACGATGGGAGGGTTGATGATCTGGTGGATGGTTGATGCTTTGAGAATGAAACAGATCGTTCAGGAAGAAAATCGCAAAACTGCCCGAAAATTCCTGAAAAAGATGATGAAACGATCCCTGAGAAGACAAAGAAGTCGGCCACCGCTCCCACAATTTCTTCGAGATGATAAGTGATTCGTAAACCTGAAAATACTGTATGATCGCTGATTTTAGTGTTGACAGCGGTTAGCGCAACATGTTGGGCAGATTTGCCAATGTTCAAAAACTGGCCAGTTCTTTCAGAAAAATATCCCCAAAGGTCATCAGTTTCTTTTTTCCAACTCCGGATATTTCTGCCATTTCCCCCAGGGTTTTGGGCTGCAAACGAATCATATCCTTCAATGTATCATCCTTAAATATCGCATAGGCAGGCACACCCAGCTCCTGGGCTAATTTCAGTCTCAGTTTTCTAAGCTTTTCCCAATTAGCTTCATCTTGAGGGTCTTTCCATAGGTGAGAATCAGCACCGGACCGAACCTTTTTTCTGGATTTTTTAATGGGATCTTTGCGAAACAGCACCTGTTTTTCCCCCTTTAGCACAGCCTTGCATTTTGGAGTCAGTCTGAATCCTCCAAATCCTGTCAGATCGATATTCAAAAGATCTGCTGCAATCAACTGCCTAAACACAGATTGCCATTCATCTGCAGTCAATTCAGTTCCGATTCCATAAGTCGAAAGTTGATCATGATTGAATCGGTCGATACGTTCATTGCTTTTTCCCATTAACACATCGCTTAAATATCGCGCACCAAATTTCTGCCCTGTGCGATAGACACAGGATAATGCCTTTCGTGCGGCTTCGGTGCCATCCCAGGTTTTGATGGGTTCCAGGCAGGTATCACAATTTCCGCACGGCTGATTCAGTTGCTCATCAAAATAATTCAACATCACCTGTCTTCGGCATTCGGTCGTCTCACAAAACCCCAGCAATGTATCCAGTTTTAACTTTTCGATCCGCTTAAATTGTTCATTGGCTTCGGAGCTTTCCAACATTTTTCTAAGCATGATTACATCTGACAAGCTGTAAACCATCCAGGCAACGGCTTTATTGCCGTCTCTCCCCGCCCTTCCTGTCTCCTGGTAATATGCTTCCAGGCTTTTTGGTAAATCCAGATGTGCCACAAAGCGGACATCAGGCTTATCAATTCCCATTCCAAAAGCAATGGTTGCGACCATGATAATCCCTTCCTCCTGCACAAACCGTCTCTGATGCCTTAACCTGGTATCCGATTCCAGTCCGGCATGATAAGGAAGAGCGGTTAACCCCTGTTCACAGAGGAATTGAGCCATTTCTTCCACTTTCTTTCGGGTCAGGCAATAGACGATTCCTGAGTTGTCCTCTTGTTCGTACTTAATAAAATCCAACAGTTGTTGCTTTGGTTGATTTTTTAACTTTACCTGGTAACGAATGTTAGGTCTGTCAAAACTGGAAATGAATTGCCTGGCAGCTGTTAACCCGAGTTTGGTTAGGATCTCTTGCCTTGTCACTGAATCAGCCGTCGCTGTCAGGGCAATTCTGGGGATCTCCGGAAAACGATTGGGGAGGATAGATAATCCAATGTAATCAGGCCGAAAATTATGCCCCCATTGGGATACACAATGCGCTTCATCGATGGCAAAAAGTGCTACCTTTGTCTGTTCCAGCAAGTGCAGGAAACGATCTGTCAACAATCGCTCAGGAGCAATGTACAACAGATCTAATTCCCCATTAACAAGAGCTTTTTCTACCGAATCCGATTCGGCATAGGTTTGTGATGAATTCAAAAAAGAGGCACGTATGCCTGATTGAACCAGATCATCTACCTGATCCTGCATCAGCGCAATCAATGGAGAAATAACAATCCCTGTTCCTTTGCGTACAAGAGAAGGTATCTGAAAACACAAAGATTTGCCGCCACCGGTAGGCATCAATACCAGGGCATCTTTTCCTTGAATAAGATGCTGGATAATCTCTTCCTGATGACCAATAAACCGATCAAATCCAAAAAATGTTTGGAGAATGAAAGCAGGTGTTTTGTCAACTGTTTCGGGTTGGGACTGGCTCTTCATTCCTGCCGCTTGGATGAGAAAGTTAGAGAATCGAAAAACAATGGTCTTACTGTAATAAGTCTCCATCGATTCGTCGAGAGCAAATACTATGTGTCAAGAAAATCAGCCATAAGAGTGTTTTTTTAAACGCAATTCTCTGATCAATCCATCTTGTCACCTTGACCAATTCGATTCTCATGGTAGGGAAATTGCACATATTATTCCGAACCTCAAACCTGCTACAACAGTGTTTTGCATAGATTTATGAAGACAACCATTCAGAAGTCTTGATAGGTGTATAAATGAGGCTGCCAACTGTCTCAAAGGATTCAGTTTCATTAAGTCAAGAACCGGTTATCTCTGGAATCGGGGATGGTTCGTATTGTCTTGGTTTAATGGTATTGACTCCGAAATTATTAAATGCGGACAATTAAACCTTCGAGTCGGTTAATACCATGACTACACATGATAGTATCCTGCCGGAACCCTTTAACGACGACACACCGGAAAGGCTGGACGAACTTCAGCAAACACTTGATTATAAATTTAATAACATTCGTTTGCTGGTCCAGGCCCTGACACACAAATCCTTTGCCCATGAAAATGACCAGGAAAATAACGAACGACTGGAATTCCTGGGAGATGCGATCCTGCAATTTGTCATGAGCGACCACCTGATGACAAACTATCCCGATTTACCGGAGGGCATGCTTTCCAAATTTAGAGCCGTGCTGGTATCAGAAAAGGGCTTAAGCAAATTGGCACAAAAAATAAACCTCGGGCAATACCTGTTTATTGGCAAAGGCGAAGAAATAACAGGTGGCAGGGCAAAAAGCTCCATTCTTTCCGACGCCTTGGAAGCCCTTTTTTCAGCGGTTTATCTGGACAGCAAAAAGGTCAAAGGAGTGGAAATAGTTGCCAGCCTGATCAAAAATCTATTTGCCGAAGAGATAGAAAAAGCCGAAGAAACATTTGCATCGGTCGATTATAAAACCGACTTTCAGGAGTACGTGCAAAAAAACAAACTAGGCACACTAACCTACAAAGTCATCGAAGAAAGAGGCCCGGATCACGATAAGGAGTTTGTCACGGCATTGATCGTTGGCGATCAAGTATACGGAGTGGGTACGGGCAAAAGCAAAAAAACCTCTGAACAACATGCAGCAATTGATGCATTTAGAAAATTGAGAAACAAAGATGTCGGTTAGGTTACAAAAATACATCGCTGATGCCGGTATCGCGTCCAGAAGAAAGGCAGAATCAATGATAGCCGAAGGCCGCGTCTCTGTTAACGGCTCCATAATCACCGAAATGGGCGTCAAGATCAATCCAGATTCAGATCATGTACGAATCGATGGTCGAAAAGTGGGAGGACAAAAATCCAGAAAAGTGGTGTACGCTCTATACAAACCCAAATCATGCATGACAACTCTGGACGACCCTCAAGGCAGAGATACGATTGTCAGTTACTTTCCGAAAACCTCAGCCAGATTGTTTCCTATTGGTCGTTTGGACTATGATGCCGAAGGTCTCATTCTATTGACCAACGACGGAGATCTGGCCCAAAATATCGCTCATCCTACAAAACATGTCTGGAAGGAATATTTTGTAAAAATTAAAGGGAAAATCAGCAATAAGCAGTTAAACGAGCTTAAAGCAGGTCCGATTATCGATCGTAAGCAAAGGCAACCGACCAGAATTAAGCTGCTGCATCATGTCAATGATAAAACCTGGCTCTCTGTGTCTCTGCAGGAAGGGCTGAAGCATCATATTAAAAAAATGTTCGGGCAGATTGGTTATCCGGTCATAAAAATCAAGCGATTTGGCATTGGAAATGTGGACCTCAAAGAGATGAAACCCGGTGAAGTAAGAAAACTTAGTGATGAAGAGGTATTTGATCTGCTGGAATTAGCCGGGGTATCGATATGACAAGATTGATATCGGTAATAAGTCTTTTCTTACTCCTGCCTTTAACTAATGTTTTCGGCGAATACCGGGCTTTTCTGATTGAGGTTTATGATCACATCGATAAAAAGAAGTTCGAACAGATCACTGGCTTCTCACCTGACAAATACATCATTACCCACGGTGGAGGCAACCGTTTCTCCGTTTTCGTGAAAGCCACCTGGATGTGCTATGGCGATACATCCAAATTTAAACAACCCTGCCCAATGCCCGATCCCATCCAACCTAAATTCCAAAAAGGGCAACGGGTCAAAATAAAACTTGAGAAACACATTACCCAAGGCTGGATCGGTATTGTTGAACTGGCTTACTTCCAGGGCAGCGTCAATAGTAACGTCTATGGGGTGCGTTTTGGAGAAAAGCGACAATTGTACAACAGGTATTATGAGTTTGATCTGGAAAATGCAGCTCTCGCCACGCCTGCAACTCCTGCCGAAGGGGAGGGAGACCAAACAGCCCAGCCAACTGCCGCAGCCGGGGCACCTGCTCAAAATTAGTAATTATACACCAACTCATTATGGCCTTTACCATTCCTGAAGGAAAATCCAAAGCAGATTACGTCCAAAAGAAATTCTCCGAGATAGCCAGAAAATACGATCTCTTCAACGATATTGTCACCCAAGGCATGCATCGCTACTGGAAACGGTTTTTGGTAAAAAAAGCCAGGCTTAATCCGGGGGATCAAGTCCTCGACATTTGCTGCGGAACAGGTGACATCACCCAACTGCTTCAAAAAAAAACGGGCAAGCAAGGCACTACCTTGGGATTGGATTTCTCTTCCGGAATGCTGGCTGTTGCAGCTGAGAGAGATCAAACAGGGTTGTCCTCATTTTTGCAGGGGGATGCAGCCGTGCTTCCAATCATTAGCGGAAGCATGGATGCTGTGACAGTCGGTTATGGATTGCGAAACCTTATTGATATCTCGCCCTGCCTTGAAGAGGTTTATCGGGTTTTAAAGCCTGGCGGGCGCTTTCTCTGTCTTGATATGGGGAAAGTTAAGATTCCAATTATTCGGGAGATTTTTGCTTTTTATTTTTTTAAGATTGTGCCGAGAATTGGAAAACTGATTTATCCGGGTGAGGATATGTTTGATTATTTTCCGGAATCTTCTGTTGAGTATCCTTCCCAGGAAAGACTGGCCGAAATACTTCGGGAACATGGATATATAGACGTGTCGTACCATGATTTTCATTTTGGCAGCGTCACCGTTCACTATGCTGTAAAAAAGCAGGACTAGGGACCGTCCTGCTCGGCTTGCTCTTTTCTTGCAGCGTCTTTTTCGAACTGTTTCATTTTTTCTTCGTGCGCGACCATCTTCTCCCAACGCCGTTCCAAATCGTTTAGATTATCCATTTTTTTCAGGCCTTTATAGAGAGCAGCCAGTTGTAAAAAAACTTTACGGTCGACCTTCATGCGCAGAATACTTTCGTAAATTTCGATGGCTTTGAGGTAGTTCTTTTTACCTAGTTCCTGTTTACCCTGCAGTATCAGGGCCTGTCTTTTCTCTTCCTGTTCTTTATCTTTTTCGGCATCCAAAATCTCCTGGTACTCTTTTAATAATTCTTTTTCCTTTTCAGGTACGTTGAGTTGTTTGTATACCGAAGCTGTTTTCTTGAGGGTATCGGGCAGTCTCAAGACGCCAAGAGCCTTGTGAAGATAGTCCGCAGCCGGTTTAAACTTACGCTCATCCATTAAAACATCGGCTTTTTCAACATAGTAATTATGGATTTCCATAAGTTTACTGTCACCAATTTCTGAATTGGGGTCCAGTTCTTTCAGGCGGCGAAAGGCTTCCACCGCTTCATCGTATTTTTTCCTTTCAATATAGATGGTTCCAATCTGATCCCAGATTCTTGGAGTAGGAATTTCGGTAACCGCAATAGTGTAGTAGTTTAACGCCTTTTTCAGGTTACCGGTTTCGTAGCATTCATCCGCTTCTTTCACCAGTTCCTTCATGCTGTATATGCCGTTGGATTTTTCCAGCAGGACTGCGGTTTTGATCAGGTATTTGGTAGCAAGAAATGTCTTGTTCAGACGGCGGTACATCAAGCCAAGATTAACGTTGTTGTATCGATTGAATTCGTTTTTCCCCAGGAGCTTAATCATCCTGCTCACGGCTTCTTCTCGTTTTCCCTTTTGCTCAAGCGCTATGGCTTGCAGCAATCCCAGTGTTTCATAATCTTTAACGGATAGCTTGCCGATAGTCTCCAGGGCTACATTGGCCAATTTGTTTTTAACGGCAAACAGTACTTTATTGTACAGATGGTCGTTCCCATTTTCGGAGTCTTCACTCGCCATTTTATCAAATTCGCTCAGAATTTCTTCCGGAAGCACCTTGTCGGCATTTTCTTTTAGCTTTTTAATCTCCAGATCGATGCCTTTTGCTTCAACCGCAGAACCCTCTTCTATCATCCGATCCCTTTCCACGGTCAATTCCTGTAATTTCTCTTTGACCGATGCCTTTTTCTCCTGCCCCACCTTTTCAGTCAGGGTATCTATCAGCTTTTCCTCACCCAGGTACTCGGGGAGGACATAGTTTTCCACCTTTTCGAACTTGGAAATTGCACTGGGAACAGCATCATCGTAAATATTAACCCTGGCCTGTGAAGCGGCCAGATTGTAGAAAGCTTTCTGGTAACCTCTTTTGACCTTCAAAGCTGTTTTATATAATCCTTCGGCCTGTTTATAGTCTCCGAGTTCCCTCGCATAGTTGCCCAGCTTGTTGGCCAGTTCGAAGTCTTCGTTTTTTTCTTTTATCAGGTTCAAGCCGATGGACAAGGCAGATTGCAAATCCCCCGAAGCCGCTGCATTACTGAGCTCTTCCACCAATTTTGGATAGACTATTTCCGGATCGAGTTCCATGGCCTTGTCAAACTCAATCATTGCACCATTATAGAACTTTTCAGACATCAACTTCATGCCTTCCGCCAGATGCTCATCTATTTTGGCTCTAATTTTGTCTTCTTTACTTTGAAACAGTCCTTTCAGCATGAAATTTTCTCATATTGCAATGTTGGATCAGCACACAATGTAATTGGGGGTTTGGTTACAATCCAGCTGACTCCTTTTACTCTAGCACATTCAACCAAAAAAACATATGGAGAAAAGAGAAGCATTTGAGTCAACTACCAGGAAAGCTTAGGCATTTTCAATTCACCAAGCCGCAAAAATACCATATAAACAAATGATTCAATACTCAAGGCGTAATTTCAAGTACGAGATTGATTATTCGTCATTTTGTGAAACAGCAGTGAGTACCAAACCAAACAAAAGCGGCAAATCATCCATTCTTCAATGGGCTCATTTTGGCACTATAATTTCCAATTGTTTGATTTTACGGTGCAGGTTACTTCGTTCAATTTGGATGTTTTCTGCTGTTTTTGAGATATTCCAGTTGTTTTTCAGCAACATCGTCTGGATAAACTGCTTTTCAAAAGTCTCTTTGGCTTCTTTAAAGGTGGTTGGAAATGAATCCACCTGCAGCAGCTCTTGATTAGCCATGCGGATGACAGGAGGGACGTGTTTTAACGTGATGGTAGGGGTTTTAACCATAATTATCATTCGTTCCACAATGTTTTTCAATTCCCGGACATTGCCTGGCCAATGATAAGCCATCATGCTGTTTAATGCTTCCTTGCTGATCTTCTTTTTTGAGCTCTTACCGTTTTCAACGAATTGATAGAGAAAATGTTCGATCAGCAGCGGTATGTCTTTTTTTCTTTCCTTCAAGGGTGGAATATCAATAGGGATGACGTTCAGCCGGTAATACAAATCTTCACGGAAATTCCCTGCCGCAATTTCTTCCTGGAGATTCTTGTTGGAAGCGGCGATTATTCTGATGTCCACTTCAAACATCTCCACACTGCCCACCCGTTCAAAGCGCTGTTCTTCCAGAACTCTTAAAATCTTCGATTGAGTTTTCAGACTCATATCTCCGATTTCGTCCAGAAACAAGGTACCGCCATTGGCCTGGTCGAACTTACCGATTTTAAGACTGGATGCACCGGGAAACGCTCCCTTTTCATGTCCAAACAGCTCACTTTCAATCATTTCGTCAGGAATCGCGGCGCAATTTAATTCTACAAAAGGACCGGATCTTCTTAAGCTTCTGTTGTGGATTTGTCTCGCTACCAGTTCTTTCCCTGTTCCGTTTTCACCGTTAATCAAAACCCAGCCATCCGTAGGAGCGGCAAGTTCAATTTGCTCCATCACCTTTTTTATTGGAGGAGAAACACCGATAATTTCAAAAGATTGTGGTTTTTGCCTGAGTTTAAGCTCTTCATTCTCCCGTTCCAAGGCTGCTTCTTTGAGAGCATGATTCAAGGTGATCAATAATTCTTCCAGTGAAATCGGTTTCTCAATAAAATCATAGGCACCGATTTTGGTGGCTTTTACAGCTGTTTCAATTGTTCCATGGCCTGACATCATGATAACGGGTAGCCTGGGATATCTGTCCTTTAGCCATTCCAGCAGTTCGATTCCATCTATCTCTTCCATCCAGATGTCCAGTAGCACCGCTTGAAAACGATTGACACTGCTTCGTTGCAATATTTCCATGGCAGTTTCCGCAGATTCGGCTGTTGTCGTTTCAAAACCTTCATCTTCCAAAACATCTTTCAAGGTTGAAAGGATTGATAGCTCATCATCTACGATTAAAATCTTGTCTGCCATTGTTACCTGATTGAAACGCTAACTATTTTTGGAATTCCGCAAGAATTTACAAAGTTTACCATTTAATAAGTAGTCTTCCGGGATTAACTCATTATCCGTTATAAATAACCGATATTTACAAAGGGATCAAGCCGGTAATTCTATGGTAAACTTGGTACCCTGATCTTCCATGTTTTTTAAACGAATGAATCCTCCATGATCTGAGATTATTTGCTGTACAATAGCCAAACCGAGTCCTGTTCCCTCTTTTTTGGTAGTCACATAAGGATCGAAGATCCGGTACATCATTTCAACAGGTATTCCCGAACCGTTATCCACCACGTCTACCGTAACAATCTTTAATTCTTTGTAATAAGAGCTGATCAGGTCGATTCGTCCATCCCCATTGATAGCAGAAATAGCATTATCAATCAGGTTTGTGAAAACTCGTTTCATCTGTTCTGCGTCAAGCAGGGTTTTAGGGATTAGAGGATCAGGAATCAGGTTCAACTGTATCCTTCCCGGCAATCCCTGGTTAAAAAGATCACACACATCCTTCAAGATATCGTTGATGCTGTTGGGCGAAGGAATAATCTCAGGCAATCTGGCAAACTTTGAGAACTCATTCACCATTTTTTTAAGTCCATTTACTTCACGGATAATTGTTGAAGTGGCACTATCCAGCATATCCGGTTCTTCGATGTTTTCCAGGTACTGACGACGAATGCGCTGGGTTGAAAGTTGAATCGGCGTCAACGGATTTTTGATTTCGTGAGCTATCCTGCGAGCTACTTCCCTCCAGGCATTAGCCCTGGTCGAACGATCAATCTCTGTCAGATTATCCACAACCAATAGGCGTCCAAGAGGTTCTCCCTGTTGATTTTCCAGTTGAAATAGTTCCATGGAAACATGAATAGTGCGCTTTTCCATTTTCAGGTGCAGATCTTTTTTTACCGAGGTTTGCTCGGAATCTGTCAGTTCCTGGTTAAGCTGTTCAAAATACTTCTTTTGTTCTTTTGTCAAAACACTCAAATAGTGCTTTTGGAGAACTGCCGGCGGATCGATCTGAAAGAGACGGATCATATAGGGGTTGATTCCATTGACATAACCGGAATTGTCCACAGAGAGAATTCCTGTCTGAATATTCTGCAATACGAGTTCCACAAAAACATTGCGCTCTTCGAGAGTTTTATTGGTATCAATTAATGCTTCCTGACTGATCGCCAGCTCACGACGGTTGCTCAACAATTCTTTGGTCATGGAGTTAAACGAATCCAGAAGCATGCCGATTTCATCATCCACTTGGAGATCGATCTGAAAATCAACATCCCCTTTGGATATCCGCCTGGTTCCTCCCACCAGAATCTCGATCGGCTCTACAATACTGCCGGCCAGATAGTATCCAAACCAGATTCCCCCAAAAATGATTAAAACGGTAAACAGAAGCAGATAGGTTGTGAAATTTGCCCGTATCGGGTTCTCCAATAAGGTTAGATTTCTGAAATTCGCCAGGTTTGCCTGCATGATGACAAGATCCTCAAAATCGGACCCGGCCAGAATCTTGCTGATTTCGAGATAAAAGGTCTCATCATTGAACTGAATCGGTACCATGGACCGACTGATTTTACCATTATCCGATTTTCTGCTGAGCAGATAAGGAAAATCAACAGAATTCTGGGCAAGTATTTCCCTGGGCAAAGGTTCCCAGATTTTTTCGTTCACTTCATCCACAAACCAGTTGCCGACAGGAACCAGTGAGGCATTGTAGATGGTAATCCCATCCAAGCGATAGCGGTTGATGGTATTGGCAAACCACTCTGAATCCAACAAGGGTTCCTTGCTGATGCCCTTGGTTTTCAGATACAGCTTGTAGTCATTTGCCACCGTCTGAACAAATACCTTCAGATCATTGTTTTCCCGCTTGTTGAGGTTATTGACCACAATCGATGAGTTCTTTACGGCAAGGGATATTTGCCCTTTAAACCAGAAATCAAGGCTATCCTTCAGAAGTCCGTGTGCTATAAAAAAGAACATCAACATCGGCAGGGAAGAGACTAGCATGAATGCCAGGGTCAGCTTGTATTTTAGGCGAAATCCCAGTTTCCTTTTTTTGCGCTCATAAACCAGCTTCACCAGATTCCTGATAATCAACAGAATCACCGTAACCAGCAACAGGATATTCAGGTTAATTAACAGAAAAATATTGAGATTGGCATCGATGCTTTTCCAATCGGTCAACCCCTGCTGATAGTAGTTAAATAGCAACAAGGTAACGATCAGGACGAACAGAAACAGAATCAATCCAATCCGGTTTCGAATTTGTCGTTGATGTTCCGGCGACGACTTCAGTTTTTCTTTTTTATTGCGAAATAATGCCATATTATCTTTTTGTTATTGGGGAATTAGCTCATTGCGTTACTTTTTGGACGATTGGAATATAGGCCAGTTATTGGTTCTCACATTGAAATAGTGATCAAAACAGTTTTTGCCAATGACACGGAGACGGTTTTGAGTACCTGGATAAAAGGGTGGGATGTTGTTTCCGGGTTGGGGTCAACCCGGTTTGTTATAACACACATTTTAGGATTAGTCTCAGCTTTGTTTTGTCTGCAAGTACGACTTTTGTTCCGGCTTTCTTTAGGCTATCAGTCCGGGTATCAGTCTGCGAAACAATTAATCAAGCCCCGAAAGATAATGAGAAACAATCTACCCATTCAAGAGCAACATTTGTCCTTTTAATCGTTGCTAACACAGAAAGCGACGTTTTCATCAACAATCGATAACCGACTACCATACCATGTCAGCTTTGCTATCTGTAATAATTACCAGGAAGTTGGCGTACTCTAAGAAAACCCTAAAATGGGTATTATAATTGGAATCCTTTAGGCAAAACCACAATTCCGTCAGATATAAAAAATCTCGACATATCCTCTTCCGGATTCACCCCGATGGTTGTGTTATCCGGGACTCGTGCCCCATCATCAAAAATAGCATTACGAATAACGCACCCTTTGCCGATCCTGGAGCGGGACATAATAATAGAATTTTCTATAACACTGCCTTCATCAATCGTCACTTTTCTTCCAATCAAAGATCGCTTTAAATGGCAGGAGCGGAGGGTTGAACCGATATCGACAGTAGAATCTTCAATAGTAACCGCAGAATCCCCTCCCAGGTAGGTTGGTGCCAGTCTTACTCCCAGTGAACCAATCGGCCACTCAGGGGTGCAAATCAAGCCTGTGCTCAGGTGATCCAGAAATTCCATGTTCGCTTCGAAATAGCTCTGTATCGTCCCAACGTCACGCCAGTAATGGCCAAATCTACTCTTGGGAAAATGAAATCCGCTTACCCGGTAAGAATTCAACATCGCAGGGATAATATCCTTGCCAAAATCATGAGACGAATTTTCCCTGGCATCCTTAGCCAGCATTCTGACCAAAGGTTCCGTGCGAAACAGGTAGATACCCATGTTAATATAGCAATCATCACCTTCACCGGGAATTAATGAAGGATCCTGGGGCTTTTCCAAAAAGCTGGTAATTCTGCTGTCTGGGTCCATGGAAAGAACACCAAATGGCGAAGCCTCTTTCTTTTTGATCGGGATAACGGAAATCGTAAGATCCGATTCGGATTCGACATGCTGACGAAAAAGCTCTCCAAAATCCATGCTGTAGATATGATCACCGGAAAGGATCAAAACATGTTCTGGTCTATGATCCTCGATCAGGTTCATGTTTTGAAAAATAGCATCCGCCGTTCCCCTGTACCATTGCTCCGATATACGCTGTTGAGCAGGTACAGCGGCTACAAACTCGCCAAGTTGGGCCGGAAGGTAGTTCCAGCTTCTCCTCAGGTGTTGTTCCAGTGAAAAACTCTTGGTCTGCGTTAAAACATAAATCTGCCTGATCCCGGAATTAATGCAACTGGAAAGCACAAAATCTATAATCCTGTAACGAGCGGCAAAGAATACTGCAGGCTTGGAACGATGCCGGGTGAGCGGATACAGTCTGCTACCTTTTCCACCTGCTAAAATAAACGTTTGAATATTCTCATGTTGCAATCTCATAGATTTCCCCTTTGTCAGTCAATCAACTCAACAGCTTTTCAACAGTTTTAACCAGTTCCTCCAAATTACCGCTTTTCACAACATAGGCCATGGCACTCCAGGTCAGATAATTCTCTTTGTAATGGCTATAGGCACTGTGAATTACCACCGGCAAATCTCTTTTGATACTTATTATTTTTTCAAGCGCTTCAATTCCATCCATGCCAGGCATTTTAATATCAAGAATTATCAGATCCACTTCTTTGTCTTTAAGGATCTGAATGCCTTCAAATCCTGTTTCAGCTTTTAAGACCGTATACCCGAGATCACCAAATTCCAGTGAAAGTAACTCTCTGATATTATTGTCATCATCAATTACTAGCAAAGTCTTCCTGTTGCTCATATTGATCTCCTAAGTCGTCAATAGGAAAAGATATAATGAAAGTCGTTCCTTTTTCCGGTATGGAACGAATATCGATAGTACCGTCGTTATCTTCAACCAGTTTTTTAACCACCACCAATCCCAAACCGGTGCCTTTTTCCTTGGTCGTAAAAAACGGTGAGAAAATTTTCTCTTCTGACGCAGGTGCAATACCAGACCCGGTATCCTGGATAGTGATAACTACCTTGTGATCAATGGTTCCCGCCAGAATCAGCAATAGTCCCTGCTGCTCGATGGCTTCCAGGGCGTTCTTTACAAGGTTGTTGATTATTTCAAACAGATGATGTTCTTTTATGGAGATCTTAGGCAAATTTCCCTGAATATTCAAATTCACCGAAATTTTCCTTTTGTGGATCTCCTCTTCCAATAGTGCCAGCACTTTATTGATAGCTTTTGTGCAATCACACCCTTCGGTGTCTTCCTTGACCGGTAGGGAGCCGTCCAGAATATCATTGATCACCAGTTCCAGGGTTCCCACCGTATCCACAATCCTGCTGATCGATTCGTAATGTTTATCATCCTCGTTTAATTGTTTTCGTACCCGAGAGGCAAAACCACCAATAGTCGCCAGGGGGCCCCGGACCTCATGGGCCATATGTGCAACCAATTCTCCCATAGCAGCCAGTTTTTCTTTCTGCAGCAACATGGTTTGACTGGCTTTGATCTTCATATTTGCTTGCCTGATTTGCATAATGCTTCGATCCAGGTTGCTAAGGAGTTTGGACGATTCTATCGCTGTGCTGGCTTCTGTTGCGAAACGGCTCAAATCCTTAATGTCCAGGTTGGAAATCGGCACTTTGGTGACCACATTGTCCGCGATGATCAAACCAGTTGAACGACCATGCCAGATCAACGGAACTACAATACATTCATGGACCTGCAAGGTGTTTCTAAGCCAGTTAACGCTGGTATCTCCGACCAGGGGAGATTCATCATTGATCAGTAAATGCTTCTGGTTGTTGAGCACTCGAATCAGGATATTGCTGGAATCATCCAGACTGATTCGGATATTTTTGACAATGGCGTTTACCGTACTGTCCGTGTCTTCAAGCAGGCGGTAATGCTCAATCATTTCTGTCAGTGTTTTTGGGGCTCTATCAAACAGACTGTAGATCATTCCCGCTTCTTCTCCGGAATCGGGTCCGATCGCCTGAATACCTTTCAGTACTTTTTCTTCGCGATCCACAAAAAAGAGAAAAGCCCTGTTAAAACGCAATCCTTGACCTGCGGTGATGGAAACCAGAACAGCCTGCACAATATCACTGATCGATTTAATGATAAAATCTTTGTCAAACAACCGGAATTTTTTTCGCAACAGTTCTGTTCTGGTGTTGAGCATTTTTCTCAACTCCATCAACTCTGTCACATCATCAAAAATAATCAGTTTGAATTCCTCTCCCTGGTGTTCCAGGAGATGCATCGATAACTTGACATTAATGATGACATCGTTTTTGAGCTTGAACTGAACCGGCTCATCAACAACCGTTCCCTGGTATGCGCGGGCAATAAGATCGTTGATGAAGGTATCACGATTTGGTTCGTTTTCCGGGAGCAGGCGGAGAAATGACTGGTTCTGCAACTCCTCCCTGCTATATCCCAGGTGATGACTGGCGGGGTTGCTACAATGCACGATCTGGCTGTTTTTGTCGATTATCAGCCACAAATTGAGGATTTTATCCAGATTCCCGCTAATTAGTTCCTGAATGTCCATGGTCTGCTTCCGTATAAGTCTCATTAATCCCGTAATTCCCGAAAATATGGGAATTGCGTCAATAGGTCCATTGATTTCAGGTTTTTTTACGCCGTGAATACTGCTAGCATATGAGGAAATCCACGTCTTATTCTTACAACAGAGCCAAAGAAGAGTCTATCATTTTTTGTTTCTTCTAAAAATCAGATATCTAAAATTTCTGATTTTTTTTAAATGTTGAAATTCCCCTTTTTGTCATGATTAATATTGCTAACATGTCGGAAGATCATCCCATCAATGTTTCCGAAGAAGAATATGAAACACTGAAAAATAAAAAAAACAGGGGGTGGTCCCATTGCGAAAATCAAAAAGAATGGATGGTAAAACTCCATTACCTGAGAAAGGGATTCAAGGAAGGTAAAATCTCCAGGGAACAGTTTTTTGCCAAAGAGCAGGAACTGGTGCTGAACTGGTGGCGAAGATGGTGTTAATCGATATCAGATGGAAAACAGATGAGTCAGTTTGATTGGGATGTTATCGTAGTCGGTGGCGGTCATGCGGGTTGTGAAGCTGCCCTGGCAGCGTCAAAGCTTCACTGCCGAACACTTTTGTTGACAATGACTGTGGACAGCATCGCAGCTATGTCATGTAATCCGGCTATTGGTGGCTTGGCTAAAGGGCACCTGGTGAAGGAAATCGATGCCCTGGGTGGAACCATGGGAATAGTTGCTGATGAAACAGGTATTCAGTTCCGCATCCTTAATCGGAAAAAAGGACCTGCAGTCCAGGGAACCCGTTGCCAGTCGGACATGATTGTTTACAAAAACACCATGCGCTCCATTCTGGAGAACACCGAAAATCTGGACATTCGGCAGGCAGAAGTGACGGGACTTTCCTGGGATAATGACAGGATTAACGGTGTCCAAACCAATCTTGGAGAAATTATTCGAGGAAAAGCGGTTGTGCTGACCACAGGGACTTTTCTGAACGGTCTGATTCATATAGGGCATCAGCAGTTTCCAGCCGGCAGAGCCTGGGAGTTTGCCTCCGGTTCGTTGTCGGAACATCTCAAAGAAAAAGGTTTTCAAATCGGGCGCCTGAAAACAGGGACAACTCCAAGACTGGACGCCAAAACCATCAATTTCGACGTATTAGACAGCCAACCCGGTGATGCGGATAACCCCCGCTTTTCTTTCTGGAATACAAAAAACGAACTCACACAAGTCGCTTGCCACATCACATACACCAACGCCCGGACTCATGAAATTATCCATGAGAATATCGAAAAATCCGCCATGTACAGTGGTGCAATCACCGGAATCGGTGCGAGATACTGCCCGAGTATTGAGGACAAGGTCAAGAAATTCCCCCAACGGGAACGCCATCAGGTTTTTTTGGAACCGACCAGCCTGCAGTCCGTGGAATATTATCCCAACGGCATGTCCACCAGCCTGCCCACAGATGTTCAAGTGGCTTATCTTCAAAGCATGAAAGGCCTTGAAAATGTCAAGGTGATCAGACCTGGTTATGCCATTGAATACGATTATGTCATTCCTACCCAGCTGAAAAGTACCTTGGAAGCCAAGGATGTTTCCAATTTGTATTGTGCAGGTCAGATTAACGGCACATCCGGTTATGAGGAAGCAGCTGCCCAGGGTCTTATCGCAGGGCTCAATGCTGCTCTAAAAATCCGGGAAAAGGATCCGTTTATTCTTTTGCGTAATGAGGCTTATATTGGCGTTCTGATCGATGATCTAATTTCAAAGGGAACTGAAGAACCATATCGCATGTTTACTTCCAGGGCCGAATATCGGTTGCTACTGA
>JAKSDL010000097.1 GCA_022360105.1 Pseudomonadota bacterium
ATTTGCACTCTGAAGGAGTGCTTCATCGAGATGATGATTTTCAAACCTTGGTTTTGAAATGCTCCTTCAGAGCATAAAAACTGTAGAACCTGTCAACATAGGGTTTCGCTACGCTACACTCTATGCTTTTATAAGATGCTCCTTTGGAGTAAATGCCCAAAAGACTTAGTATTAGGTGACTCAGTTGACGAAAACCTTGTAAAAATAACTTAGCGCTTATGGGGCTTGACCCGGAATCCAGTTTTTTTGTACATTTCCGTGGATGCCGGATCAAGTCCGGCATGACAGGGATTCAGAATTTCAATTGAAGCGCAAATTAAGCATTAAATGACTTTTTGGAGTAGACTCTAATCTGAGATCAAAAATCTAAAATGTAGCAGTAGCCACGTAGTTTTTCTCCCATCCCACAGCTATCACCCGCAAAACACCATCTTTACGCCTAAGGTTTTTTTTAATAGGTACCGTAACGCTAAACTCAGTGCCTGATATGTCTTTGGACAGCATGAAGTGAGGTCTGGAATTCACCTCATTGAACACCTTTCTGCGGTCTGCTATTGTTTCAAATCTGTGTTCGCCGCTGTACTTTCCTGCAGGTAATAAATCTACATATAGCTTGTGACAATCTGTTTTTGTAGAACCTGAGATGAGTAATCGGTCTTTATCCCTATGTTTAATCGCAAGCTGCAGGTCGCCAGGTAGATACAACGGGATGGAAGGATCTCCAATCAGGTTGTAGAGAAGGACATTTTTCTTCAATAATCCGGGGAGATAAAGGGTGTGTCTGTCTCTTTCCGGAATTGCCGAGGCTAGCTTTCTGGCAGATTCGTCTGACTGCATTAATCTGTTGAATGAGTCAGTGCCCAACTCGGTGAGTTGCTTCTGAATGCTGAGAAGCAACTCACCGACTGTTTCAGGCTGATTGGGGATAACCTGTAACAGGGATTCTGTGATATAATGATTGGTTAACGGGTGGCTGGTGCCTGTTGCCGAAACCAGGGCTATAGGTCCGCCAATATGGTTTGCCAGGGTTTCTGAGAAAGATAATCCGGACGAGATCGGGAGATTGAATTGGCCCGTGTTACAACTTAGCAAAAAGGTTAATCCGGATGGATTTAATGAATTCAAACGCGACAGATCATCTACTGTCAGATGTATTTTCTGGCCTTTGAAAACTGTTTGGTGAATCTCACGATAGGAACCATGGGAAGCGACCAATGACAAGAAAAATGGTCGGGATACCTGGTTTAAAAATATGGAGGGCTGGTCCGGTATGTGACCGGCATAAGGTGACTTGGGATGGGCACTGATAATGGTCTTGTTCATCCAGGAAGGGATGCGATAACTCTGATCCAGCACAATATCGTTAATCTGTTGAGTAAAACCGAGCCCTCCAACCCAAAGATTTGCCTGGTAGTGAGCAGGTGAAAACGGACGTTGTTGAAAAGCTGCAATTTTCCGTAACTGCGTCTGCAGTTGCCCGGAGTTGCGCACAGCTAAACGTCCAACCGGAATATCCGGTACACCGTTGCTATCCAAGTCTCCGAACAATACATCTGAAAAGGCCTTGGTTTCTGTGGTGATCAGGTCGTAATAATCGATCGAAGGCAAATACCAGTCGGCAGATTTAGCCTCTTCAGGAGCGTAATCACCGATCAGGAGGATAAATCGAACAGGGTTTTTGCCCTGCTGTTTTTTTTTAAATTTATCCAATCCTTGATTTCCTGTACATTTGGCGAATATTTCCACCCCTGGATGATCATCTCGTAACCGGCATTTTTGCGATGATTAATCCAACCACTCAAATCATCAACAAATTTATCCCTGGTTACAACCAGGTAGGATCCGTGAACAGGTTTCGGAGTTTGGACTGATTTTTTTTCATCAAATGTTACTCGAACTGTGAAGGCAACAAGAAATGATATTCCAACCAGGGACAAACCAGCAAAAAAGCCCTTCTTTTTCCACTTAACGATCATCAACCAGCATGCAGCAAAAACAAAAATGAAGAGACAAATAACCTGGAAAATTCTTAAGCCGGGTATCAGCTCCGGACCGGTTTCCGAACCACGAAACATGTCACTAAAGAAACGGTGAAAGCTCAGGATCAAGAGGTAGAGAGGAAACAGGTATTTTCGATTGGCGGGCTTTCTCCAAAGGGTCTGCAGGATGGCCAGGTTAATCAGTTCACCGATCATGCTGTAAATAGGGGTAGGGTGAACCGTGGTTTGAAGGTGCTTGTTGTAAATGGCACACCAGGCAGTACTTGGAGCACCAAAGCAGCACCCATTCACTACACAGCCTATTCTGGCAATAGCGTGGGCTAAGGCCAGACCCGGTGCAACACTTCCCAGGCTGGTCAAAACCGGTTCTTTTAAAATATAAAAACTCAATGCCAGCGCAAGACCGCCCAATAGCGGTCCGCCAAGCCAGGTGCCCGTTTCCTGCCAAAACGCCATGGCCAGTAGAGGATTCTCAACAAACAAGTGTGGATGGAAGATCAAAATATAAAGCAGCCTGGTGCCTAAGGCGCCGAAATAGACACCAATAGTGACAGCAACGATTGATGAGGTAAAGCCGCACTTGTTTCTGACCAGATTTGCCACGGCCAGGAAACCGCCAATAAAAAAGCCTGCGATTCCCCAAAACCAGTAATCAGACAGCATATTTACGATATATTCCCACATTCTACAACCACGTCAAAAGCGGTATGGACAACTACAGCCCAGCCAATGCCTGAAGTCACGCGAGTAACAAGCCCAAGAACAAGACCCAGCAGCCATACACCGATTAAAAAAAGAACCTTGGGAGAAAAAGCCGCTCCCAAATGGATGTGAAACAACATATAACAAAAACTCTGCAACAATATCGCCCAGTACGGTCCGAAACGACCGGCCAGCGCCCTTTGGAGTACACCTCTAAAACAAATCTCTTCCGAAAATCCGGTTAAGAACGCCTTGCAGAGAGCAATCACAAGGAATCTTGAACCCGCAGAAGAGGTTAGCAGACCCGACCGGTAAACAACAAATATCGCCCAGATCCAGATCAATGCGGCTATGGTAAGAAGCAGTAGAAACGGATCAAATCGAGAATGTTCTTTATCGCTCCAGTTTCCGGGTTTTAAGTATTCAACTAAACGAAACAGTCTCCCTGAACCGATGACAGGCAGCAAAATCAGGATGGAAAATACCAGGTGATAGATCAGCAGCTTTAGATAATCGGACAGATTTTCAACCCTGTTTAAAGGCCAACGCACAATTTCAAGGTAACGGAACATGTTAAACAGCCAGAGCCCTAAAAACAGCGAGGCAACAGTAGCCAGGATTCCCTTTTGTTCAACAAATCCTTTTCTGCTAAAAAGCCAGAACAAGGCTAGAATAAAACAGATAATTTCAAACGAAACCAGCAACTGCCATGAGCTGATTATTCCCCGCGTACTGAAGTTGACAAATATATAAACAACCAGAATCAGGAATAGCCCCTCAAACGGTTTCAAAATAGTGTGCATCTCCCTGGGGATCATGATGTGCGTTTACTTTGTTTGGTGTTGTTTGACTGCAAAATTAGCCTATAGCGCTGTTAAAAGCTTCATGGAAAGCCTCAATAAATAGGTGGGTTTTCGATTTTGCGCTGAAACTAATTGTAAGAATTTGT
Source organism: Pseudomonadota bacterium (assembly GCA_022360105.1). Next base: position 3,652 of record JAKSDL010000097.1, read on the forward strand.
GAAAACAAAATGAAGCAAATCATCCCTGCCGCTTATTAATACAAGACTGCGAATTGGATGATAATTACCTATTTTTATTTGAAAAAAAACCGACAGGAGCCCCGCTGTTTAAATCATTTTGATCTGAGTTATTGACAATTGGTAGATAGCTAAATAGTATGTAATAAAAATGCAACCGGTTGCATTTTTATTACATACTATTTAGCTATCTACCAATTGTCAATAACTCAGATCAAAATGATTTAAAC
>JAKSDL010000493.1 GCA_022360105.1 Pseudomonadota bacterium
AAACTTCTTTGGGTGAACCCTTGCGCGATAACCTACGAAGAAGGTTAATGGTTTTTCAGGATCCTTATCGGGCAGTAAAAGATGAAGTAAATCGAGTCCGAAATCTTAACTTTACTCCACAGAATCTGGTTGTCCATGGAATGGTATACGATCTGGAAAGTGGTATGGTGAGTATAGAGATTGACGGGAATAAGGTCTAGGTGAGACGGGGACGCCTGTCGCGTCCCCTGGAGAGGAGTCTAATCGTTGTGTCCTCGATTTTTAACAAGTTCTTCGTAAGCATCTCTGTAGATAGCACCGAATTTTGCTTTCATGTCGGCTTCGATGGACTCTACCAGGTCGACTCCGTTTTTAAAGGCGTCCGGACCTTGTTTTTGCTCGATTTTGTCAAATTCTGCATCAAACTCTCCCATTTCGTCAGCGGAAAAAGCTTCGGCAGCCATTGGGTAGAAGACGTGGTTTTCCCTGTTCACATGTTGTCTTTCCAGTGAAACGTAGTATCCAACGTTCTCTGTAAGCCGACTGGTTGCTACCTCGTCGCCGCTTTTGTAACCTTTTAATGCTTCCTTGATTCGAGAAACCAGGTCCCTGCTTCGCTCATGCTGATCCCTCAATGAAACGATCTGTGGATCAATGGTGCCGCCTTTTTTCTCAGCCAGCTTCAGGAACAGAACGTATTCTTCTCTATAGTGATGGTATTTGTTCATAAATTTCTTTGAGAATTCCAGGGTTTTGTCAAAAACCGAAGCGGGAACTTCCTCTCGCTCAACCAGAAAATTATGAGCTAGAAACAAGTTGTCCAAATACCTGCGAATTAGTTTGTGATCGTCCTTTAACTTATCCAATGCTGTCATTTTTTTCTCCAATATCAGGTTAGATTATTTCTACGGATGATTACATTTGTCACGTCTATGCTGACTCCGAAGCGATCCGTTAGTATTCCACAACATTGGATCTCGGTCACTGACGGGAGTCATTCTATCATGGACGCATCAAAACATCTATTTTAATTTCAACCCGGATCGATAAACGAAAACATAACCATGGTGGTGTTTTCGATCCTTATCATAAAAAATTGTTGTTTCCTGCCTCCCAGGTTAGAAACCACGATGTCTTTCAAAATCTTTCAACTTCATATTGCGTGCCAAGCCGGACTTCAAGAGGTAAGAGTCTGAAGGCAAAGGTATATTAGATGCATTGCTATTGAATATTGGTTTCTTGTCTCAGGAAGAGTTGAGACAGTAGTGTACTAAGTTGAAAGTATGGACATTAGCCGGTTCCTTAACAGTTTCTTAATACATTGCTTATAGATTCCTTATAATCTGAGTATAGCATCGATTTTTGGTGTGTAGATCTCAAAGTCATTTATGGTTTGAACTCCTGTCGGTTTTTACGTATGCGTGACGCAACATGGTATTCCCTGATTTTACTTACCTTCCTTTTCCCTTTTCAGATAGCTGCTCAAAACGCTCCGCCTCCGGGTCAAAAGGTTGAACCAGGTTGGCTGGTGAAAGCCGGTGTTAGTTTGATGTCCATGAAAAGCACCGGTCAGCTGGATGACAAGATAGATTCTTACGATGAAGACCCGCAAGTTGAAGAAAAAGTGCTGCCTTTGCCGACTTTGCAATTGATTTACAACGATCGAGCTGAAACCGGCAATTGGCTGTTTGGTTCCAAAAGATCAGGTCTGGTAATTGAACGCAAGCAAAAAACAGGCATTGGGGTGTTTGCGGTGGAAGCCGGAGTCAATCTCTTCAGTCTGGTCAAAGTTGATCTACCGACAAACGACTACAAAAATCCTTACTTATTGGGCGAAACCAGGGATACAACCGGCAAAAGCCAGATAACGCAAACGGCCAGCTATTCTGTGGGTAAAGCTTTTGGACTAACACTCAGAGCCAACAGGTTGGATTTGAAGTATGAAGACGATGAGACACCTGAAGTTGATTCTGCCCTGGGACGAAACGGTTATAAAGAAACAGGCACTGTGGAACTCCGGTTATGGCTTTTAGGTCTCGGATATGACTCCATTTCAAACCACACAGAGGGAGAAGCTGACAGTTATACAGGGTTCAATCAATCGGGAAACCTTAGAATTCCTCTTTTTATTGAAGGACTCATGGCAATAGTCAGAGGTAGTTACGGAAAGGCCGAATATGAAGCAGTCCATCCCATATTCAATGAAACAAGAGAAGATATCACCGAGAGCAGCACCTTTATGCTGATGTATCGAACCGAAGAGCGGACGATACAATTTTTGTCCAGCCATTCGAAAACCGACAGCAATATCGATTTTTTTGACAAGTCCTCATCAGTGATAAGTCTGGGGGCAACCTGGGACTTTTAATGTATCGATCATGCCGGCTGGCTCCAATTCGAAATTCCTCAGTTAATCCAAGCTAAAACCGAAACAAGCATATGGTTGGACTTCATGTTGCATCTGGATAATTGCACCAACTAAACGAGCGGTATAAAAAATACCTCCGGACGCAATTCAGGAGGCATTAGGGTCATCTCTTTCCGGGTGGCTTTTATTCTTAAACCTGAAGACCAAATAATGAGCCATGATCGCTGTTCTTTCGCCAGCCAAAACATTCAATGAAAAACCCCAGCAATACTCCCTGAATACGACAACACCAGATTATTTGAATGATTCGCAAAAACTGGTTACCAAGCTGAAAAAACAATCCATCAAAGGTTTGGAAGGTTTGATGTCGGTGAACCGGAAAATCGCCCAGCTTAATAAACAACGATATGAAAACTGGACGCTACCTTTTACTGAGGAAAATGCGAAGCCGGCAGCTTACCTGTTTCGTGGAGAGGTATACATCGGATTGGACACAGCTTCCATGACTACGGATGAAATGGCTTTTGCCCAGAAAAATCTCAGGATTCTTTCCGGGATGTACGGTCTGCTCCGTCCCATGGACCTTATTCAACCCTATCGACTTGAGATGGGAACACAGCTGAAAATCAATCGCAAAAAAAATCTTTACGAATTTTGGGGCGACCAGTTGGCGGAACAATTGAATAAAGAGGTGAAATCTCATCGATACAAAGTGATAGTCAATCTCGCCTCCGAACAATATGTGCAGTCGGTTCAAACAAAGGCACTGACATTACCTCTCATAACTCCGACATTTAAAGAAGATCGCAACGGAGTATTGAAAAGTATTCATGTCTACGCTAAAAGAGCCAGAGGGTTAATGGCACGCTATATTATCAATAACAGAATTGAAAATCCGGAAGATATGAAATCGTTCGATGTGGACAGATATGAGTTCAGCCCGGAGCATTCGAATGACAACGAATGGACGTTTGTCAGGCTGAAAGCCTGACTATATTTTAGATTTTAGAGTGTAGATTTTAGATTTTCTGTTTTGTGAAAGCTACGCTTTCGGGTTAAAAATTTAAGAGATAAATGACAAAACCTTTCTACATGGCCTTGAAAAGACTATGTGGAATGTAGGATGCGCCCATCGGGCTGATTGCTTTCAAAAACAATTACTTTTAGCATACTCAAGGACGTCATACTGTGAAAATTATCATGATGGGTGACTTAACCATTCTACGGCTGCAGGTTGGCATGAAAAAAGGATTATTTTACCAATAATTTTAAGAATACAAAATTGAAAGCGTAGCTTTCACAAAACAGAACATCTGAAATCTAAAATCATAAATCTAAAATTTCTTTATGAGCTAATCATGGATCAGCAAAAAATTCTGGAACTGGTGAAATCAGGTACCACCATAACAAACTTATCTGAAAAACTTGGAGGTGATTTTCACAGTTCGGTTGTTCCCAAGCTCTATCAATGGTGGAGAAACAACAGCCTGGAAGTGAAAAGGTTCTGGGGGGGAAAGCTGGGACAACCTGAAACGATTGTCTATTCCAACAGCGATTGTTTTTTGCCGGATGATGAAATCCGATTAAAGGAACAGAAATCGGCAGAGAATCTCAAAATTGCCACCTGGAATGTGAACTCGATCCGGATTCGATTGCCGCTGATTTTATCTTGGCTGGCAGAACAGCAACCCGATGTTGTCTGCCTGCAGGAAACTAAAGTGGAGGATCACCAGTTCCCGGAGCAGGAGCTGAGGGAGGCTGGATACAATTCCGTCTTTGCTGGTCAGAAAAGCTATAATGGTGTGGCAATCCTCAGCAAATATCCTTTGGATGATGTTCAAATCGGGTTCCGATCAGGATATGACAATGACAATAAGCGTCTTCTAAAAGCGACCATTGAAGGTATCCGGATCGTTAATGTTTATGTTCCCCAGGGGCAAACCGAAGAATCTCCGAAATTCCAGTACAAACTGGAATTCCTGGGGAATTTGTTGGATGAACTGTCAGCCAGCTATGCAAAAGACGAGCGAATCATATTGCTGGGCGATATCAATATCGCTCCTGATGAGCGGGATGTAGTATCCGCAGAGGCTATGCAAAACGTGGTCAGTTTCCACCCCAAGGAGCACGAGTTCATTGAAAGGTTTAAACAATGGGGGTTCCAGGACGTTTATAGGCAGTTTCATAAAGACGGCGGATTGTTTAGCTGGTGGGACTTCAGGACGCGTGGATTTGAGAAAAATGAGGGCATGCGAATCGATCATATCTGGGTTACAGATAGTGTTGCAAAACAGTGTCAGAGTTGTGAGATCGATGTAAATAACCGCTCACAACCTAAACCTTCTGATCATGCCCCGGTGATTTGTGTAGTTAAGAACCGGTAATCGCAGGTTGTAACAGATATTCAATTAGCTAAGAGGACTTATGGCAAAACTGTTTGCTTTGGATTCAATGGCAATATTGTACAGGAATTACTTTGCGATGATCAGAAACCCCATGATCAATTCCAAAGGACTGAATACCAGTGGTATTTATGGCTTCTTCTCCCAGATTGCCAGAATCATTGATGCTGAAAAACCCGATTATCTGGCTGTTGTTTCGGATACCAGTGAACCGACCTTTCGACATAAACAATTTCCGGAGTATAAAGCTACCAGGGAAAAGATGCCCGATGATCTGGTGGAACAGCTTCCCTATCTCCCGAAACTGGTTGAGGCCCTAAAACTCCCGTTCATAACCTTTCCCGGTTACGAAGCCGATGATATTATCGGCACTTTGATGCGAATCTGTGCCGAAAAGAGTATCCAGGGGATTATGGTGACCAGTGATAAGGACTACATGCAGCTGATTACCGAAACAAACTGCATGTATAATCATAAAAACCAAAAACTGGGAATCAAGCAGGTTGAAGAGAAGTTTGGCTGTAAACCTGATCAGGTGATAGACATTTTAGGACTGATGGGTGATTCTTCCGACAATGTACCGGGAGTGAAGGGTGTAGGCGAAAAAACAGCCATGAAACTGATATCCCAGTATGGCTCCATTCCAAATCTTTATGGCCATATTGATGAATTACCTAAAAACAAAATGAAAGAGAAGCTGATTGCCGATAAGGACAACGCATTTCTTTCCCGAGAGTTGGTCACCATTGATGTGAATGTTCCTTTAAAATTTACCTTGGACGATCTGAAAATGGATCGGCAAAACCTGGTTGACAATCAGGAATTAATATCCCTTCTTGAAGATTTGGAGTTCAAATCGTTCCTCAAAAAATTTAAAACCTCGACAAGTAATACTTCTCCCGGAACAGAAAAGAAAGAGGAGATTGAACAGCAGCCTGAATCTGATATTGAAGTAAAACAAGTGGAAGCCCGTCGTTTGGAATCGATGCAGGATTTAAAATCCATAGTAAAGACAGCCCGGCAAACCAGGCAACTCGCATTTGATGTGATTAAAAAGGGTGATCATTTTATCGATGGTGAGATCGAGGGATTGGTATTTGCCATGGAAGCTTCCAGAGCCTGGTACCTGCCTTTGAAAGGTCCCGGCTTTGCTCAGGAACAAAATGAAATTGGCAAGGAGCTTAAACTTCTGTTTGCTTCTAAAGAAATTAAAAAAGTTACTTATAACTGGAAACATGTCCTTCAATTGCTTTCATCCCTTGGAATAAATGGCGGAAATGAGGTGAATGACGTGATGCTGGCAGCACATTTGGTGGAATCAGATGAGCGTGATTACAGTCTCAAGGCAATCTTCTCAAGGCAGTTGCAATACCGGCTTCGTTATCTGTTGCCAGCTAAAAAACTGCAACCGGAACAGGGACAGGAAATTGTGGAATCGGAAGCCGATTATTATCTCAACTATTGTGAGCAAACAGGGGTTTTATGGCAGCTGTGGGAGCGTTTGGAAAAGCAGTTGGAGCAAACCGGAATGAAAAGGACATTCCAATATGTGGAAATGCCGTTGGCCGAGGTTCTGGCTAAAGTGGAGCAGAATGGTGTGAAGATCGATTCTAAAACCCTGATCACTATCTCTGCCGAGTTCGAAGAAAGACTGGATGGCATCAGTCAGGAGATCTACGCTATTGCCGGGGAATCATTTAATATCAACTCGGTTGTGGAGTTGCAATCCGTGTTATATGACAAATTGGAGATTCACACCCAATGCAATGTCAAACCTAAAAAAATAAAACTGGGCAATCAACTGTCCACCGATGAAGAAACCCTGGAAAAGATGAATTCCCATCCGCTTCCTCGCTTGATTTTACAATACCGGGAATTGAACAAATTAAAAAACACTTATGTTGACCAACTTCCGACTTTTGTAAATCCCGGCAGTGATCGAATCCATTCATCTTTCAGACAAACGGTTGCTGCAACAGGCAGGCTGGCTTCCGATAATCCTAACTTGCAGAACATACCTATTCGTACGGAGGAGGGACGACGGATTCGCAGTGTATTCATCCCTTCCGACGACGACCATATTCTGGTATCTGCAGATTACAGCCAAATTGAGTTGCGAGTGATAGCGCACTTTTCCAAAGATCCAACCTTCATGTCTGCTTATCGACAAAATCTCGATATTCATGCATTGACTGCGTCCACTATTTTTGAAGTTGCCGAGGATGAGGTCACTCGTGAAATGCGATCCAAAGCCAAAGAAGTCAATTTTGGATTGATCTACCGAATGGGACCGGAGCGATTATCATTAATCACCCATACAACGAAAACAGAGGCCAAAGGATTTATTGAACGCTATTTTCATAAATATTCAACCATACATACTCTGCAGGAGCTCTTCCTGGAACAGGCCAGGAAAGAAGGATATGCGCAGACGTTGATGGGTAGAAGGAGGTACCTGCCTGCCATCAATGCCAGGGGACTGCATCGTAGAATGGCCGAGGGAGCGGCTGTGAACACACCAATCCAGGGTACGGCTGCTGAAATTATTAAGCTGGCCATGAACGCTATTCAATTCCGATTGCAGAAGGAAAAACTTCGTACAAAAATGATCCTGACGGTCCATGACGAACTTGTGTTTGATACTCCGAAAACGGAAAAAGACCGGATCATTGAACTGGTTAAACACGAAATGGAAAATGTGATCACCCTTGAAGTGCCCCTTATTGCGGAAGTTGGAATCGGTTCTAACTGGTTGGAAGCGCATTAGAAGGTATTTCTTAATAATGGATTGGTGGTTGAATCGAGCGTAGCGGATTCACCGGTACAAAATCTAGTGATGTTGCTTTTGGAGTACATCCACGTTCATGAATAAACAAAAACATGTGTAGAAACATTAAAAACTTATTCAATTTCGATCCGCCTGCTACGGATGAAGAGATCACAGCCTCTTCAATTCAATTTGTGCGAAAGCTGAGTGGATTTCAAAAACCATCACGGGCAAATGAAGAGGTATTTAATAATGCGGTTGAACAAGTCAGTGCCGTTGCAAGAACATTGATCGATTCACTTGTCACTGATGCACCAGCCAAAAACCGGGAAGAAGAAAAGGAAAAAGCACGCTTGCGCAATGCCAAACGGTTTGGATAACAAACTCCAATCAATATATTTACTAAAGCGGCGAAGGATTGTTGGCAATCTCTAAGATAGGAGATTTAAAATGATTCGAAAGATCTTTACATTGGTAACAGTTGTCATGTTGAGTTTGGTATTTTTATCCGACCAGGCATTGGCGGCCGGAGGTGGAGGTGGTGATCGGGATTATAATCCCACATCCAAGGATTCTGTTAACTTTAAAAAGGGAAAGAGTGCTGTACAATCCGAACAATACGAAACAGCTATTCAACATCTCTTGAAAGCTTCGTATGAATCACCAAAAAACGCTGACGTTTTTAATTTATTGGGATTTAGCTATCGAAAACTGGGTAAGTTTGATCAATCGTTTGATTATTACAACAAGGCATTGTCCATAAACCCTAAACATCGTGGTGCCAATGAGTATATTGGGGAATTGTATTTACAAACCAATAATCTGGCTGGCGCTGAGAAGCATTTAAAAGTACTGGATAAGGTCTGCTGGTTTGGATGTGCAGAATATGATGAGTTGAAAGAAGCTATTGCAAAGTATAAAGCTGAAAATCAACTGGAATAGAACAAATCGAGATTAAACGCCTCTCGAAGCTATTCTATCGGATTCAGGCCGGTTATCGCGAAGGTATGGTTTAATGCCCACTGGCGCTATATAAGGAAGTTTCGGACGTTGTTTTATTTGCAATTATTAACGATACATCCTCAAGTAAGTTCTTTTGAGTCTAATACCCCGCCGCCTGTGACGACGGGGTACCTCACTACCAAACAACAGAACAACGCGCTTGCAATGAGAGGTTAAGAGCTGTGGTTTTTTGCAGTTTATCCCAGATAGTCCACCGTATGTTCCGCTTTTTTGTTCTTGCCAATGTACCCTTGGTAATCATCGGTATTGTATTCGATGACCTCTCCTTTGGGAAGAATCGCAAATCGTTCGGTGTAGTAGACGGTCATAATCGGTCGTTTGGAAAGTCCCAGTTCCCTGATGCTCTCCGAAACAGGGTGATCTCCCAATTTTAAAGCAGAGCCTGAAGGATAAAGCGCTACACGCTTTCTCGATTTCATCGGCACGACTGTCTTTATCAAACTGTTGTCTTTTACCGAATAAGAGATGAGCGATCTGTTTTCCCTGTGATAAATTCCCTTTCTCATCATTTTAATTTTCAGAATGGATTGCTCACCTTCGCTCAATTTGCAGGAGAATTTCTCGGGGGTAATTCTGAATTGCATGGAGGCAATAAATTTTGGATATCCCCATTGCCCTCGGCCGGCATCCCTGGCTTCAATTTTGGTTACCGGCAAATGCTGGACGAACACTCCAAACCCGGGAAAGCTGGATTCCATCAACATCGCTTTAGTTACCGTAAATGTCTTCGGTTTTTCACCATAAATGACCGGAACAATTGCGCCGACTTCTCCATAGGGGCCTATGCTGGTATCGATATAATTAAACACGGCAATAGCATAAAGCGATCTGCCGGTTGGAAGTGTCAAAGGGTGTAGATTGCGAGAAGGCAGCAGATCAATCAGTTTTTGGGTATCAGCCGTAAAATAAAGAGCAAAGCAATCGTCTCGATAGTAGTTGATCGGGAGATTGAAAGTCGCTTTTCCATGGGTGACTTCCTCATACAGATCGGTCTGCGAAAAGAATTTTTTCATAATCATCCTGAGTTGGTTTGCTTCATCCTAACCAAACCTTTTGGGATTCTCAAGCTCTAACTCGATTTCTCGAAAATTTTGAGTTTCAGGCCGGTTGGGTTAACTCCGTTTTCCCTGCCAGGAACGTTCTGCGTTTTTATTATTGAGTTGTTCCACCCGGGGATTCATGATCTTTTTCCAAAGAGGTGGAATCACAGCAAGCCAGATCATACCTGCATAACCGGTTGGCAATTGGGGACTTTCATCAAAATGTCTGAGGATCTGGTATCGCCTCCCCGGTTTATAATGATGATCCGAGTGGCGTTGCAAATTGAATAGAAACAGATTGGTTAACAGGTTGCTTGAGTTCCAGGAATGCCAGGGTTTTGTGGATTCATATTTCCCATCGACCTGGTTGCGCAGCAATCCGTAATGCTCAATATAATTGACAATCTCCAGCAGACAAATGGCAACCAAGCTTTGTCCGACAAACAGAATCAATACGCTGCGGGGAAAACACAGGTAAATAGCAACCAAAGTTGCTGATTCAATAAGAATATATTTCAGAAACCTGTTTTTTAAACTGAAAAACCAGGTATTGTTACGTTTTAGTCGTGACCGCTCAAATTGAAAAACGTTTACTAATCCACCGATGATCGTTCTTGGCAAAAAAAGGAAAAACCCCTCTCCTAACCGGGCCGTGGCAGGATCTTCCGGTGTTGCGACAGAACGATGATGCCCGACGACGTGTTCCAGTCCCCAATGCATGTAAAGGCAGGTAGAAAGCATCAATTGTCCCAAAAAGGACTCCAATTTCCGATTAACTCTGTGCACAAGTTCATGGGCTACATTAATGCCCAGTATTCCTGATGATATGCCCAGGGAGACTGTTAAGCCAACAAACTCAATTCCACTGATCGGTGTCTTCCAAACCATGATGCATGCCCAAACAACCAGCCCACATTGCAGTGGAGCACAAAACCAGGTCAATAATTTGTAACGAATGTCGGATAGCAATCTCTGCTCTTCCCCGCTGGTTGGATTAACGGTATAATCTTTCAACAAAAGGTCCAGTAGAGGCACAATTCCAAAAACGACCACGGGAGTAAAAAAAATAAACCAGCCACCCAGGTAAAATCCCGTTAAAACGCTCAAAGGCACGAGATATACGACACCAAACAAAAAAGGATTCATGTCTCTCTCCAACGAATGTTGAAAATATGGTTGCAACCAATTATATCAATCAATATTTTTGCAAACAAGCTTTAAGAAGGCCTGAGTCGAAAGTACCCTTGACCATTTGCTATTTCAGCACTTAGGTTTAAAGCGTAAATATCCTGAACCTGACACAGCTCCGGAAACAAGTGGTATTTTGCTTGCAGATGTTTATTTTAATTATAAAAATTCGACAAAAATGCCCTTGCACCAAATAGATCTGTCTGCAAGTTAACGAACAGAATTATCGATAATACATTATCACGATGCTTACCCTACCTGAATTCAATAGTATTGCATTGGCCACAGCGAATAATCGTAAAGAGGCCCGTTTCTTTGCACCTCTTCTATTTCGCTGCTTTTAATCATGTCACTCCTTTTCCGGCAACACCCCCTGGTCAGTCTTATTTTCCTGAACTCCAACATCATGCTGCAAAAAGAGGTGGATCAGCGCATGAAATTGCCTATTGGTATCAATTTGGATGAACTACCAAAATAACTTGCGAGATTGGAGAATGACAACATTTCTGCATCATCCAAAAAAGTGGTTGGTTTTCATCGTTCTGGTAACCATAGCACTCCTGCAACCTTTGTCCGGTTTGGTTCCTGATAACTCCCTCGGGGTCTGGTTTCACGAAAAAGACAGTTATTTCAGGGATTACAATCGCTTTAAAGAGGCTTTCGGAAACGATGCCAACATTACGCTTTTTTATGAAAATGACCAACTGTTTAGTCGACAACAATTGGAACTGAACAGGAGTCTCACTTCAAAGCTGGAAAGTCTGAAAAACGTCAAAAGAGTCACCAGCCTGACAAACGTCAAGACGATACAATTGGATGGTTTATCGTTCGTCACCGACTTTTTGATACCCAAAACTGCGAAACAATTAGACAGGATTGAGCAGGAAGCATTGGCAAACCCGATTCTATCCGGTCACCTGATTTCGGAAGACGGAAAAGTGACAACCCTTATTCTGGAGCTGTTGAAGGACGATGACGAGAGCAGCAAGCAAACAGTTCAAGCTGTAAAAGGCATTTTGTCTGAACCTGAATTTGCGGGAAACAATTATCACGTGTTTGGCGGTCTGGCAATCCTGGCTGAGATGAACGAGCTCTCCAACCGGGAATCGGGATTGTTTGTTTCCCTGATGATAGGAATTGCGGTGTTACTTTTGATCCTGATCTTTCGCTCAGTCCGGTTTGGATTGTACCCGATTGTCATTGCCCTGGTCAGCATGATTTGGACCACGGCACTCTATTCAATCAACCATACAATAAATATGGTTTCCGGGATCATGCCACTTATTATTATTGTGATCAGTATCGCTGATTCGGTTCACATCATTTTTGATTATCGATCATTTAGAAATTCCGGTCTGCGCAAACAACAGGCCATTCAAGCCTCAATAAGGAAACTGTTCAAACCCTGCCTGTTTACCAGTGTGACCACAGCCATTGCATTCATGGCTTTTAGTTTCAGTACCATCCCACCCTTGCAATCCCTGGGAAGATACACGGGTTTGGGGGTAATGATAGCGTTTGCTCTTTCATTCTCCCTGCTTCCTATTTTATTGTTTTTATTTGAAAAGGATAACGACAGACACGGGCGAAAAGGCAAGGGTTCATTTCAAAACAAATGGGATCAACGGTTGGGAACCCTTCACAGGTTCATTGGCTTAAACAGGAAATCAATCCTAATTTTCGGGCTGACCTGTGTGCTGTTCGCTATGTATGGAATCACAAAACTGCGGTTTCAAACCGATCAAATCCAATATTTTAAATCGACACACCCTGTCAGGCTGGGTCATGCCTTGGCCCAGGAGCGTTTTCAAGGACTTTATCCGCTGGAAATAGTGATCGAGTCCAAAACGAAAGGCTTTTTTTATAAGACGGAGAATCTCAAATGGGTTCATGAGCTGGAAAACAAAATTCTTCAGCAAGAGCCCGTTCGTCGGACTATATCACTTTTTAACTACCACAGCCGACTTCTGGAAATTCGTAAGCAAAACGAGTTACCCGACGTTCCAACACGGGTTCAGGACAAAATTCTGGCTGAATTTGTAAGCACTTATCCGGATTTTGTAAGTGCCTTTCTCTCGACGGATGGCAGCCAGATCAGAATATCCGTTCGCTCCCGCTGGTTGGATAATCAGGAACTTATCAACCTGATCAACAATATCGAAAACATCCTTGCTCCCATGGTGAGCAGAAATAATACCACATACTTTATGACCGGGCACGTGGAGATGTTTGCCAGTTTGAATACTAAGTTGTTGGAGAGCCAGGTGAGCAGTTTTTTGATCTGTTTCGTTGTGATTTTTACCATGTTGTTCCTTCTGGCAAGAAAGATCGGCCTTGCAATCCTGGGGATGATACCGAACCTGCTGCCATTGGTTCTGACTCTGGGAATTATCGGCTGGTTAGGTTTAAAGCTGGACGTGGCAACAGTGATGATAGCAGCTCTTTCCCTGGGAATTGCTGTGGACGATTCCGTGCACCTGATTCATTCCTATATCGAAAAAAGAAAACAAGGCAGTTCCCGGGATCTGGCGCTTAAATTCTCAATAAAAGAGACTGGCGGTCCCATAACGCTGACAACCCTGATCTTGATCGTTGGTTTTTCGGTCATGGTATTTTCCAGCTTCTTGCCCATTTTCTATTTCGGAATCTTTTTCTCATTGAACGTGTTTTTCGCCATCATCGGAGATCTGGTGATTCTACCGGCTATTCTGATGACATTTAAAGACAGGCGGGTACAACAGGTTGGGAAAGTTATCAATTGAATAGTTTGAATGTTTTATTTATGTCCCTTTCCATGTTATTGCTATAAACCTTTTTCTCCATACTGCCCGATGGGCAGGACCCGTCTCTCATCCTTCAAATGGTAAATTATTTTCAAATTGATTTGTAACCAGCTGGCATACCGACTACTTTAAATTCAGCTAATGTCTGCTGAAGGTTTGAATCGATTTTTGGGCTACTTCAAAGCTAAATGATTTTGTCACCTATTTACTCGGATCGAATCATGCGAAATAAAATTTTTATACTCTGTCTGCTCATTTTTTGGGGCCTTGGAACTTTTGACCTGATATCTGCAGATATCTTTCAATCAGATCGCGCCCGCATGATTTCAAGGGATTTGAAAGGACGAGATATTATCGATGATGCAGTGTTAAAGGCAATGAGTGCAGTGCCTCGTCATCGTTTTGTACCTCCGTCCCTTCGCGATTATGCATATTTAGACCGTCCCTTACCTATAGGTTTCAGTCAGACAATCAGTCAGCCGTATATTGTGGCTCTGATGTCGCAAATGCTGGAGGCCGCACCAGGTATGAAAGTGCTGGAGATCGGCACCGGTTCCGGTTACCAGGCAGCGGTGCTCGAAGAGATGGGATTAAAGGTTTATTCAATCGAAATTATCCCCGGACTGGCCGAAAAAACGGGAAAGCTTTTTTCTGATCTGGACTTGCCCATCAAAGTAAAAAATGCGGACGGTTATTATGGGTGGGGAGAACATGCTCCTTTTGACAGAATCATTATCACTGCGGCGGCAAATCATGTTCCCGGACCGTTGATCAATCAGTTAAAACCCGGAGGCAGATTAATACTTCCGCTGGGAAATACCCGTTTGCACCAGACTTTGACAGTCATTGAGAAAAAACCAAACGGCAAAACCGAGTTTTATTATCACATTGGGGTGCGATTTGTTCCAATGACTGGGAAGATGCTCGAATAGCCGTGCAAGGCTCAGGATTTTATTGAGCTTGCATAAGCTAACAGATAGAACAATGCTGCCAGGAAAAACAGATAGTTGATCCCCCAAAACAGACAAATAAAAATGGAGCCTGTCGAACTGATAACAGAGGCTACCCCATTGTAACACCAGGCCAATGCTATCTGGTTTTCTCTTTCTTTTTTATCCGGAAAATACTGCGAGATGGATGATATCCCGAATGGGAAAAAATAGCCCAGCGCTGGTCCGATCGCCATAATCAAAACCACACTGATAAATAACCTTGCTTCAAAGGGCAATCCCTCCATATTTGCAAGTATTTTTGAGAAAAACACTCCGAATACCAGGAGGACAGTCACTACCCAGGCTGTCATTCCTTTAAGCGGTTTTATAGTGTCTCTTTTTACCCGACCTGCGCCCAAAGCAGAGGCTAATAACAAGCAACTGAGCGTAATCGTAAACGAGTAGACCGGTTCACCCAGGAACAGGGTTAATTTTTCAAGCAGTGCGATCTCCACGCACATGAATCCCAGTCCAATCCAGATAAAGTAAATGGTCTGTCTCGATGCAAACTGCCATTTTCTCCGAAGCAG
Organism: Pseudomonadota bacterium; assembly: GCA_022360105.1. The sequence goes on from JAKSDL010000493.1 coordinate 15,073, forward strand.
AACGAATGGAAAGCCAATAATGGCAGCTGAAAAAAGGCAAACAAACAGCAACAGCAGAACGATCAGCAAACCTCCTTCAATTATGGCTTCCCACTTGTAATCAAACTGCGCCAAATAACCGTTGAGCTTATTCAGCTTCAAAAAGACATTGAAGTATGGCCGGTCGTCGTTTAATGGTGCCAGATTGAAAACGGAGCGGGTTTGAAACGATTGCGGGTCATCCAATAGTTCATAAACGGGTTGAGCGTAGAGCGGATTTACCTGCAGTGCTTTCTTTTTTACTTCCGACGGGGCACCGGGATAACTGATGGGAATGAATGAGTTTCTATTGCAGAAGGTTTGAAACGTTTTGGTATCGTTTTGGTTCCATTTGCTCGGTGAATAAACGATTAGCAGGGTTGCGACAGATTGGAGGATACCGAGATGTTGCTTTGGTTCTTTTCCCCGCCTTGTGATGCCCTCCAGGACAGTTGCCAGTAATCTGAGTTCGGAACGCGGTGGCGGTAACAGGTACTGATGAAATGTCAGCCATCCATCGGGACTCAAACGATTAAATATCGATTCCAGGCCTTCTCGTGTATAAAGATCGTTTGACTTTAAGCTGTCCAACCCGCTTAAGCCTGATGGCAACGTTCCTTCCAGGGAAACAACTATCTTGTCGTACAATCGGCTTTCACTTGCCAGCACACTGCGGGCAGTTCCCGAGAGAAATCGAACATTGGGTGGGTATGCTTGCCGTTCATGCCAGTTTTTCAAAAGGGAATTTTCAAAATGAAGGTCAATTGACGTGTTTGTGCTTAAAGCCGGTAAGATAGAATCTGCTCCCAAGGCATTGAGAATCAGACTGTTATTGCTTTCTTTTTTTAACTCAAAAACCAGCGAGATCGGTAAAGATGCTACAAATTCTTTGTACGCCGCAAAACGGTTGGAAGCTGCTGTTACCATATCATTATCGAGGGCAATGCCCGTTTGAGTCGGAAACTTTCCCTGATAGTTCAGACTCAAGCCTGGTGCGTGCTTGGTAATCGGGCTTTTAAACCAGGTCACTTTTGACACGGCGTTCCATTCTTCCCCGATTTTTCTGCTATTCTTGTGTTTTAAAGCCAGCGGCAGGGCTTTGTATTCATTGACTGTAATTTCCGGAAGGATACTGAGATTGGCGGTTATAAGGAACAAAACTGCCAAAGAGAAGGAGATAATGGTTTTAAAACGTGAATTCCCCAAGGCGGCTGAAGCCAGAAATCCAAAAACACTGATCAGGGCGATCCATTCGAGTTCCCTGAACAGCGGGGAGACAATCAGGAAACTTATGGTTCCACAAGCGGCCCCAGTTAGATCAAAACAATATAACGCGAAAGCCTGTTGAGGATAATTGCGAAAAAGTGTGTTTAAAACCAGTCCCGACAGAAAAAACGGGATAGTGAGTAAAATGAAAACAGCCAGGATGTTAAACCAATGCAGTGCGCTTAGCGACAATAGCGCAGGCTTGATTTGGATTAAATCGGCCAGCAAGACAAGGGGTAAAAGTGAGATGGCAAATAAAAAAGACGGCCAATACGGACCCCGGGGTCGCTCAAAGAAAACCAGCCACGAACCGGAAAGTCCATACCCCAAGAGAGCACAACTGATAATAAGAAATGCAAAGTGATACCACAGTGTGATGGAAAGAATTCGCATTAA
>JAKSDL010000065.1 GCA_022360105.1 Pseudomonadota bacterium
GAAAAAGGATACTGGAAACCATACACCTTGGGAGATCATCTCAAATCATGGTCTAAGAGCTACACAGATCGAATAGCAATTGTTGATTCGGGAAGACGGCTGAGCTATACAGAACTGGATAACGATGTGAGTGAGCTTGCTGCCGGATTATACGAGCTCGGGATCAGGAAAGGGGACAGGGTCATTGTTCAGCTTCCAAACAGCATTGAATTTGTGGAGACCTGCCTGGCCATGTTTAGACTCGGTGCCGTACCTATTATGACCATGCCGGCGAATGGTGTATTGGAAATCGATGCATTCTGCAGCCTGGCGGAGCCTGTTGCCTATATCACGACAGACAGTTTTCTGGGGGTAGATTATTACGGCTTGGTTAACAGCATGATGAAAAAGCATGCATGTCTCAAGCACCTGATATCCGACAACGGAAAACTTGAAGGGAGTTTATCGCTGGAAAGCTTGAAAAAACCTCAAATGGATTTACCGGCCCCCCACTACCGGGACATAGCATTGCTCCTTCTTTCCGGTGGCACAACGAGTGGGATACCAAAACTTATTCCCAGAACCCATACCGATTATGCCTACAACACCATCGCATCTGCAGAGTATTCGGGATTTTCCAGGAACACAGTCTATCTGGCGACACTGCCGGCGGCGCACAACTTTCCTTTTGGATGCCCGGGCATTCTGGGCACCCTGTCGGTTGGCGGTTGCGTTGTGATGAGTAAAACGAGCAGCTGCGATGAGACCTTTCCGCTAATAGAGGAGGAAAGGGTATCCGTAACAGCACTGGTTCCTGCCCTGGTCAGTATTTGGGTTGAGGCACGCCAATTGGACAAAAGTGATCTTTCCAGCCTTGAGCTTTTGCAGGTGGGTGGCGCTCCGCTGTCCGATGCCTTGGCTGCTGAAATAGGTCCATCCCTCGGGTGCACACTCCAACAGGTCTTCGGAATGGGGGAAGGGCTGCTGTGCTATACCCATCCGAATGACACGGAGGAGGTCATTCTAAACACCCAGGGACGTCCCTTGAGTGAGGCTGATGAATTGCGATTTGTGGATGCGCATGGCAACGACGTTTCGAAAGGAGAAGCAGGTGAGTTGTGGGTAAGAGGACCTTATACCATTCAGAATTATTACCGTGCGCCGGAAGTAACCAGTGCTGCATTTACAGAAGATGGATATTATCGCTCCGGTGATGTTGCTCGTTTGACCCCGGAAGGAAACATCCAGGTTCTTGGTCGCGCCAAGGAGCAGATCAATCGTGCCGGAGAGAAGATTTCTGCAGCCGAGATAGAGTCGCATCTCGGTATGTTTCAGGATATAAAAGAGGTTGCGATCGTGGGGGTTCCGGATGAGACAATGGGAGAGAGAACATGTGCATTTGTTCAAATTGCAGACGATGCCGACCTGGATCTGGCAACAATTCGTCGATTTTTGCAGGACAGGGGCCTGGCAACGTTTAAGCTGCCCGATCAATTGGAAATCGTAGAGAGCTGGCCGCTCACAAATCTCGGCAAAATCAATAAACGTCAGTTGATCGCGCAAGCTTCAAAGGGATAACACCTATAGGGAATCAGTAAAGCCATCGTCATATTAAACAACTCAAAACAAAGAATTACTGTTAGGAAGAATCCGTGAACAATACCGACAAAAATATTTGGTTTCCTTTTAGCCATTTAAACTCCGAAAAAAAGGAGATTTCCCATAAGCTCTTTTGTTTTCATCACGCCGGAGGAACCGCTTCGGCTTATAAACCGTGGGCGGAATACCATCAGGGTGTAACGACCTATCCGGTAGAATTGCCCGGAAAGGCAACGCGCATGCGTGAGACGTTCATTACCCATTATGAAAAGCTGGTTCCGGATATTGCGAAAGCCATAGATGCTGAGGTTGGGGAAACCACATTTTCTCTCTTTGGACATAGTTTAGGGGCGATTATGGCCTTTAAAACAGCATTTATTTTGGAGACCCTCTATAAGCGTAAACCGGCTACTTTGATTGTGGCGGGACGGCATGCTCCCCAGGACGATTTCAAAGATCCCTACCAGACTTACATGGGAGATGACAAGTTGGTAGAAGAGCTGAAAAGGGTGAACGGGACACCAAAAGACATTTTGGCAAACGAAGAGATTCTCAAAGTCCTATTGCCGTCCATAAAAAATGACTACAAGTTGAATGAATCCTTTGATTACAAAGATGAGATGCTGAATACACCGATTGTGGCGCATGTGAGTAATCATGATCCGGATGCTAATCCGGACCAAATGGAAAGATGGAAGTTAGTGACTAAGGGTGATTTCAAAATAAAACAGTTTGAAGGAGACCATTTTTTTGTTCATAGCCTGGGAGAGAATTACTATACGGAAGTGGCTGAAACAGCTATAGAAGCCGGGATGAATAGGAACAATTGATAAGAATTTTTAAGTGTCAAAAACCAAAAACCAACTGGAGACATATTTATGAAAAGACTACCCAATGTGACGCAATCTTGGGCTGATTTTCAAAAAATCATTATGGGTGATATTCGTTGCGCTATTCTGGTCACAGCTATTCAACTAAAGGTGTTCGACGCGATAACTGAACCGTTATCAGCTGAAAAAATCGCCAAAAAACTGGGAAGCCATCCGCGCAATACAGAACTGTTTCTTAATACTTTGGCAGGCATCGATGCTATTCAGAAGCAAAACAACCTTTATTTTAACTCCGGCGCAAGCGCCGACTTTCTTGTCACCTCAAGCCCGTGCTATCTAGGTGCTTTTTTTCTTCACTACCGCGAATGGCACGACCAACTGAAGTCTAACCTGAAAAAATTGATTATCAACGGTCCGCCAGAGCAACAAAGGCGGGAGCCGTCTCATGGTGCAATCTGGGCCAGATCGGCTCGTCTGTCTGCTGCCTATCAATTCAGCGGCCCGGCTCAATACATCACACAGATTGTCTC
>JAKSDL010000388.1 GCA_022360105.1 Pseudomonadota bacterium
AAGGTTTTCTTTAATCGTTCTTTCAGAGCCATATGTATTACCTCCTGTTATCCTTATCCCGTTCTGGAATATAGTTTTTGTAATCCTCGAACCTGCCGAGATCAAATAAGCCGCATTCCATCATCGGGACCAATGTCTTCGATCTCACTGTTTACGATAATTGTACTTCACATTTTGCATTTTGGGTTTTACTTTTAATACTCCCAAAATCGTGTTAATTGGCATTTCTAACGCCATTATAACCAGCTGCTGCACTGATGGTGGCCTAATGATGCTCTTTGCTACGGAGCTTTGGCATAAGCGCTACCGAGGGCGATTTGCAGTCCGGTTGATAAATTTGTTACACCCAGTTTTACTATTGACTGAGTTTAGAACTGGCAAGTCGATTTAGGCTTACACCAGCTTCCGCAGCCTTAATTGCAAGTTCTCTATGAACTTCAGGTGGGACTCGAACCATAAACTTCCCGCTGTAATGCTTTACTGATATTGGCTCTGGAATTGGTTCTTCATTTAACTTCATATCATTTACAATATCTGCAACGATATTGCGAATACCCTTTAAAGCAGATTCGGGAGTTTTTGCTAACCAGCTTAAACTAGGGAATTCTGCACATAAACCAACATACTCTTTGTCATTTTCTGACCAAGTCACACGGTATGTATAATGATCATTTCTTAGCGCCATGTTCAACCTCCATTCTTTCTATTGCTTTTAAAACTTGTTTGACTTGGTAAGCTTTTGCCTTGCCTTTGCTGTTTTGGATGTTAACGCGGGGATCACCCTGCCAAGGGGTTTTATATACCCTATGACTTGATCCTGATTGCCTTGGTTCTCCAAAAAAGTGATCGCAGATTTTGCATAAATCTTTGAACTTTACATCTTTTGGATTGTTTCTCAATGTTTTGAGTAAATCAGGAATGTTTTTCATGCTTTGATGATATCACTATTGATACCAATGTCAATATTCTTTTATAGTGCAATGAATACAAGGTGTAACGTATAGGATTAAACGGAGTGGCAGAAGAAACGACCGGTTTTTTGTCAAGCCCATGCAAAGCGAAGGGCTTGGTATTGGAATGCCTCACACATCAGCCATTCCGTTTAATCCTTGTTGAACGGGATATATACGATTGTAATGTCTTGATTGTTATGGGGATAGTAAGGTGTTTTTACACGTTTGTAAAAGTATTTTTGGGGAGATGCGTCAAAATCTGAACGGGGGAAGCGTTCATAATGCATGTTAAACAATGAGGTTTTCGTACTTTCAAGTGAGTCTCTTAGCTTCTTCTTGTGTGTTAGCGAATTTAGGATACACCACACCCATT
>JAKSDL010000800.1 GCA_022360105.1 Pseudomonadota bacterium
CAGTTTAATTCAAAATCCTATTGGTGGTACCATGAAAGAATGCATCGGGCGCTGCTTAAAGACTATTCAATTATGTCAGAGTACCGTCCGGAAAGGGACAAGCTCCAGGCATCTCTCGTCAAACTTGCCTACCGGGTTAACGACAAAGAACGCTATTCCTTTACCTGTGATGCATTTAAAAAATCGCGGGAACTTACCAAGAAATGGTGGAACACACTGAAAGAATCCACAAAGAAGTCACCATCGTCGGGCTTTCTCTATCAAAAATACTGGAAAAAACAGAACCAAAAAGCCGAGCTTTTTTTATAGGTTTTTTGGGGGTTAGATGAAATTGGCGTAAGTTTCCTTAATTTGCTCTAATCCTCGGCCGATATTAGTCTCCAACTCTGATGTCAGTTTGGCTTCGTCTTTGTTTTTGATTGCTTCCAGTATGTTGTAATGATCCTGGTTGAAAAGAATGCAACTGTCTTTTTTCTGTCGGTGCATGTTCAGGTACGCCTCAATCATTTGAATGAGTTTTTGGACGATCATATACAAATGATTGTACCTGGAAGCCCTGTAAATTGTGTCGTGAAACGAGCGATCCAAATGGTAAAACTCCGGGGTGATGGAATTCATTTCCTCATGTAATCTTTCCAACGTTTTAATCTGCTTTTGATCAAGCTGATACATGGCATCAACTGCCATTTTGACTTCAAGATTCACCCGCATCTCAAAAATAGACACGATTTCGTCAAACTTGGGGTGATTGGCGACAATGGCGCCTTTGTAAGGGATGTTTTTTACGATGCCTGATCGGTCAAGTCTGAGCAGAGCCTCTCTTATCGGTCCTCTGCCAATATTTAATTCCTTTTCCAGATCGGTGAGAACCAGGCGGGTGCCGGGCAGTTTGGTCCCTGATAAAATCATCTCTCGAATTTTTTCATAGGCTGCCAGGGATTTAAGTAACGACTTTTTACCACTCACTATTTTTTGCTCCAAAAATTGGGATCGATCTTTTTTCCAAACCTAAATTGTTAATGGAATCGAGAATATATGTCCAGTTTTACTCCTGCCAAATCAAACCTGTCCGGGTCATGATAGAGAGTGATCGTTTGTTGCCGATGGGGTTGGCCGGGAGGGCCGGGAAATTGTTCTGAAAAGAATCAAGGAAGGAAATTGGGTGTTCGTTAAACAATGCTTAGTGTTTTCTTTCAATATGTTTTCCCTGTTTTACAATCGTCACCGTTTCCCGGGCAAGAACTTCTGCTGCGTCTATCATGTTGAAAGGCATTCCCTGGCAAACGACACTCAATTCAGTGCAGGCAATAATGATAACATCAGCACCTTTGCGAGAAATATTGTTAAAGGCATCGGAAATGATGGTATCAACTTCGGGGCCGGTCACCCCGGCTTTTATCATCTTAATTCCCTGTAGCAACAGATCCTGATATGTATCGTCCGGATAGATATCTTCTATTCCATGCTTTTGGAACCTGTCCGAATAAAGCCTGGTTTTTATGATGGCAGTAGAGCCGGCTATCCCAACCTTTCGACGATCAGGGTAGGACCGGACAAATTCGGAAACCACCAGATCAATGAGATTGATAACCGGGATGGTAACGGCATCAACGACATGTTGATAGTAGTAATGGGCTGTGTTACAAGGGATTATTAAAAAATTTGCACCCCATTGCTCAAGTTTTTTTCCCATTTCAGCCATATGAGGACCAGGGCATTCCCCGGTTTCATCAATCAACGCTTTTATTCGGGAGGGAACCTTCGGATTGTTGTCAACAATACAGCGAATATGATCGATGTCGTCATTAGCGGGTGTGAGTCGGATGATTCGCTGCATGATATCTACTGTTGCATCGGGACCTAAACCACCGATTATACCAACAATTTTTTCCGGTTCTGAAGATGTCGTCATATCGTTTTAACTACGGAAGAAAAGTAAACTGCAATTTGAATTGCGTAATAAACAATCTTGGTTAAGTTGTAGGATGGGCAATTCGTTGCCCATCCTACAAGATTTTGTCACATTGCAAATTGGTGGATCCGTCGCTACGCTCCTTGATCCACCCCACAATCTGATAATTAAATTTTGCTAGGGATGGGCCAAGAAGAGGAGTTGAGTACTAAATTAAATCCGTTGTCCCCGGGTTTATATCTTATCTAAAAGTATCCAGATAAGCATATAATGCAGGTGAACCTCCTGTATGCAGGAATAGAACATTGGCACCTTTCGGGAAAGTGTTTTTGCGAACCAGGTCAATCAAACCGGCGGCTGCCTTTCCTGAGTAAACAGGGTCCAGTAAGATCCCTTCATTGGCAGCAAAAAGCTTAACGGCTTCAATCATTGAGTCTGTAGGAATCGAATACCCGGGGCCGACATATTCATCATAACAAACGATACTTTCTCGCGTAATTCCCCCTTTGATATTGACAGATTCAGCTGTCTCTACGGCAAGCTTGTGCACAATCTCTTCCTGGAGGTCCTTTGGGCGGGAAACATTGACACCACTGATTGGTATACCCCCATTGATGCCTGCCATACCTGTCACCATTCCTGCGTGGGTACCTGCCGATCCGGATGGGACCACAATGTGATCGATCTTCAGCCTTGCATCATTTAATTGCTGCATCATTTCAACAGCGCAGTTTACATATCCCAGTGCCCCGGTGGCATTGGAAGCTCCACCAGGGATGATGTATGGTTTTTTGCCCTGGCTTTTTAATTCTTCGGCTGTCTTATTCATTTCTGCCATCATGTCTGATCCACCTTCAACCACACGGTGACTCTTCACACCTAAAAGCTCGAAAAGAAAATTATTTCCACTGCCATCCACTTTATAGCTTCCTTTGACGCGCTCCTCCAATATCAAATGGCAATCCATTCTTTCTTTGGCAGCCCAGGATGCGGTTAAGCGACAATGATTGGATTGAACAGCTCCGCAGGTAATCAGAGTGTCAGCACCCTTGACCAGGGCATCAGCAATACAAAATTCCAGTTTACGGGTTTTATTACCACCGGCCGCACCGGGGAGCAGATCGTCACGTTTTACAAACAGATTAATTCCACCACCCAGGTTTTTTGATAGATTGGGCATTGGTTCTACAGGTGTTGGACCTTGCAGGTAATTTCTTCTGGGAAACGATGTAAAATTCATGAATAAACTCCTGTAAAATAAGGTTCGATTGTCGGGTTACGACAGAACTTCTTGAAGACATTCTTCGATAATATCAGTAATGATCAGACAATCCTCTTCGCTGAAGGTAAGAGGAATTCTCATATCACACATGGTTTTTAAAATGCGATTGGTGTTTTTCAGTTCCGGCAGGGTGCCAAAGTACTGCCAACTGGTATAAGCGCTGGTAAACCCCACAGGTTCACTGTTCCCAAACCATTTTAGTTCAACTCCCCTTTCTAAACACAGTTCCAGGAATCGGTTAATGGTCTTTTCGCTTTGACCAGGCAAAGAAAACTGAATGGAACTGCCGACATAACTTTCCTTGGGATGACGGGAGGGAAGGCTGATGCCTTTCATTTTTACCAAGGCTTGTTCAATCAGCTGATATCGCTGGTTCCAACGACGACATTGCTCGTCCAGGTCTTTCAATTGAGGTCTTAAAATGGCTGCCCTTAAGTTATCCATTCTGCAGGAATAATTTGGTGTCAGCTTTTTAATCGATTCAAAAACCTCCATAGGTGGGCGTGCGGTATGCCGTTCATATAACATATATGAGCCGGAATAGATGATGGCCTTTGCCATAAGCTCCGGATCATCGGTTATCAATAAACCGCCTTCCCCTGAATTAATATGTTTGTAGGTTTGGGTACTGAAACAGGCCGCTTTTCCGAATGTTCCCGATTTTTTGCCATCCCAGGCTGCACCCATGGTGTGAGCACAATCCTCAATCAACTCTACATGATTCTCTGTGCAGATGTTTACTATCCGGTCCATATCGGCGATATGCCCTCTCATGTGGGACAGCAGCAACCATTTGACATCGTCAGCCGCTGCTTTACGTTTGAGGTCGTCCAGATCGATGGTGTAATCATCCACAATATCAACCAGTTCGATGCTCGCCCCTGTGTTCTCTATGGCCCCGGGGACAGGAGCCAGGGTATAAGCATTGCACAAAACCTTGTCACCCGGCTGAACACCAATACTCTTCAGTGCCAGATACATGGCGCTTCCACATGAAGCGCAGGAAAGGCAATACTTACTCCCCATGTATTGGGCAAATTCCTCTTCCAGCAAAGCGGCCTCACCTTTTTCATCCTTATCCACATTGTAACGATGGATCTTGCCGGAGCGAAGAATTTCCAGGGCTTTTTCGATACCTTCTTCAGATATGGGTTCCTGCAGCGTAAAGTCTTTGGTAAAGCATTTGGAATTGGATGGGTTCATATTATTTCCTGATCGGTTTGTGCTTGGTAGTTTATGCATCGTGTGGAGCTTTATTGAGGTCTGCTATACCCCAGCTCTTGCAAAGCATCGTTATTGGTTATCCGTTATCGGTGTTTCCTGAAAGCTTCGCTTTCTGGATAACAAACAACTAATCAAATAATAGGGGTTACGCCTTGATCAGAGAGTTGGTTTCTTAAACAAGACCAACTCAAACCTGAAATGTGCAAATTAATAAGTCTTTTGCTTGTATACCTCAAAATCCCAGTTTTCATTTGGGAAATATTTGTTTAAGCGCCAATCACAGGCCCTGGCATGTCCTTCCATCCCCTCAACACGAGAAAGCCTGGAAGCAGCACCTCCAATAGTGCGGTTGGCCTCATTTGTCAGCTCTTGATAGGTATATATTTTTAAAAATTTGTGAACGTTAAGTCCGCCTGAATAAAGACCGGCTTTTTTGGTTGGCAGGATGTGATTTGTCCCGGAGCACTTGTCTCCATATGCTACCGTACAACCTTCTCCCAGGAACAAGGATCCGTACGACTTTAAATTAGCCAGCCACCAATCCAGATCCTCAGCAATAACCTGAACGTGTTCAGCTGCATATTGATCGTTGACCCGGCATAATTCTTCACGATCTTCACATAAAATAATCTCCCCGTAGTTCTCCCAGGAAGAAGCTGCCACTTCCGGTTCAATCAGGTCGGAGATGACCTTGGGCACAATTTCCTTGACCTTTTCAGCAAGTGGTCTGCTGTCTGTATAAAGCCAGACAGGAGAATCGTAACCATGTTCGGCCTGGGATACCAGGTCAACTGCAATTGTCATTGGATCAGCCGATTTGTCAGCAATAATGGCAGATTCCGTAGGTCCGGCAAAAACATCGATGGTACAAGTTCCATCGCCGGACAACAACGCTTTGGCCTCGGCAACATAAGCGTTGCCAGGTCCGACCAGAATATTGGCAGGTTTGCCTGTAAAAAGACCGTAAGCCATCGTAGCAACGGCCTGTACGCCTCCCATTTCAAGAATTACATCCGCCCCGGAAATTTCCATGGCATAAACAACGGCAGGAGCAATACTGTCTCCCCGTGGCGGAGAACAGGCAATCACTGTCGGAACACCGGCAGCCTTGGCTGTGGCAACACTCATAATGGCGGAACAGGCATGTGCAAATCGACCACCGGGAACATAACAACCCGCAACATCCATTGGAATTAACTTCTGACCAAGCCGCACGCCAGGTATCGACTCCATTTCAAATTCCTGAATACTTTGGCGTTGTGCCAATGCAAATCGAGAAACCTGCTCGTGAGCAAATTGTATATCATCCTTGATTGCCTGTGGAACCTGATCGATTAACTGCTGTTTTTTTTCTGCGCTTAAAATAAATTCCTGATCCCAATTATCAAACTTCTTTGCTAATGCTTTTACCGCCGCCTCACCGTTTTGCTTAATGTCAGCCAGCAAATCCAGGACAATTTGCCGTTTTTTCCCGCTGTTCTCTTCGGCAGATGCTGTTGACTGTTTGATATACTCCATTCGTTACTCCATCTGTGTCGGTTTAAGTGCTAATCTAGAAATATCAAGCGCCTTTTTCTGTGTCAAATATTTTATGTAATATTACATAAAATATTTTATAAAATCTATATCGTGTGCACTAATCTGTAATCATGAATCAAATTCTATGCATTTTATTGCTTCGGAAAAAATACTTATCGGGGCAAATAGTTTCGGTTCATTCGGAAACACTGTCCCTTTCACAAACCAGATTGCAAAAGGGAGCAATGTCTGATGGAAGCTGATAACGCATTCCCAATCAAAACAAATAACTATTGCTTTCGATCAAATAAGCTTTAACCTATCAATGTGTGACATGACACATCCGGCTAGCCAAAAACTGAATTGAAAAAGTTGGGAAGCCATAACGTCAAAGTTGGAACATAGGCAACGATAAATACAACCAAAACACTGACAAAAACAAAAGGCAAGGCATTTACCGAGATCTTTTCGATCGAGGTTCTGGCCACCCCGGAAGCGATAAACATGTTTTCTCCCAAGGGAGGTGTGGCAAAACCGATTTCACAGCAACAGACCAGTACCACTCCAAAATGGATGGGATCAACACCCAGGGTAACCATAACCGGCAATAATACAGGCGTTACCAGCATAATGGTTGCCAGTGTCTCCATGAACATGCCCATAAACAGAAGAAAGAAAATAATCAGTGCCCAGATGAGATAAATGTTATCGGTCAAACTCAGCAAACCTGCGGCTATCAGATCCGGTACCTTGTTTATGGTTAATAGTTGCCCAAATGCCAGGGCAGTGAACATGATGATCAACACCCGGCCTGTAATCCAGGTTGTACTCTCAAGAGCTTTCATCACAGCCTTAACCCTGATTTCCCGGTAGATGAAAATACCTACAAACAAGGTATAAAATATCGAGACAATGGCTGCTTCGGTAGGTGTAAAAAAGCCGGTATAGATTCCACCAAGAATAATGACCGGGGTTAATAAGGCCCAGAAGCCCTCTTTCATAGTCTGGTTGACTTTCCTGACCGAGAGTTTTTCTCCGTCTCCCTGGTATCCTTTTTGTTTGGATCGGAAAAAATTCATGGTCAGCAGGCCTACAGCCAGCATCACACCCGGAATAAAACCGGCAATGAACAGATCAGCGATGGATTCTGACGCTGCCACACCGTAAATAACCATGGGTATGCTTGGCGGGATTACCACGCCTAATCCGCCTGAGGAGGATGTTATAGCCCCAGCATAACCTCTGTCGTAGTTATGGCGCACCATGGCGGGAATCATCAACATTCCGACCGCTGCTGTGGTTGCGGGGCCTGATCCGGAAATGGCTCCGAAAAAGAGACAGGATAACACGGTTGAAGCAGCCATACCGCCCGTGAACGGGCCAGCCAATGCTTCGGCAACAGCAACCAGCCTTCTCGATATCCCTGCCGACTCCATTAAGGCACCGGAGAGAATAAAGGCAGGTAAAGCCATAATAGGAAAGGAGTTGACCGAGGTATAGGCGATTTCAACCAGACCCTCCATTGGTTTGCCACTGATCAGCATGCCTGCCATGGCGGATGCACCAAGGGAAAGTGTAATGGGCGCTCCTATTAACAGAAGGAGTACAAACGTCACAAATATGGCAATTGTTACAGTCATGTTTTCCCTCCATTTTCATAGCTTTCTTCATCCATGGTGCTGGTATCTATTTTGTCGACATCTTCAATTTCAATTTTCAGGATATACTTCATGATATTAACCTGGATAATCCTGAATGACATCAGGGTGAAAGCTATCGGGAAGATAAAAAAGACATAAGCCATAATCCAGTTCAACGTTGGCGAGTATTCTTTAAATTCGAAACCTTCCTTTATCACCGAAATACTGAAATAGATCATGGTACAGTTGAACCCGATCCAGATCAGATCAGCTATCAGCATGAAACAATTACCGACAATTTCAGGGAAGATCTTGAATTGAAAGACCACTCGATTGTGAGCCGCTAATCTGGCAGCATAGGTGGCCCCTAAAAAAACAAACCAGACAAAGGCAAAACGTGAAAGCTCCTCCCCCCAGGATATTGAAGCGGGAAGTGGGTAGTGCTCGAAAATCGGAATGAGACCGGACAGGTTGTGAAACAACTCAAATATCAACCTTAACATGATCTGCAAAAAAAGCAGACAAACGAAAAATGCCAAAAGAGCCTGACAAAGATAGCTCTCGATATTATCTAAAACCTTTAAAACCTTTTTGTTTCGCATCAAATGCTCCAAAAAAAATCAACGCCTGCCCGAATCCGCATTGCGCTGAATTCGGACAGGAATATCGATTTATCGTCCAAGTGCTTTTACAACAGCATCGACAGCCTGCTTGCCGCCAACGTCTTTATAAAACTTCGGCCAGACTTTATCCATAGCAATTTTGGACCACTTGTCCTCATCCACGATATCCATGGCTTTCACGCCTTTCTTAATCATGTTTTGCTTGGCCTTGTTGGACTCGGTTACGCTGAACAGCAGATTCGCCTGTTGAGCTTCAATGCCGGCCCGAGTAAACATTGCCTGGTCTTCACTGGAGAGCTTTCTGAAGAATTTTTCACCGAAAATCAGAGGCTGCAATGAGAAAAGATAATGTACTTCGGAGGTGTAATTCTGAACTTCATAAAACTTCATGGTGTAGTTGGTAATATGAGGATTATCCTGACCGTCTACTACTTTTTGTTGAAGAGCTGTAAAAGTCTCTGGCCATGCCATCGGAATAGGCTCAGCACCAAGAGCTTTCCAGGTCTCTATCATGATAGCGTTCTTGGGAACCCTGATTTTGAGACCTTTAAGGTCGGAAAGCTTGGTTACCGGCTTTTTAGAGTTTGTTAACACCCTAAAGTTGGAGTAAGACCAACCCATAACCCTGACACCGGCTTGCTTAATCAAAATGTCTCTCCATTTGGCTCCCAGTTCACCGGTTGTTATTGCTACAGCGTCATCAAAACTCTGAATCAGGTAAGGCAGGGTCAGAACACCAACAGATTTCGCAAACGGTGTGATGTTATTCACCGCAACAACAGCACCATCAATGGAACCCCTTCTGGAGTCCTTCACCATCTTCTGCTCATCTCCCAACTGACCTGCGGGGAAGATATCCACCTTGTATTTACCGTTGCTGGTTTTTTCAACAATACTTTTAAAACGAAGAGCCAGTACACCTTGATCCGAGTCGATGGGATCTCCCAAACCTATCTTCAATGTTTTTTCTGCAGCTGTCGCGCTAAAAGGCAGGGCGAAAGCAACAATCAGAATCGCGATAAATCCCTTCATAGAAAATCGTTTCATTTCATTCTCCTTTTCATAAGTTTCCAAGACACATCCAATTTCAGGACGACGATAGTTTTGCTTTGAATAAAAAATGATGTAACAGGTGAATTCAGCTTCACACATCGCCTTTTTTGTTAGTCCAGATTCTTGTGTGGTTTAAATCCTTTGCCATTACCGCCTTTAAACTCACTTGAACTAATCGAAAAATGGCAATTTTCGGATTAACCCTAAATGAACTGTTTGAAAGATGTCAATTTTTTTATGAGATATTTTATAAAATAACTTATAAAAACCAGCAGAGACTTGATTTGAAGGGAGTAGAGCGGAGTCGCAAATTGTGATTGTTTGAAGAACTGTGGTTAAAATCAAGATAATTGCGGAGTTTCAGTCATGCTGGTTGTTGAATTTAAGGCATTTTAAAACTTACATTTACTACGCTGAGGCAATTGGCAGATTGCATCCCATAAGGCGAATACCAGGGAACACGGCCTGATTCCATGCTCCCTGATGCCATCTTTGTTTTAAGGCATATTGCTCTCTATACCCGTTTTCAAAGCTGAAACAACTCTGGACATTTGCTCTTTGGTGGCAACCAAGGCAGGAGCCAGGTTAATGGTATTGTTCAATCCCGGAAGGCTTCTCATGGTGCTGCCTACCAGAACGCCTTCAGCATTGATAGTACCCAGGACTTTGCCCATCATCTGCTCATCGACGGGTTCCCTGGTTTTTTTGTCTTTGACCAGTTCGATGCCTGCAAACAGTCCTTTACCCCGAATATCACCCACCATGGGCAATTCCTTTAGTTCCTGCAGTTCATCCTGTAGAAAGTCACCGACAATTCTGCTGTTTTCACAAAGATTCTCCTCTTCAATGATTCTGGTGCTTTCAAGGGCAGCTGCCGTGGCTCCGGCACACCCTCCGAACGTACTGATATCCCTGAAAAAACCAAGTTTATCAGCAGGATCATTTAAGAAGAGATCAAAAATTTCGTTTTTTGTTGCAGTAACTGAGATAGGCATATAGCCGCTTGCCAGACCCTTTGCCATAGTTACGATATCGGGATCTACCTCATAGTGTTCAAGTCCGAACATTTTTCCGGTTCTGCCAAATCCGCAAACCACTTCATCCATAATGATAGCCACATCGTACTTTCGGCAGATCTCTTGTAATACGGGGTAGTACTCTTTAACAGGAGGGATCACACCGCCTCCGGCTGTGATGGGCTCTACAATCACTGCTCCCACGGTATCGGGATCTTCTTTTTTAATAACGTCTTCAACCACGCGTGCACAATCAATGTCGCAATCCGGATAGGTTTTTCCAAAGGCACATCGATAACAACAGGCATGGGGAAATTCGACAAATCCTTCTAAAAAAGGACCGTATGCAGCCTTTCTCTCCTTTTGACCTGTAGCGCTCAATGTGGCCAACGTTGTTCCGTGATAGTCTCTTTCCCGGTATAGAATTTTATATTTCTTATTTTTATTAAGATGAGACATTTGCCGAATGATTTTAAAGGCTTTCTCATTGGCTTCCGATCCACTGTTGGAAAAATACACTTTTCCCAGGGAAGGCAACAATGAGACTATTTTCTTGGCAAACAGCACTGTGGGGACATTCCCAAATTTACCGGCAAAGTAGGGCATGGTTTTTAACTGCTCGGCAACGGCTTCGGCAATGCTGTCTCTTCCATAACCAACATTCACAGACCATACGCCACCTGAAGTAGCGTCGAGATACTCTCTGCCCCTGATATCCTTCACCATCAGCCCATCACCCTCAACCAAAATCATGGGTTCAGAGGTCTCGTAGATTTTATGTTGCTGAATGTGATGCCAGAGATAGTCTTTATCTCCCTGCACGATTTCTTCAATATCATAATTTTTCATATAATTTCCTCTAATCGTTCCACGAACTGATAACTGATAACGCATTTAAAATCCGGGGACGTTTCAGATGTTATACCAATACTTGGTTTACAAATCCCCGGGTTATCTTGTTAGGGGTTGCTATGCACCTTTTTGAGGACGCATATCGGCTTTGTTGATACCGGCCACTTCAACAGGTTTTTTCATGGCATCCCTGCGGAATGGTTCGCCCAGTTCCATATTGGTCATCACTTCGATAAAGGTTGTCACCCCGTCATTCATTTGTGCTTTGACTGCGATATCAAGCTGTTCGGTGAGTTCTTCCATGGTGGTTACCTGCACACCTTCAACACCGCATGCTTTGGCAATGTTGGCGTAGGACACGTTCCGATCAAGCTCGGTTCCAACAAAATTATCATCATACCAGAGTGTTGTGTTTCTTTTTTCAGCACCCCAATGATAATTGCGAAATACAATCATAGTGATGGCCGGCCATTCATCGCGACCGACCGCTGTCATTTCGTTCATGGAGATTCCAAAAGCGCCGTCACCGGCGAAACCGACTACCGGTACGTCCGGTTTGGCTATTTTTGCTCCGCAAATGGCGGGGAAACCGTATCCACAAGGTCCGAACATGCCTGGAGCCAGATATTTGCGACCTTCTTCAAAAACAGGGTAGGCAGCACCAAGCGCGCAGCTGTTTCCGATATCGGATGAGATGATGGCATTTTTGGGCAGGGCTTTTGTAATAGCTCGCCATGCCATGCGAGATGTAATTTTTTCCGGATCGGTCTTTCGTGCTCGTTCGTTCCAGCTTGTACCCGGATCATCTTCTTCATGATCCAGCGCGGCCAATTCGTTGTTCCATTCGGTTTTGATTTTGGAGATAACAGCCTTGCGTTCTTCTCTATCGGTATCGCCTGCTGTGGAGGAAAGTTTGGCCAGAATGCCGTTGGCAACCTTTTTGGCGTCTCCGACAATACCAACTTCTACAGGCTTGGTTAATCCAATGCGATCGGGGTTGATATCCACCTGAATGATGGACGCATTGGTTGGCCAGTAATCAATGCCATATCCCGGCAAGGTGGCAAAAGGATTTAATCGTGTGCCCAAAGCCAATACGACGTCAGCTCTGGAGATCAACTGCATGCCTGCTTTTGATCCGTTATAACCCAATACTCCGGCAGCCAATTCGTGTGTGCCGGGAAACGCATCGTTATGCTGGTAGTTGCAGCAAACCGGGGCGTCCAATCGTTCAGCCAAAGTGATTGATTCCTGGATGGCATCGCCGAGTACCACTCCGGCACCGTTTAGAATAACCGGGAATTTTGCGCTGGAGAGCAGCTCTGCTGCACGGGAAATAGCCTCCTCTCCTCCGGCTGGTCTTTCAAATTCAACAATAGCTGGTAATTCAATTTCGACTTCGTGTGTCCAAAAATCCCGGGGAATGTTTATTTGTGCTGGTGCGGAAGCGCGCTTGGCTTGCACAATAACTCGATTAAGAACTTCAGCAATCCTGGATGGATGCAACACCTCTTCCTGGTAGGCCACCATATCTTCGAAAAGAGACATTTGCGGAACTTCCTGAAATCCTCCCTGTCCCATGGTCATGTTGGCTGCCTGGGG
Source organism: Pseudomonadota bacterium (assembly GCA_022360105.1). Next base: position 12,723 of record JAKSDL010000800.1, read on the forward strand.
TGTGACCACAAGTAGAGGAGTGTGATTCCAATATGCTGTTTTGACGGGCGTTACGAAGTTTGTAATACCGGGACCGTTCTGAGCCACCATCATCGACATCTTTCCGGATGCCCGAGTGAAACCGTCTGCCATCATTCCGGCATTGCACTCATGCCCACAGTCCCAAAAAGTGATGCCTGCTTTGGGGAAAAGATCTGAAATCGGCATCATTGCTGAACCGATGATTCCAAAAGCATGTTCAATACCATGCATTTGAAGAACTTTAACGAATGCTTCTTCCGTCGTCATTTTAATTTTGCTCATAATCAATCCCTGCTTAATATAGTGTTGTTGGTTTTTTAATAAGAAAGTCGATCGTCAAACAATGTTGTGGTTTTGAATTTTGATCCTTGCCAACTGCAAACAGCTGACCAGGAATGTAAAGACCGGTATGATCGATCTAAAAATAACACCAAAGCCTGTGAAATCGTTTGCCGAAAGCGAAAGCAAACCATCGTGATCGACAATAACTTACCTGTTTTTGGTCAACAAGAAAAAGAAAATTATGAAAAATCGATGCAGAAATGCATGAGTGAATCATGAGTGATGCAAAAATGCATCACTCATGTGGGGGATTTTACCGGAGATGTGAGCAAAAGAGAGATTATTCCTTTTGTTTACCAAGCTTTCGGGAAATGGTGGATTGGCTAATTCCCAGGGCTTCAGCGGCCTTTCTTTGGCTCCCGTGCTCTTTTACAGCCCTCAGCAGAGTATCTTGCTCAAAGCGGTCCAGTTCTCCTTTGAATGAGTTTTGATTTTCCGAGAGAGTGGAGCTGTGATTGTTTTGATACTCTGACATTTCAATCGGAAGATCCGCAACATCGATCAAGTCGGTATCAGTCATGGTTACCAGTCTTTGTACCAGGTTTTCCAATTCTCGAATGTTTCCCGGAAAAGAGTATGATTGCAAAGCTTTCAGAGCGGCATTGGAAAACTGTTTGCTCTTGGTATATTTTTTATTAAAGCGATCCACAAAGAAGTTCGAGAGAGGAATAATCTCCTCTTTACGACTTTCCAGACTGGGGATTTCGATCGGTATTACATTCAGCCGAAAATAGAGATCTTTTCTAAATCGACCCTGATCCACCATGAACGAAAGGTCTTGATGAGTGGCAGCAATAATCCTGGTGTTGATTTTCATCTGTTTTAATCCGCCTACCCTCATCATTTCACCACTTTCGATAAATCTGAGTAGTTTTTGTTGCAGGGATAAAGGAATTTCAGCAATCTCATCCAAAAACAAGGTGCCGTTATGGGCCAGTTCAAACATTCCGGCCTTGCCTTCCGACTTTGCCCCGGTGAAAGCACCCTTTTCATAACCGAACAGTTCGGATTCCAGCAAAGAACCTGCGATGGTCGCGCAATTAACAATCACAAAAGGGCCGTTCTTTCGCTTTGACAGGCTGTGGATCATTTGCACAATCTGATTTTTACCTACCCCGGTGTCTCCGGTAACAACCAAAGGCAAATCAAACCTTGCGGCCTTGATGGCAAAATAGATCACTTCTTTCATGATCGGGCTTTCGATCACGATATTTTGCAGCTCCGAGGTCGCCAGCTCTTTTTCTGATAATTCAAATCGGTTTTTTCGATAGGGATGGTTTTCATCTTCCAACACCGCTGTCATCTCTTTTAAAAATCGTATATCCCGATCGTTCACCAACACAAATTTAAGGAC
>JAKSDL010000934.1 GCA_022360105.1 Pseudomonadota bacterium
TGGGTCAAAAAATCCCACGGCCGGAGCCAAAAGCACCATTTCCTTAACCAAATCCGGTTTTTCCATGGCAAAAAACAAAGCGCTTAAACCGCCCAAAGATGATCCAATCAACCAGCTGGGTGAAGTGATGAGGTCATTCAGAATTTTATCTCGTTCTTTTAAATCAGGTGGCAGATGGGGGATGATACAACCAGGGTAGTGTTTTTTTAAAAGCTGCGCCTTGGTGCCTTTTGGGCTGCTTTCCATGCCGTGTAAAAAATAGATATTTTTCATCCTCAGGTGCCTGTTAATTGATTTCTTCCAGGGTTTTTATGGCTTCAGCAGCTATTTCCCTGACTTGAGAGTGTTCATCCTCCAACAATGGCTTGAGTATGGAAATATGCTCGGAACTGCCTATCATACCAATAATATCAGCAGCATCGCCTCTAATCGTCGCGTTCTCATTCTGCAGCAAAGGAATAATCTGGGGCAAGGCATATTTCATGTCTTCAGGTTTTTCCTCGCTTAAATCTTCTAATAGCATATTAACACCCAAGCGAACAAACATGCTACCTTCGGAAAGCATCTTTCCCAATGTTTCATAAAGGGTTTTGTTGTATTTAAATAACTCAACTACTTTGTCAGTATCACCATTTTCAAGGTCCTGAGAAAGAAGAGAGCTAAATTCCTTAAGGTCTTCATTCGATAAAGTCATATTCATTCTATCCAAAACGATTGCGGGTAAAAGTTGTTGTTCTGTTTTTAATCATTGCTTCAGGTTCTCACCGGACATTAATTCACTCAAGAGTTAAATCGTTTGGATGTCTGAATTAATCAACCTTTGAGAGCGGTTGTATACTCCCTGTTTTCGTTTGCCAAACGAGTATAACACTGTTAAAAGCTAAGAAAAAAGGAGGGGGAGGGCATTTTAGATTTATGATTTTAGATTTCAGATTTACAGTTCGTGACAACTACGTTGTCAATTTCAATATCTAAATTGTCGGCAAAGCCGACACCTACCAAAAATCTAAGATCTAAGATCTAAAATCTTACTTCTAAAATGCTGTGCTTGAGTTTGGAAGTGATTGGAACCAAGATATACCCATCATTTGATGGAATCAAAAAATGGTATTGTTTGATGGAGTCTCCGGAGTTGGTCATGACGATTTCAAATTACTGTAATGTTTATATTTTATTGATTTTAA
>JAKSDL010000649.1 GCA_022360105.1 Pseudomonadota bacterium
ACTTGTGGGGAATTAATCAGGGGTGTTTCAAGTAGCAGCGAGATTTTTTTTTTTTTTTGTAAATGCATAGTTCTGCAAATGCTCCTTTGCACAAGGAGAGTGAATCAATCTGAAAGGAACAACTGAAGATGGCGTATACACCTGAATTAAGTAGTTACCAAAGTGCGGCTCTAAGACGCATTGCATGGGCTCTTGGGGTACCAATGACCAAAGCGATGACTGATATTTTGGAATATATCTTCAATGTAGTTGATAGCAGGCGAGTTTGCACGGCATGTAAAGATAAGTCAAGGTGTTCAAATTGTCCATTTAGTCGCCCAAATAATACTTAATCAATCATCAAACTAAAACCTGTCTAAAAAGTAGAGGCTTTCTTGGGAATCATCCCAGGAGGGCTTTTTTGTTTTTAGGCTCATGAAAGGAGAACAAATTGGAAAATGTAATCGTCGAGTTAAAAAGCAAAACAAAAACCCGTCTCTCGAAGCATGGGATCAGAAGTGTTCAGGATCTTCAAAAGCATTTGCAAAAGATATTTGAAGAATCTGACAATCAGAATTCTGTATTGGTCAGGTTGTATCAACTCCTTTTTCCTGATTGGGAAAAAATCGAACGGCTTGAAGGATTCCCTGAAGTCGGACAGGCTCTCTGGAGTTACATCTGCAATCTGTTTATTGAGTTTGACAGACAGCATCACCCAGGAATTATGAAAGGAGGAACCTGGATCAATCATGGATTTTCATCAAACCCGAATCTTGATCCTTGGGAAATCAATCTTCAAAACTGCAAAGTCATTTATTCTTAAATCCCACCATCCAACCACAAATCAAGCTAATTTAACAAACTAAAAAAAATTGAAAAAAGCCAGCGAGAAGCCGTTTTTGGTGGAGGTCTCTTGTCTGGCATTTTTTGTTTTTGAAAGGAAAGCATCATGGATTTAACTGATTACATGAAGGCAGGCTACCCAGCAATTTACGTAAACACTACAGAAACGGATAGAGCGATCAAATCCATTAAAGCTGATGGATACGAAACCTATTCCTGGGATTGTCTCAGGGGCGTCGTGTCACCGGAAACGAACAGGCTCGTTGAAGATGTCATTGATCCTTTAGGGGCATTGAACTGGTTGTCTGACAAGCAGGAGTCGCTCCTGATCGTTCAGAATTTTCATCACTTCCTGGGCTCTGTGGAGATCCTTCAGGCAATACAAAATAATATCCATATATACAAGGGTCAGGGATCATGCCTTGTTCTTGTAGGGCCTCACCTGACTTTGCCGCAAGAAATAAGCAAATACTTCACAGTCCTGGATTTTGCACTACCGTCTACACACGATCTTACCTGCATAATGCAGGAGATCGGCGAATCAGTCAGCGTAGAGTGGGATCCACTGGCAGTTGATGCTGCAAAAGGACTGACTGAGTTTGAAGCAGAGACAGCCTTTGCTTTAAGTCTTGTGAAAACCAAATGCTTTGATCCAGAAATCATCACAGAGCAAAAGAAAATGATGATTAGGCGCACCGGCCTTATGGAATTCTTTCCCCCGGTGCCAATGAACCAGGTGGGGGGGCTTGAACCGTTCAAAGGCTACTTGAGCAACCGTATCAAGGCATTTGAACCTGGTAATGAGAACCTGCCAAAACCAAAAGCCCTGTTGTTGGTAGGTGTACCCGGGACCGGCAAGTCGCTGTCCTGTAAAGCAGCAGCGTCAATTCTGGGTTGGCCGCTGATCCGACTGGACATCTCTTCGCTCAAAGGCTCCCTTGTAGGTGAATCTGAAAAACAGATGCGGGCAGCTACTGCCACCATTGATGCCTTTGGTAAGGCGGTGGTGTGGCTTGAGGAAATGGAAAAAGTCTTCTCTGGGATTAAATCATCTGGGCAATCCGATGGCGGTACCACTGCATCCATGTTCCAGCACTTCCTCGTGTGGATGCAGGAAACCACTGCCCCAATTCTTGTCATGGCAACAGCCAATGACATTTCCAGCCTTCCACCGGAATTTATGAGAGCCGGTAGGTTTGATGCGCTTTTCTTTGTAGATCTACCCACTGCTGCTGAGCGCCAGGATATCATCAAGATCATGAATGACAGGTACGGGTCAGAAATACCGGTTGATCAGGACCAGACTCTCAAAGGGTGGACCGGCGCTGAAATCGAACAGCTTGCTAAGGATAGTCTGTTTGACGGATACGAAGCAGCGATGAACAACATTGTTCCTCTGTCAAAGACAATGAAGGAAGACATTCAATCTCTTCGTAGCTGGGCAAAATCAAGAGCACGAAAAGCAAACGCCATATCAGAAAAACAAACCAAAACCATAAGGAGGATATCATGAGTCATATCTCAAAAATTGAACTGGAAGTCACAGACCTGGAATCGCTTTCAATAGCATGCGAACACCTGAGGATAAACCTGGTCCGGGATAAGAAGACATTTAAATGGTTCAACGGTGATGGAGAATGTGAGCACGTAATTACTCTCCCTAATGCGAGCTATGAAATCGGTTTGGTATCAAAAAATGGTAAATATGAACTGCAAACCGACTTCTTTGATACCGCGATTGAAGCAGCAATTGGAAATGGAGGTGGCCTTCTCAAACAAAGATACGCCGTTGAAAGGACAAAGGCTGAAGCGAAAAGAAAAGGCTACAGAGTAATTGAAAAACAAACCGAACAGGGCATCCGACTCCATGTCCGGATGTGATGTCAAATTTGAAAGGAGCGATTACGATGAAAGAAATAATAGTTGATATCTCAAATGACGGTGAGATTAAAATCGAGACAAAAGGATTTGAGGGTAAATCTTGTATCGCTGAAAGTGAGTTTCTGAAAAATTTGCTTGGCAAAGAAACCAAACAACAGCTTACCCCTGCATATTTTTACACAAGCAAATCCAAGACAAAGAAGTACCTACCTATCTGCGGATAGACAATCCTCCTGCCAATTTAAATCAATTCGATAAAAATTAGTTCTTAACCAGGGCCTCAAAGTCACCGCTACAGTTGCGTGATTTTGGGGCCTTTCTTTTTTGAAAGGAAAAAATCATGACTGAAAACATTTTTCAAAAAGGTTGCCTTGTTCAGATGTCTGTTTCTAAATGGGGTGGTGTGAAAAAGATAGACAAGTCGAAACTCTCAAACATGGTAGACCAAACCGGTTCAAAACAAGACTGGGTGACCGCCACCAAAAAGCTGGTTGATCCAAAGAGTCTCAAACCTATTTGCAAGATCAACAACTCTGCAAGAAACTGGCTTGCAAGCATAAGCCTGCCGTTTCCGATCACAGGGATGGTATTCATCCCCAAAGATTTGATCAACCAGGTCGATCATAAACTGACCGATTTCCAATCCAAATTCAACATGGCTGTGATTGATTTCACACTGGAATACAATGAACTACGAAATTCAGCAAAAAGCTACCTTGGGGAACTGTTCAACGAGATTGATTACCCGGTTGATATTGGCGCGAAATTCAATTTCTCCTGGCGGTTCATCATCCTGGATGTTCCAAACGGTGACACTAAACTCCTGGCGCCGGAAGTGTATGAA
>JAKSDL010000485.1 GCA_022360105.1 Pseudomonadota bacterium
ATTCATATGGAATCAGAGTCCATGCCGGCGATGAAACCCATCGAGTCAAAGTCGAATCCACATCAATGACGGCAACCATTGAAGGAGGGCTTTTTAGAGAGGAGCCCGGTTATCAGTTGGATTTAGATCGAAAAGAACTGGCGGTAGACAGGGCTGCCAGAAATGAGTTGGTAAAAATCCGCCCCTCTGATCTCATTATCGGAATTTACAACCAGATCAACAGGCAAATCCATTATTTAAAAAACAATTAGATTGATAGAAACAAGCAAATCCTTCAAAAACCCTACAACTAACGACAGAATGAATACCAATCACGTCAGTTTGCGACCTGCCTCCAATCAGGATTTGGATTTTTTATTAAAACTTCGTCTGGACTGCATGCATGAGCATTTTGCAAGAGTCGGCATCGTGTATTCAAAGGAACAGCATTTGGAGCGAATAAACTACCGGTTTGACACTGCAAAGATCATAGTCAAAGACCGGCAACGGGTCGGTATGGTCAAATATTTCAGAGACCAGGATCAATGGATCATCATTCAATTGCAGATTGCACCGGAATGCCAGTGCCAGGGAATTGGATCGTATCTTGTAAATGGGATTATCGAGAAAGCCGAGCAAGAGGGAATTCCGGTTTCACTCAGCGTACTTAAAAAAAATCCCGCTCAGCATTTATACAAAAGACTGGGTTTTAAGGTCACGGATGAATTTGAACATGAGCTTTCCATGACCTGGAGAAACAATCCCGTTATGAACTCCCTGTGACCAATATCACATATATCCACGAAAAACGGAGTATACTGATTTAAGTTTACAACCGCTCAACACTCGAAGAAAATGCAATAATATTAACCTTTTGAGGAGAAAAAAGCATGAGTTTCGGAATTACGAAAACAGTGCCGGCCAAAGCCGGGAAAAAAGAATTGGAAGCCATGTATGACGGCACTTACAATGAGTATGAGTTTCATATGGCAGGTAAGCCCTCAAAACTTAATGTTGGTGACTTTGTGTATACTATTTTTAACAACCAACTGGTTGGCAGACTGAAAATCAAACGAATTGAAGGCGGTGCGGTCAATCCCAAATCCGGAAAACCCCGGTCCTTAATCTATGTCGAAGCGCCGGGAGAAAAGCTTAAAGAACCCATTACCAGGCAAGGTCACCGTGGCACCAGGTATTATGATGGTTCAGAATGGCCAGGATAGCAGTTAAGTAAATTTTTGGATTTTTAACAGGTGTTCGTTTTCCGGTCCATGCCATGCAACGCCCAAGTTGCTTTGTATAGTACTCAGTTACTGGTTACCCGTTATCAGTCTTCGGTGAAAGCTTCGCTTTCTATTTTGATAAACAAAAAAAGTAATCAGATAGCCAATTATTCAAAATATAAAGGTAACTGCTTGTTTGACGAAACGTTTTTTATGTTCTCGCACAATCATGAGAAATTGTTCCACAAACCGATAGCCGATAACTCATTTAAAACGTAACCAAAAGCACCTATTTGTTTGGCAATTGGGGCTAAACCCAAACATAAAATTTGTGTAATCATTAAGGCAGGTCATTGTCCAGCTTTTGAATCACGCCGGCCAATACCTCCACACCTTTTGCAATATCCTCCAAGTCACTGTATTCCTGTGGACAGTGACTTAATCCATCCTTGCTGGGAATAAAGATCATGCCTGTGGGAGCAATTTCAGACAGATAGCTGGCGTCATGACCAGCTCCTGATGGAAACCTCAAATATGGTACCTTCTGCTTCATGCACACTTCTTCTGCAGTTGTCACCATCTTCTGAGGAAACACCACTTTTGGTGAACTCTGCCAATGTTTGAAAGTAATTCCCAAACCTTTGGCTTTGTTGTCATTTATG
>JAKSDL010000516.1 GCA_022360105.1 Pseudomonadota bacterium
AGCGAACTTTTCGGTTATGTCAGGGGAGCCTTCTCCGGGGCTAAAAAAGAAGGAAAAATGGGGCTGTTTGAGCTGGCCCACAAAGGAACACTGTTTCTGGATGAGATTGGAGAAATCTCTCCCACCATTCAAGTGAGACTGTTAAGAGTTCTGCAGGAAAGAAGCTTTATGAGGATTGGGGGCGACGAAGTCATTAGCGTTGATGTCAGAATTATCGCAGCAACAAACAGTAATCTGGAGGAGCTTGTCGGTAAAAACCAGTTCAGGCAGGACTTGTACTATCGATTGAAGGTTTTGCCCCTGGTCATTCCGCCTCTGAGAAAGCGTCAACAAGACATTCCACTTTTGCTGGAGGAATTCAAGCGACGGCTAAACAGTGATTTTGTGCTGAGTGAAGAAGCTCAACTGAAAATGATGACGCATGATTGGTATGGTAATGTCCGGGAATTGATCAATTGTGTCGAATACCTGAGTAACATTGATGAACAAATGGTTCAGGTTCGTCATCTTCCTCTTACCTCCAGCAGAATCCCAGACTTCGGTGACCAGTCCCTTTATCAAGTTGGTTCTGTGGAACGTTTTCTAAACGATGAACAGCAACACCTGGCTGAATTTCAGTTTATCCTGGAAGCTTTAGAGGATGCTTATTCAAATAGAGAGCGTCTGGGAAGGAGGACACTGGCTGAGATTTCCAAAAGCAGGGGGCTGTTTCTAACAGAACAGGAAATCAGGAATATCTTGTCAAAACTTCAGAAACATAAAATGGTCGCAATCAAAAAGGGAAGAGGCGGCAGTAAAATAACAGGACTTGGGAACACGGCTTTGGCAAAAATACGGGAAATGAATCCGCCGATTTATTAGATTTCTTTGGTGGATCAGGCGCAGCGGAACCACGCTGTGTCTTTAAAAATTTGAATATCGACATGACACAAGTGTCATATCAACAATGTAATGATGTATTGAGCTGAAATTAGGGGACATGTACTTCGTTACGCTGAATTGCGAGACTCGCAGCAAGAACCTGATTTCAGCGGATTCGCAGCGACAGTCTAGACTTGACATGACAATAGTGACATTAGCGTAATTACAGCATCCAAATAATTTGAACAATGAGCACGATGTTTCATAAAGACTACCAAGGAGCCAACCTGCCATGAAAGTTATTGTATTGGGAATGGGACAACAGGGAAAAGCAACCATTCATGATCTTGAAGCAAGTGATGTGATATCCGGTATCATTGCCGCCGATCTGTTTCCCACAGAAGCATCTTTTCATCAAGCAAATGATTTCCTGATGTCCGGAAGCTATGATAAAACCTCCCTGCTAAGACTGGATGTCAAAAATGAGCAAAACCTTTCTGCTCGCTTTAAGGAGAATGGGATTGATATAGTCATCTGCATGCTCCCGATCCACTTAGCCTTGACCGCAGCCAAAGCAGCATTGGATGTCGGAATACCGTTCGTCAGTTCCAACTATACCTATGATCTGGCCCAACTGCATGAGGAAGCCATTCAGAAAAAGGGGATTATTCTCCCTGAAATGGGACTAGATCCGGGTATTGACCTGATCATGGGGCGCATGGCAGTTGATGAGCTGGATGAGGTTCACGGTCTGTATTCTTACGGTGGGGGTATCCCGGCACCGGAATGTGCCGATACCAGCCCTATTAAGTATAAGATCTCCTGGATTTTCGATCGTGTGTTGGATGTTTATGTTCGCAGCGCCCAGATGATTAAAAAGGGTATCCCGGTTGAAATCCCCGGAAACAGGCTTTTTCACGAAGGGGTTTTTCATGAAATAACATTTGAAAACGTGGGGACCGTCGAAGCTTACCCGAATGGAAATGCTCAACGCTATGTGGACATTTTTGGGCTTGGCGATGAACTGCTTGAAATGGGGAGATTTGCTTTAAGATGGCAGGGTCATTCACAGTTCTGGCGAACCATGGTGGGCCTGGGACTTTTGGATGACCAGCCGATAGAGGTAAATGGTGCGGATGTCTCTCCCCGTGATTTTTTGTCCAAATGCCTGACTCCTCACCTGCAATTCAAAGATTCAGAACGGGACGTTGCCCTGCTGAGAGTCTTGGCCTGGGGGTTAAAGAATGGCGAAAAGAAAAAGATTACCTATGATCTGATTGATTATCGGGACCTGGAAACCGGACTTTTTGCCATGAACCGCACAGTCGGGTTCACGTCAAGTATCGGTGCTCAAATGATATTGAAGGGATTGATCACCGAACCCGGGGTTTTGTCTCCGGTAAACCATGTCCCACCACAAGAGTTTATGGCAGAAATTAAAGCGCGGGGTATGACAGTTGATTGCACCATAGAGGATGATCAATAGGTCGGTTATGAAAAAAGTCACCGTTTTTGGAGCCGGATTTGTCACCAAACCCGCTGTCGATTATTTTCTGGATGATTGCGGTTATCAGGTCACCGTCACTTCCTTGCAGCTCTCGGAAGCCGAACGACTAGTGGCTGGAAGAGAAAATGGAACCGCATTAACCTGGCGGGAAGAGCAAACCGAAACCTTGGATCGGCTGGTTTCTGAGTCAGATTTGGTGTTGAGCATGGTGCCGCCGCCTTTGCATCCCATCATTGCAAAAGCATGCCTCAGGCATAAAAGAGATATGATCACTACCTCTTATATCAGCCCTGAGCTGGAGGCATTGGATCAGCAATGCAAGGATAAAGGAATCCTCATACTCAGCGAGATCGGGGAAGATCCCGGAATCGATAACATGATTACCAAATCGATGATTGATCAGATCAAGCTTGAATCCGGCGTTGTCCGAGCGATCAAATCATACGGGGCAGGTCTGCCTGCATTTGAAAACAACAATAATCCTTTTGGTTACAAGTTTTCATGGAGTCCCATGGGGCTGATTTCCGCTGCAAAATCGTCAGCAGCATACCTTGAAAAAGGCCAACGCATTGATGTTCCGGCTGAGTGTTTGTTCGATCACCATTGGCTTATTGACCTGGATGGCATTGGAACCTTTGAGACCTATCCCAACCGGGATGCCGAAAAGTATCTTGAATGCTTTGGCCTGGAGAAGGATGTTTCACTGTTTCGAGGATTGTTGCGGTTTATCGGCTGGTGCAACACCATGAAATGTTTCTCTGAACTGAATCTCTTCGACTCTGAGACAGTCCGGGATTTTGAAGGGCTGACTTATCAAGACTTCATGTCACGACTAATCGGAGAGCAAAAAGGTGACGACGTTCAACAAAAGACCGCCAATTTGCTGGGTTTAAGAAGCGGGGATGATAGTATCAAACGAATGAACTGGCTCGGACTTTTTGACGATGATCCCATTCAAACCAAAACAGGAACAAACAGCGATCTGCTGCTTGAACGGATGACCCGGAAGCTAGCTTATGAACCCTTGGAAAAAGACATGGTCATCCTTTACACATCCATCCTGGCAGAATTCCCATCCGCTATTGAAAAAAGAATCACGTCCCTTGTCATGAAGGGCGAGCACGGGGGTGATACAGCCATGTCCAGGGCGGTTTCTCTTCCCGCTGCATTGGCTGCCGAACGGGTCCTGCAAAAAAAGGTCTCGTTAAAAGGTTTTCAAAGACCGACTGACCCCGAGATTTATGAGCCTGTTCTGAAAAAACTGCATGAAATTGGATTTCACTTTTCAACCAAAACCGTCAAAATGAAAGATCAGGCTCATGAAGGCCTGTTATGACGCTAATGTAGACAACCTTAACCATTGCTGAGTCGCTATGAAAACAAAGCCTGCTATCCTTGGAATTCGCCGTGAAGATAAGAATGAATGGGAAAAACGCGTTCCGCTTATTCCAAGCGATATTCATGAATTGCTGCAAGAAAACGATCTCGAAGTCATTGTTCAACCCTCTAC
>JAKSDL010000421.1 GCA_022360105.1 Pseudomonadota bacterium
CGTAAAAAAATCAATATTAAAGACACAAGTTTTGGTATGGAATCGAGTTTGGGTGATGACTGGTGATCAAGTTGCTTAAAAATTCCTTTAATATATGGTTCCCAACCAAAGTAAAATTGATGTTTGCAAATGGGAATTTCACCCTGTTGAAGACAAGATTATGAATGTTTAGTTAAAGTTGAACAGACTGAAAAATGCAGCAGAGCAAAGGGTCAAGTCTTTCATTTTGACTTTAGAGGACTGACAGAGAAAAGGTTATTATTTTTCTTCAGTAAAAAAAAGGATCTGGCGCAATATTGATCTTTGGATTGGTTAACATTATCTTTCATGACAACATACATTGGAAAAAAGTTGATTGAGGATTCCATGCATGCAGAAAAACAAATCCGGAATACTTCCCAAGAGCCTGATGCATCAAAAGCGTCCCGTTACCAATAGGGTAGTAGAAATATCGAAGCTTGAGGTCGGGCATTTCCCAAAAAAGTAAAGAACGATTGATAGTGAGAAGCCATGCACGCAAAAAAAGAATACCAGGGGATGTCAAGTGAAGCTGAGAGAGCTGATACAAAAACTGATATCCGACAAGAGCAGACCAGTGAATCCACGCAATGCAGGTTTTCAGTTTCAGAAACCATCCAAAAAAAACCATTTAAACATGCTGATGTATCGCCAAAGCCGAACCGGACAGGCATACCTGCAAGGCTAAAATCCGGATTGGAAAACCTTTCCGGGTACGATCTTTCTTCAGTCAGGGTACATTACAACTCCCCCAAACCCAAACAAATCGGTGCCCTGGCCTACACCCAGGGTACCAACATCCATATCGGCCCAGGAAAGCAAAAACACCTCCCCCATGAAGGCTGGCACGCTGTTCAGCAAATGCAGAATCGAGTGCGGCCTACCATGCAGGCAAAAGGGGTTTCGATTAATGACGACCCTGCTTTGGAAAATGAAGCCGACCTAATGGGCAAAAAGGCTGCCACTCAAAAGAGTCCTAACAGACTTCCTACCCTCCAGGGGAATTCTGCTACAAATGAAGTCGGATTAAAATCGCTATCAGTAGCTGCAACGGATACAGTACAGCGGGATGTCGGCTTTGAATTTGAATCGCAACTGATGTTGACCCGCAAATCAAACACTGGCGCACTTTCGGACCTCGGATTTCCCAATGAGCGGGCTGCCAGAACCGTTTGGGATGATGCCCGGACGACGAGCCTTAATAAGAACGACATACTGCTCAGCAAGGCGGATGTGGATATACGAGCTGATGATGGCCAAAACGGATCTGACCTTGAGGTCGTAACCACGCACTTTCCGTTGAATGCTGGTGGACGCGCGCGTCTTGATCAGGCGATGACTGACGTGAACAGCCTTATTAACACATATACATCATTGGCGGTGGCTACGAACCCCTCCCAAATTGTACCGGCCGTGGCGTTAGATGGCACAGCCGGCTTCAACATTGGCATGAACGACGCCATGATTAAGGGAAACTGGGCGAGTGCTCTTACAGCAGGACAGGTCACGCTTGGTACCCGGTTAAAAAATGTGCGCGACCTCGTGCATGATTTCCATGCCGATCCAAACGAAAATGCGACCGAAAAAGCCTCACGTGATCCGGGACGCCTGCGTATGCGAAACCCGGAAACAGCAAATCCTAGTGAACCGAAAGCACTAGGCGGAATGGATGAAGCCAATACTCTGGTGACCGGGCACACTCTGGCACAGAACGCTATTGCAGATTACCAAAGTAAAGATCCCAATGTGCCGGGTGGGAAAGAACTGGAAGGCTTGCTGACAATCATATTTACTTATTGTGAGTCCATGAAATACAAAATCGCATTTCTGAAACAGCATACACCTCTCATGGCCAAGACCAACCTGGCTGTGATGTTCTCAACATTGCCGGCCCCTGTGAAGACGTACTATTCAAAGAAAAACAAAGAGGGTGTATCAGGTTTGGAAGAACTGGTCGCGACACAGGGAAACTACGCAACCCGGATGGATCAACCGTTATTTCAGGGCGTTCGTGGTGTGGAAGAAGATGATAAGTTTGGCAAGAAAGACTGGAGACGCAGAGAAGTGGCACCGTGGTACTACAAGTTAACGCTAAGACAGTGGTTGAGTGGTATTGTTGAGCGTGGGCCGAACTTCAGGGAAAGGCGAAGCTCACCGGCTATGCGGACGGGGACCGATAAGCTGACCAACGCTACGTTCCCTGGTAAACCCGCCAAGCAGGAAGTGGAGGGGTATGGAGCATTGGGCGCCAAAATGGACACCGATATTAACACAAATGACGATCTGCCGATTTTCGAGTTAAGATCTGCGAGTCGTCTGATTACCTACACCAATGCTCGCCAGTGGGCACTAGACTTCTTTGACTACATGAAATCGCTGAACAACAATCCGGGTGGTGGACATCAACGCATGTCGTAAGAAACTTGCGTTAAATCTTTGATTTAGAGATTTCTATTCAGAGATGAGCATTCCCGAAATGTATTACGAGCTGAAATTTGATGCAATGCATTTCCAAGGAAAGTCAACAACCGGTTATTACCGAGGCATCTATGCACGCAGATAAACAGCACCAAGAAGTTTCAAACGAGACTGGGTCAGCTAACACAAAACCTGAAATCCAACAAACGCATATCAGCGAAACTAGACAATGCAAGTTCATGGGTTTGAAACCCATCCAAAAAGTACCAGATAAAAAAGCTAATGTAGACTATAAACCAAATCGGACAGGTATACCTGCAAGGCTAAAATCCGGCTTGGAAAGCCTCTCCGGCTTCGATCTTTCTTCAGTCA
>JAKSDL010000135.1 GCA_022360105.1 Pseudomonadota bacterium
ATTCTTTCTTTTAAACATACGTTGACATTTATCAATAAAGATTAAATTATAACAAAGGTTTGCATTGGACCGCCATTCTGCCTTCGATGAGGTTACATATCCAAATTCCTGGCAAATCCTTTGTGAACACTAAAACTTTGCAGGGCGGCCATTGAACCCCGGCGTTAGCGCGCCAAGCGAAGCTTGGTGTGCCTTACGGGGTGAAAGTCCCCGTCCGGTAAGGTCCAGCCAACCACCGGTATCGAGTGTTGCGTCTGAGGCGGAGATGACGAATCGCTTGAAGTTTACTCTGACTGGAGAACCTGTCGCTTGCGACAGTTAACATACATCTGAAGGGGCAGACGAATTTAACAAGCGGCCAAGACATCGAACAAGACAGACGAAGCGTACACAGAGAAACTTGTAGGCCGTAGGGATGGCCGTTCATCCTGAAAGTTGATATAGCTCCGAAATGCCCTTCCTGAGTGTCGAGGGTTTTAACGCGCACCGAAGACAAAACAAGATCATCCATTAATGGCAAGGATGTGAAGACCAGGCGGAGTTCACCTTAAGCTGTGGCATGCAAGTAGAGGCACATACAAGAACTTGGGAAGCCCTGATCTTAAGCCTTTACAGGTCGGATTAGGATGAACTGAATAAGGAAAATAATCTGGAATCAGGGTGGCGGATCGAGCGTAGTACTCTGAGACAGGGAAAGCCTGTCACACGCCTTGGCATAGCTAGCAATGGCATGGGGAAGGACTCGACGGAAGTACACAGCCCGCAAAGGAAACTTATGCCGGACAGAGCAGGATCGGAAAAACGTAAGCAAACCTCACTGTGGGGAATAGCAAAGAAAGCAAGACAAGATAAACACCATCGCTTTAGAAATCTTTATGGCTGTTTGAACCGAGATCTCCTCTTGCAAAGCTGGCGTGGTTTGAACAAGAAAGCAGCCAGTGGCGTGGATAGGGTAACGGCAGAAGGTTATGCCAAGAATCTTTGGCATAACCTTGGCAATCTTGAACAGCGACTGATAAAGAAACAGTATAAAGCGAAGCTGGTTAGGCGGAAATACATTCCAAAAGACGCAAAAGGCTCAAAGTTAAGACCACTGGGGATTCCAGCTCTAGAGGACAAGATCGTTCAAGGAGCCTGTGTCAGACTCCTGAACGCAATCTACGAGCAGGATTTCCTCTCGTTCAGCTACGGTTATCGCCCTGGGAAAGATCCCAGAATTGCCGTGAGCGAGCTGACGTTTCAACTCCAGTTTGGAGTTTATGGTTATATTGTAGAAGCCGATATCAAGGGTTTCTTTGATAATATGAATCACAACTGGCTGCTGAAAATGCTGAACAAGCGGATCAACGACAAAGCCTTTGTCCATCTGATAAGGAAATGGTTGAAAGCAGGCATTCTGGAAGACCTTGGCGAGGTTATCCACCCTCAAACAGGAACCCCGCAGGGTGGCATCATCTCCCCTGTCCTGGCAAACCTGTACTTGCATTATGCCCTGGACATATGGTTTGTAGAGGCAGTGAAGCCCCAGATTCGTGGGGAAGCCATCATCTGCCGCTATGCCGATGACTTTGTCTGTGCGTTTCGTTTCAGGGAGGATGCGGAACGATTTTATCGCAAGCTGCCCAAGCGGCTTGAGAAGTTCGGACTTCAAGTCGCCCCGGACAAAACACAGACCTTGCGGTTCAGCCGTTTTCACCCGACGATGCGAAGGCGCTTTACCTTTTTGGGTTTTGAGTTTTATTGGGAACCGGACAGGAAAGGAGTGGCTCGCGTCAAACGTCGAACCTCTCGCAAGAAATTGAGGGGTATTATCAGAAATATCACGGAATGGATTCGGAGTAACCGGCATTTAGCGGAAAGGAAGTTCTTTCAAGTGATCAATGCCAAACTTCGTGGTCATTACAATTACTATGGTATTCGAGGGAATTCTCAATCGATATGGGAATATTACTGCCAAGTTCTCGAAATCTGCTTTAAATGGCTGAATCGAAGAAGCCAGCGGAGAAGTTATACGTGGGAGCGCTTTAAAAGAAGCCTCAAAGAGTACTATGGTATTTGGAAACCACGAATCACCGAAAAGAAACGTCGGCCGCATGTAGATTATCAATACTGCTTTTAACGGAAGCGAGTACAACCGAGGAGCCGGATGAGGGAAAACTTCATGTCCGGATCTGTTCGGGGGGCAACGGGTAACCGGTGTCCCTACCGAAAAAAAAAAAAAAAAACGATCATTAAACCTCAAAATTAAACATTAAAATGATCAAATTAAAGCTTAAGGCATTCCTAGTTCTCAACATCCTTCTCATGGCTCTGCCCTATGCAAAGGCTGAGGAACCTGTATTAAAATGCTATCCAAAATCGATAAAAACAGGAGATGCATTTTTCATAGAAATGAAAATACCACATGGTAAAGATTTAATTATCGCGGATTCAAAACATAGAACAAGTTTTTTATGTTGGGCAAACATGACCGTGAAAAAGCATAAAAATCCACCAATGTTCAAAAGATCCAAGTGTGCAAACATCAGTAAAGTCAAAATAATAGCTGGAGAAACAAAAGCAGGAGGCTGGAATTTTGATGAAGAAGATTTTGGACCTTTTTTTGGTGAAATATTTAAATCAAGTGGTGAGTATAGGGTAGTTCTAGGTCAAAACCTAGAAACTGATCGATTTAAAGACCATAGATGCAAAGTATATTATCAGAAAATCAACAAATAAAAGCATATATGCCAGTAAATAACTTTTAATAGAATGGTTTTCTAACAAGGGTTTGCAGTGGACCGCCATGCTGCCTTCGATGGGGTCAAATATCAAAATTCCTGGCAAATCCTTCGTGAACACTAAAACCTTGCACGCGGCCACTGAAACCCGGCGTTAGCTGCATTAATCGAGATGGACAAAGACAAAGTAGTTGAAATATTCAGAGAAATTGTTGGAGAAAAAGCAAAAAACCTAAGTGGAAGCTTCTTCCCAGCTTATGCCAACACAAAAATAACAAATGCGCTTGCATCAGAGTTCCCGAATTTAAATCCGGAGGAATACACAAAGCTTGATTCAATCGGTATGAATTTGACTTGTTGGCAACGAGATGCAGCCTTCATTGTAGCCCTAGTCTTGTTTCCTGAAAAATTCACGGACAAAGATATTCAAGAGGAAATCAGATCATTACTAATTCATATGCCTGATCATTTAAAAAATGCCTTGGCAGCATACAATAAATTGTCTGAAGAATCATAAATTCAGCTAACAAGGGTTTGCAGTGGACCGCCATCTAGCCTTCGATGAGGTCACATATCCAAATTCTTGGCAAAACCTTCGTTAACACAAAAACCTTGCAGGGCGGCCACTGAAACCCGGCGTTAGGAACCGAACAAAGAATGAGAATATGAAACCATTTCAAATTAGACAAATTTCAATTCATGATTCAGAAGATACTGCAAAACTTATGTGCATGCTTGATAGTCCTACGACAGAATCAGAAATGGAAAAGAGAATTAAAAACATAATTTCCCATCCTGACTATACTTGTTTCGTGTATCAAGAAAATGGAGAAATACATGGAATGATAGGAATACAAAAAAGTCTACGCATTCAGAAAAATGGACACAATGGAAGGATTCTTACTCTTATTGTAAATGAATTATACAGAAACAAAGGAATCGGTCGGTCTTTAGTCAGCGAAGCTGAAAAATGGTTTCGAGAACGTGGTATCACTTCTATAATCATCAACAGCAATCAAAAGCTTACTAAAGCTCATGAATTTTATAACAAACTGGGATATTTAAAAACTGGAATTCGTCTAGCAAAGCAGTTTAATTAATTGATATTAAAAAGTTTCCTAACAAGGGTTTGCAGTGGACCGCCATGCTGCCTTCGATGAGGTCAACTATCCAAATTCTTGGCAAATCCTTCGTAAACACCAAAACCTTGCACGCGGCCACTGAAACCCGGCGTTAGGAACCGAACAAAGAATGAGAATATGAAACTATTTCAAATTAGACAAATTTCAATTCATGATTCAGAAGATACTGCAAAACTTATGTGCATGCTTGATA
>JAKSDL010000272.1 GCA_022360105.1 Pseudomonadota bacterium
GAATATCTTTTCCGGCTTCATCCAGATTCACCAGACCGGAAACTTTGGGCGCCAGGACATCTTTAAGCTCTTTTTCCGTTTTCTTTAAAATGTAATTATCGCGGATAACTCCTGCACTGTGGATTATTCCATCAAGTCGTCCAAAATCTTTTAGAATCGATTGGAGTAAAAGATAAACATCTTTTTTGTTTGTTACATCGGCAGGCACATATTTTACATTCAATGAAGAACGGGACAACTCGTTCAGGAGAGACTGCACTTCCGGACAAATTTCCGATCGTCCGGTAAGAACAACGGTTCCTGAATCTATGGTGTTTCCGATCTCTTTTGCGAAAATAAGTCCCAATCCGCCTACACCCCCTGTTATCAGATATACACCTTGCTCCTTCCATGGAATGTTGGCTTCATTTGGTAAGTTCTCAATTTCCCGTAAACAAAGTATTTTCCTTATGCCGTTTTCATAGCGAATATGCTGATCATCAAGACGTCTTCGGTTGTCTTGAAGTATTTTTACAAGAGCTTCTCCATCCAGGTCATTCTCAACTTCAATCAACTGTCCTTTAAACCTAGGATTTTCCAACTGTGCCGTTCGTAGCATTCCAATGAATCCTGAAAAGATTTTATCTTCAGCTTGATTATGGATCACCAACTGAACCAAAACATCTTTTCTTGGATTACTTCTAAGGATAGTCTTTATTTTCTTAAATATTTTAGCTGCATATGATGTAAAACGATCTTCAATGGCAGATTGCTTAGGCTCCAATTTGAGATGAAACTGTTCATTAAACTGTCCTTTAATTTTATCCAGGACAATTTCTTCGTTTATTTCACATGTAAACACCACGTGTTGAATAATATCCGGAAGTTGCTTTTCCTCGTTAAGAGCTGCTTCTTGCCAGTAAGGTTGTGCGATTAAGGTTTTTGAGAAATCAGGCGCTTTTACCGAATTGTTTTCCTCACCTATGACGCGAAAGGTGAGTCCTTTTATCCTCATGCAGATAAGCCCCTCATTATCACATAGCTCGATATCAAATTTAGGTGTTTGGTGTTTAAGTGATTTAGAATCACTGTAGCGAATGAGCGCCCACATTTCTGGCGTACAGGAATCCATGACTTCCAATTGCTCCAGCGCAAAAGGTAGTATCGGATTTTGAATATCCGAATTGATCAAAAAGCCAATGCAAGCTTGAAATGCTGAATCCAATATACTTGGATGAATAGTGAACTGAGTTTGAGAATCAGCCACTTTGGAGGGCAGGAAAAGCTTTGCCAACAGCTGATCCGTCCCGACAAAAATTTCCTCAATGCCCTTGAATGCTGGACCATATTTGACGTTTATCGAATCAAAGAACTGATAACATTGGGTGGATGATAGGATTTTTTGATTACATGAAGACCGGATGGATTCTATTGCGATGAATTGCGGCTTAAAAACTCTGCCGGTTTCCACGAGGCCCTGGCTGTATATGATCTGTTTAGAACCGTTGCCTTTGGAATCGCTATAAATATTAAAATTCACTTGACTGTTTTCCCCGGAAAACAAACCGATATTAATTTCCGGCACATTTTTCCCGACCACCAGCGGTAGAATCCAAACCAGGTTTTTTAACCTTACACTCGAACTGTTTTTACTTAAGCTCCCGATCGCTTGCACATAGGCAGAATAGGCCATTTCCAAACCGGCAACGCCCGGTAAGACAGAGCTGTCTTCAATGATATGATCGGAAAAGAAAAACTCTTCCCCAGTGAAAGTTGAACTAAACGTTATTTCTGAAAAAGTGGAGCTATTTCTTTGTAATAATGGATGGATCGAACCGACTTGCTTGGATAAGTTTGCTCGATTTCGATAATATTTCGAATCCATTTCGGGAGACCAATGAATCTCCTTTGCAAAGGGATAGGTCGGAAGGAGCAAACACTGGGGTTTTTGTCCGGAATAAAACAACTTCCAGTCAATTTGCACACCAGAAACCCATAGTTTTGCTATTTCATTGATTTTATTCTCCAATATCAACGCGATTTGGCGTTCTCTTTCATCTTTCTTCTCTTCCGGAGTTTTAGTTTTTTTTGTTTCCTTCGCCGTCCTTCCTCGATAAATATCTGAACTGTTTACATTCTGCTCTTGGAATGCCCTCAACTTCCTCATCAGTTCATGGATATCAGACGCAAGAATTACCAGTCGTTCTTCCATTGGTTCCCGACCAACCTGCAATGTATAAGCAATGTTTGATAAAGAAAAACTCGGATCGTAAGAATTTGCCTTTATGTAGTTTGCCAGCCTGGAAGCCATTAAGTTGAGCCGATCCGGTTTTTTCGCCGATAGAACAATAAGGTGAATTCTGTTTTCATCAATATCCTGATTAACTTCTTTTAGCGGTTTGTACTCCTCCAATAAAACATGAGCGTTGGTACCGCCAAATCCAAATGCGCTGACACCGGCTAATCTTGGACATGGATTATTATTCTTATCCTTATACGTTTTCCATTCCTGGTTTTTATCGACAATATAAAAGGGGCTCCCTTCCAAGGTCACATTGGGATTGATTTCATGGAAATTTATTGTTGCTGGAATTTTTTTATTTCGAAGAGCAAGCAGTACCTTGATGATCCCTGTTATCCCGGCAGCACTCTCAGCATGTCCGATGTTTGTTTTAACCGACCCTAAGCCGCAATGAGCGCGAGAAGGTGCTTCAGCGCCAAAGTCCTTATACATTTTTTCGAACGCCATTTTCAGCCCGTTTATTTCAATCGAATCACCAAGAGCTGTTCCGGTTCCATGGGTTTCGATATACCCTATGGTTGTCGGATCGACACTGACGCTTTTGTAGGCCGAACTCACCAACTCGGCTTGACTCGTTGCATCAGGTGCAGTCAAAAAATTGCTGCGTCCGTCGTGGTTGATCGCACTAGCCCTGATTATACCGAAAATGGTGTTGTTGTCTTTGATCGCGGAGGACAGTTTTTTTAGCAGAATTACTCCAACTGCTTCGGCACGAACATAACCGTTGGCTTTTTTGTCAAATGATCTGCACAGGCCATCGGACGAGAGCAATCCGGCATGACTAAATGATATGAAACGTTTAGGTGTGAGACAGACATTGACTCCCCCGGCCAAAGCCAAAGAACACTCCCCGCTGTTAATCGCTTGAACTGCCTGATGGACGGCCACCAAAGAGCTGGAACAAGCTGTATCGACAGCAACGCTCGGTCCTTTTGTGTTCAGAAAAAAAGAAATTCTATTTGCAATAATTGAAAAGTAAGTCCCGGTTGAACTGAATGCATCATGGCGATTGTTGCTGACAGACAACAACTCATTAAAATCATCATTGCAGACGCCTACAAATACACCGGTTTTTGTTCCGGATAATTGTGAAGGCCTGATTCCCGCATTCTCAATTGCACGCCAGACTTCCATAAGCAAAAGTCTTTGCTGGGGATCCATTTTTTCGGCTTCTCGGGGAGATATACCAAAAAACGATGCATCAAATCCTTTAATATCAGGTAAAAAACCACCCCACTTACAATTGGTTTTATTGTTATCTCCTTTCGGATCTCCAAAAAATTCCTCCCATTGCCAACGATCAGCCGGGATTTCCGTTACTAAACTTTTTTCTTCAATCAAACTTCTCCAAAATGATTCAAGATCAGGAGAACCCGGAAACTGTCCACTCATACCGACGATGGCTATGCCGTCAGAATTTAAACATGTCTTGCTGCCAGAATCTTTGACAGGGCTGAGTTGATTTTCATTTTTATTTTCATCGGTTGCAGGAAGATGAATTGAAGCATTTGCTTGGTTGACAGCTTCTTGAACCCCTCGAAACTGTCCTTTCGAATGCTGAAGCCGGTATTGGACCACATGCTCGGCAATTTCGCAGATATTTGAATACTGAAACAATAACGATGCGTTGAATTCGATCTCAAACACTTCATTTATCTTTTCGGCATATTCTGTCAGAGCAATTGAATCGAGTGCAAACTCTTTGATATCCACTTCAATATCGATATGGGCAGATTCGACATAGAGTACTTCAGCAAGCAATTTTTGTAGTTGATTTTCAACTTGTGCTTTGGTCTGATCCACGCCCGAATCAACAAAATTATCAGTTAACTCCGCGCGTTCAATATCAGTTAACTGATCGCAACCATCGGTATTCTGAATGCTTTGATCTTCATACTTGGTTTCATTTGAAATTGTTGCCTGCTTACCCATTGAATTGGTGATTTGATCCTGCAGCTTGCTGGAATTCTCCCTCGGCGAATTAGATTCAAGAATCAAATTGTTTTCTTCTTCACTTTTCAAACTAAGCTCAACATACTCTTTAGTTCTCTCCGGTGCCTGATTTATAAGGTATTCAGCTATATCACCTACATTTGAATATTGAAATAACAGAGCAGAGTTGAATTCGACTTCTAGAACATCATTAATCTTGTCTGAATATTCCGACAGCGCTATAGAATCGAGGGAAAAATCACGAATATCAATATCGATGTCCAGCTGGGCTGGTTCAATAAATAGAATTTCGGCAAGTAGCTTTAATAATAATAATTGAATATGTTCTTTAAGTTTGATTGTATTCAGGCTTGTTTTAGAGGGCTCATTTTTTAATTCATAGGGCGTTTCGTTTTTATTGCGATCACTATTCTCATCATTCAGATTTTTTTTGCCCGATTTTCTCTCCGAATCAAAAGATACAGAGCGACCTGTCACCACACATTGCTGAAGATCAGAATTCAGAAGTCGATTCAAGGCCGTCAATCCTGCACTTGTAGATAAAACACCACTTTTGGCTTCAAACTTCTTCTGTATGGATGCAGCTTGCCCCAGACCTCCTGATGCCCACAAAGTCCAATCGATCGACAAACTTTTTCCCGGAAAATTGTTTTTGGATCGATAATGACCAAATCCGTCCAAAAAGCTATTTGCGGCTGCGTACTCAGCCTGACCGATATTCCCAAGGACAGAAACGACGGAGGAAAACATCACAAAAAAATCAAGCGATTCATTCCTGGTTACATCGTTTAGCACCCAAGACCCCTGGACCTTCGGTGCCAGAACCAGGTTAACCGCATCTAAGTCCTTATTTTCAATAAGTTTGTCATCAAGTACTCCACAACACTGAAAAACACCATCAATACGATGAAATTGTTTTCTGATTCGTCCGATGACCTGTATCATTTGGTCATGGTCCGTAACATCAGCCTGAATGTATTGAATCTTTTGGGCGGTTTCAGTTGAATATAAAGCCGAGTTAACCTTATTTTCCCATTCCGGAGATCTGCCCACCAATACCAAATGACCCGCTTTGTTTTTCAGCAGCCATTCAACCAAATGACTTCCTAAGCTACTTGAACCACCGGCCAAAAGATATATTCCATTTTCCTTCAAAGTTGAAGATGAGCCAGCAATCTTTTCATCAATGTTAATACGTTCAAATTCCCTGATATACCGCATACCCTGCCGATAACCTACAACATCTTTGCTGGTGGGGTTATTAAGTTCTTTTACTAATATCATGGATGTTTGACTGAACCGACCGCCATGCTCGTCAAAGTCTACTAAGCGAACGTCTAAATTGGGATATTCCTGTTTCAGAGACTGACAAAATCCGGTTAATCCTCCGTAACCAAAACCAAGCCCTAGATCATCATTAACGATAACCTGACTATTAAAAGAGGCAATCATGATATTGATTTTCCTGCTTTTGAAGCGTCTTGCCAGCGCTTTTACCAAAATTAGGAATCTTAAAACGCCTCTTTCTTGTTTTTCACTTAGTGAATTTAGATCGGAAACATCATTGGCAACGAAGTCGTAGGGCCAAAAGTTGAATAGTGTTAACGGTTCTGTTGAATCAGAAATAATGGATAAAATTTCATCAAACAGCATATTGTAATCACTAATCTTTTTAGGATTAATCTCATATTTCTCCGGACTGATTTTTTGATATGAATTCGCACTACGAACAGCAATAACATTTGAAAAATAAGATTTCAGCTTATCACATTGTTGCCATTGAAATTCAGTATTTTGTAAAACAATTAAAACGGAAAGATCGCGATGTTCGCTTTGAGAATGAATAGAATTAGCGTTTGTCGGTAGGGACTGCTGATGCCATATTGGTTGATAATAAACCGTTTTTTCGGATATACCTGCCGGATATTCATTTTTCCTTTGATCGTAAACGGAACGTAAAAACAAGCTTCTTTCAATTCTCTTAAATGCAACTCCCTTCAGCTGATTTAGAATTTTGCCCAACGGATTAAATACCGTTAAATTGCCGACAATCCCGCCTTCCGTCCAATCAATCTTATTCTCATCAACGGAAACATAACAGGGATCCGTCATCTCATTGAAGATACGAATAGATTTTATGAGATGAGGAATGTAAATATGGCTAGATACCGACCATTCATTCTTGTAAAACAAAAAGGCCAGCAACGTTTGAAGTACACCGTCTAAAAGATAGGGATCCAGTTCCGAATACCCTTGTTCTTTATTTTTTTCTTTTTTGATTTCAAATAAATAACCGCTTTGTGTCCTCCAAACTCGCTCTATTACCCGCAAAGATTCCCCATATTCGTAGCCGACGGATTGAAGCTTTGAATACAAGGTTTTGCTTTCCAGAGGCTCCTGGTTGGTATTTATCAGAAAATCGGTAGGTTGGTGTTCTTTTATCGCCGCCGATTTATAAGCACCCGAGCATAACTGCCGACCGTTTCCGGAAATAACAAACCGGTCTCCACTTTCAGAAACATCTAATTCGACATCCAATTCCTGATGGACCACACCCGGTGAATGAAAAACTATGTTCTGCAGTTCTGCGGAAGCATTTGGTTCTTTGGATAAACTCCTAATTGCGTATCGTGCGGTCTCTAAATAATCGGCTCCCGGAATAATTGCCTTTCCACAAATGACATGGTTTCCAACTATTGGCTCTTTAATTGAGTATCTGCGCTTAAAACAGCGGTTTTCTCGTAACCACTTATTTCCCGAGTTGCCTTTAAGGTTTGTAGTTATGCTCGGTGCCTGGTCATCACTATATTTGAAGTGATACTCGATATTTGTATTCTCGTCCTGTTGTCTATCAGTTTTCGGCAACCAAAAAGATTTAGTATCAAATTCATAAAACGGCAATGCAACCTTGCGGAATGTGCCCTCGGGGAATAACCTATCCCATTGTATTTCCACTCCCTTTTGCCAAAGTGCCGGGAGAATCCTTTCAGGATTAAACTCATCACTGCCATTTAGTGTCACATGAAGAAAATTTTCACCATTCGGTGAAATAGTAAATCTTCCAAGCCCAAGATAATTTTTCTCTTTAGCAAGCCCGGAAAAGGAAACAGGGGTTAATAGTGCCTGCTTAATCCATCCGGAAACATCTACAATTTCAACAAGTTTTGTGCACTGTTTAGCAATGTGTTGATAGGGGCGTGTTCGATCCAGAAGGTGCTGCTGTTCGTTTAAGGCTTTCGCTATTGATTCGAAATCCGGATTATCGACACATAACAGTTCAACTAAAGTTTCCTGTCTGACAACTCCGTCAAACACTAAATCTGTTAATTCAAAAAACTTAGAATCTTGAAACAATTTGTTTTCAGATAATTCCCAGTTCTGAATAAGCCTTTTTATCGAACACATGATGATCACCATCATGAGAACGGTTGCGCCTTTCTCCCGTTTCCCGTCAAATTCCGAATCGATATTGAAGAGAAGCTCCTCAATTTTTAATCCAACAGAACGTTGGAGTATAGAATTCCATTGCTCCAGATATTTTTTAAAAGTAAAGTTACTGGAATATAGCGTTTGAGCTTTTTTGATGTAGAATCCCAACGCACGCCTAAACCGATTTCGTAGCTGTTCCTGCTGCTTCAAAACTGAGGCTAATTCACTGTCGGAACAAAAGCCTTTTTGAATTGCAATCAAACCAAGCATTTTATTTGTTCCGGCTTGTACGTCCAGAACCTCTTCAAGTTGGTCCTTTACCAGTATTCCTTCTGCAATTAAAAGATTGCCGATTAACGTTTCCTGTATATCTTTGTTCAAGCCATGAAATGATCTATCGTCCGGCTTGCCATCTTCAAAAGAGGCGGAATCGTACAGGTTAATATCAGCCAACAGATGTTTTAAATAGGCTTTACTAAACCGCAGAGGCAAATAAACTTCATTGTTGACAGGATCATGAAACGGAATACTCGGCCTGGAAAATGTGATGGCTTTAATGTCCTTTTTGCCGGCCAGGACGGACAGCGCATCTTCAAGTGAAA
>JAKSDL010000894.1 GCA_022360105.1 Pseudomonadota bacterium
CAGATAGTCATTCCGGATATCCCGACGAACCAGGGAGACACTCTCTATTTGGTTGTGGCAACAACTCCACATATATTTACAGGAGAAACCGAGCGATACAATTATAAATTTAAAATTTATAAATAAGGTCGTTCAAACTGTTATCCCGGGCAAAGCCCCGGGGTAATAGGATTGATTGTCTCAGGCATAGATCTGGAGTAGTGGTATTAAAATAATCTGATTATAAACTATTGGCATTCCATTCTGGCGTTTGTTTTGGCTGGCGGTAATTCTTGCTGATAACAGACTAACTGGCATCAAGCTCCATAGGAGCGGTATAAAGTAGCCAGTGGTTTCAACCACTGGTGAAGGACCTCTCTGAATTACCAGCCTTGTAGGGGCGACATAATAATCAGTGTCGTCCCTGCAGGACTCATTAAGAATAAGGGGTAAAATACCAGCGGTTAAAACCGCTGGCTACTTCTGTGCCACCCCTACGGGATTTAAACGGCATTCAATCACAAAGTTTCGAGTAATTCATAGTGAAATGTTAATAATCAGGTAAAAATTGAGTCTATTAAAATTCGGAGGTAGACAATGAAACGATTAAAAACTCTTGTTTATTCAATCCTGATGTGTGTTTTCATGTTAACAGGGAGCGCAACTGCTTCCAGTGTTGATATAACTACAATGACAAGTAGTGATATCGGCAATGTGGGCAGTGAAGGTTCTTCAATCATTACCACGGATAGTATTATCATATTCGGTTCAGGGAATGACATTTGGGGCACTAATGATGCTTTTCATTATGTCTACCACCAATTAAATGGGAATGGTTCCCTGGTTACCAGGGTTGCAGAAATGGATAATACCGATTCATGGGCAAAAGTGGGAATCATGATACGAGAAACCTTGGATTCTGATTCTCCGCATGCAATGGCCTTTGTTACACCTGAGCGTGGAATCAGCCTGGCATATCGTTTAACAAAAGGAGGGGACAGTGCCAGACATAATCTTACAGCAGGCACAACGCCTTACTGGCTCAAATTGGAACGTAACGATGATGTATTTAGTGCCTATAAATCTATCAATGGCTCTGACTGGGAAGCGGTAGGCGAGATTACACTTTCAATATCCGAATCCGCATATATCGGTTTGGCTGTCACCTCCCATGCACATTCAAAACTCAATACAACAACGTTTGATAACATCCTGCTTACCGAACAAACTTCAAACCAGTTAGAAAGTATTGACATAGGAGATGCTCCCATAGCCGGATCGACTTCTCAAAATGATGATGAAGCAATCGTTTCCAGTTCCGGTGATACCATTTGGGGGCAAAATGATTCCTTTCGGTATGCTTACCTGACATTAAATCGAGACGGTTCACTTGTAACAAGAGTTACTGATATTACCAACACACATGATTGGGCAAAAGCAGGTATCATGATCAGGGAGACCTTGGATGCCGATTCTCCACATGCCATGGCCTTTGTGACATCCGGTAAAGGGATCAGTTTTCAGTACCGGATAACCAAGGGGGGAAACAGTGCACGAGAAGACCTCTTTTCCGGTTCTGCCCCTCATTGGCTAAAACTTGAACGCAAGAATCACATGTTTACTGCTTACAAATCAGCTAATGGCACAGATTGGGAAATAATGGGCGATATATCTATTCCAATGCAAGAATCTGTGTATATCGGTCTGGCTGTTTCTGCCGGTAATTCCGACCAGCTCAATACATCCGTTTTTAGTAATATTTCACTATCTACCACGGATGCACCAGCCGATGATGTTGATGTCCATGAAGAAAATGATACCATGGCGCAAGCCAAGGACATTCCGGAAAATGAAATCCAGGAACACAACTTTTTTGATGATCCGGTTGACTGGGTTAAATTTTCAGCAATAGCCAGCGTAGAATATAACTTAATAACATGGACAACTGGTCAAACCAATACAATCATCACTCTGTATGATGCAGCTGAGCAAGTATTAGCAAGTAACGATGACAAAGCGGCTGGAGAACTTGGGTCAAGAATTTTATGGACAGCCCCGTCAGATGGTACCTATTACCTAAAAATAGAATCGTATGCTGGTGTGTACGGCGAAAATCAAAAATATACCGTACAAATTGGAAACAATGATCTACCTGTTGCTATTAACCAGACAGTTTATCTACATGCAATTACAGAAACCAACGTCACACTTACGGGTTCTGACGCAAATTACGATCCACTCTCATTTCAAATTGTGACCCAACCAACTAAAGGCTCCATTTCCGGGACGGCACCGGATTTGATCTATACTCCAAATCAAGATTTTACAGGTTCTGACCACTTTTCATTTGTCGTTAGTGATGGTAAAGACACCAGTAAAATTGGCACAGTATTATTTACGGAACCGCACACAAGTGCACCGGTTAAAGTATTCATCTTAGCTGGACAATCCAACATGCTCGGTTACGGTGAAGTTACTGAAAAACTTCCTCATGTTGACCACTTGCCAAAACTCACTGCAGAAGACCCGGCTACCTATGGTAAATATTGGACAAAACGTAATGACGTATGGGTCTGTATGCCAAACAGAAACCCGGGTGAACTAAAAATCGGCTTTGCTGCAAACAGGGAAAGAAACCTGGGACCAGAGTTATCCCTGGGACATGAATTTGGGGACCATTTTGATGAAGAAGTCCTATTCATCAAAGTTTCAGTTGGTGGCACCACACTGGCTGAAGATTGGCTGCCACCCGGCGCCGTTGACCAGCCTGATGAAGTAGTGGGACCATTGTATGCCGAAATGGTTGCCTATGTTAATGATGTTTTAACAAACATGGGCGACTATTGGCCGGCATATCAAGGCCAAGGATACGACGTTAGCGGTTTCATCTGGCTTCAGGGTTGGAATGATATGCTTAAACCGGATTTTCTAAGCATCTATGAAGAAAACCTGATGGCCCTTGTAAGTGATGTACGCTCAGAAATTGGAATACCGGACTTACCTGTCATGATCATGGACTCTCCAAATGATGGTGTAAGTGCAAACCACTTAGCCCTGGCACAGGCAAAACAAAATGCGGTAATAAGGCTGAATGATATCCATGCAGGAAGTGCTGTTTATGTGTCCACCGATGCAACGACAGGCTTCTGGGATCCGTCAGGCTGGGGACCAAGTTTTCATTTCAACCTCAGTGCCAAAACATATATAAAAGTTGGTAATGCTGGTGCTGCGGCATTCTTACCCCTGGTTCAATAAAGAGCTTGAGGGTAATTGAAGAGCTAACTGTTTATGCAATATTGTATAGCTCTGACTCGCTTTTTCTTTGCTTCACTTGGTATCATATCCCCGAGTGTTTCAGGCGGCATTTTGGAGCTTTTTAAGCTGATCAAAGGAGTTATCTTAAATACGGTTCCTCCCGGCTTTTAAAGCTCGAATCTGCCTGTGTCCCAAAGGGACGACTCTGACACCTTGCAAGCTGTTGCATTTGATCCGCGACAATTTTACAGCAAACAATCCGGAAAGCGCTTGGCTTTGATTGACAAGCGAATTTTTCAACCGCTAAGATGTATTGATGGCGTGGGATAGAACACCACTCGGAATAATCAGTCTCTTGTTGCCTGGCTCAGAATATGGGGTCTGAATCAGATCAATCAACAACAAATCGATTAAATACTCACCAGACAGAAACGTTCATAACAACCAAAGAAATGCGGAGGCAATTGTGGCGACTTATATTGCAGATCATCCTTTAATTAAACACAAACTGGGCTTAATGAGAAAGAAAAACCAATCCACCAAGGATTTCAGGGATCTTTCATCGGAAATTGCCCGTTTGTTGACCTATGAGGCCACTAAGGATCTGGAGACCGAGAAGACACCTATCGAAGGCTGGGCCGGTACTGTGGACGCAGAATTCATCAAGGGAAAGAAAATAACTATCGTTCCTATTCTTAGGGCCGGACTGGGAATGATGGACGGTGTCATAGATATGGTACCTTCCGCTAAAGTCAGTGTTGTGGGATTTTACAGAAATGAGGAGACTCTGCAGCCTGTTCAGTATTATGTAAAACTGGCTTCAAATATCGAGCAAAGAATCGCCTTGATTTTGGATCCTATGTTGGCAACCGGAGGGACCCTGCTGGCAACTATCGATCTTCTGAAAGCGGCCGGTTGTACCAAAATTAGAGGGCTGTTCATTGTTGGCGCCCCGGAGGGAGTGAAGAAAGTGGAAGAACTGCATCCCGATGTCGATATTTACCTGGCCAGCATCGATGAAAAATTGAACGATATTGGGTATATTCTTCCGGGACTGGGAGATGCAGGTGATAAAATTTTCGGTACCAAATAAACGTTGAGAATTTCCTCAATCAGCTTCGATGCTTGATGGAGCGCTCAAAATAGATGTTCTCCATGTGATAATCGAAACTGCCCTTACGTCGATCCTCAAAAAAGCGTTCCAGGGTAACCCGAATTACCTTGAACGCGATTTCATCCCACGGGACATCCTCTTCTTTAACCAGTTTTACCTCCAGACTCTCCGCCCCGGCATCAAAATTTGTATCTGACAACTGACCGTAGAACATGTAATAGATTTGATTAATCTGAGTCATGTTAAAAAGGCCGAACGATTGCAGATTTTCTATCCTGGCGTTTGCTTCTTCCCTTGTTTCCCTGAGTGCTCCGTCCAGAACACTTTCCCCGTTCTCAAGATATCCCGCCGGCAGTGTCCACCTGCCGTAGCATGGCTCTATGGCCCGTTTGACAATTAAAATTTTGTCTTCCCAAATCGGTATCGTTCCTACCACCAATCTTGGATTAAAATAATGGATAAAGCCACATTTGGTGCAAACGTCTCTTTCACGATCATCGCCTTGCGGAATTTCTATTTTAGTCGCAGAACCGCATTGTGTACAAAAATTTATCAAACTCTTTACCCCGTACATGAATGTCCAATGTTTCGTCAGATATAACAATCCACCGTTTGTTTGTATACCTTAAAAGTGGTCAACTGTATTACCTGGCGCATCAATGGTGCTGTTCCTGCGGGACCCAATGAATCTTTGGGATAACGACCAGCGGTGTTAACCGCTGGCTATCGATGGCAGAGACCATTTGAGTCCCATAGGAATGGCACTGATGCCTTCCAATCCATTGAATTAAAATACTTCCCGTAAATTTCGATACAATCCTGGGGAGTTGTCTGTTGGTTTTTTCCAGCCTTCAAGCTATGATGGGCTGGAAATCACAGCTATATTTTTGAATCTATTGCAGGTATCAAGTGATGACGGATAGTCAAGAGTTTAATATCCAGGGAATTATGAACAAAGTCCTGAGAGTAGATCTCACGACTCAGCAGGTATCAACGGAAGATCTGGATAAAACCCTTTCTTCCCTGTTCTTTGGTGGGCGAGGATTGGGTGTCGCATACCTGTTTCAGCACTTTCAGGATTTGACCGCAAAGGGTTTGTACGCCAATGCTTTTGCCGATGTCGATCCGCTATCCCCTGACAATGTCATTGTCATTTCAACGTCTCCCACTACGGGAACCAGAATGCCCACGACCGGCAGGGTGCACATGAATTACAAATCACCCGCGACAGGAGGATTGGGGAGCACAAATGCAGGTGGACGCTGGAGTGTGGATTTTAAGCGCACAGGCCATGATGTTCTCATAATTACCGGTCATTCCAAGACGCCCGTTTATCTGGTTATAACCGATTCAGGCGTTCAATTTCAAAATGCAAGCGAATTTATCGATCTTAATTCCATCGATACCAGGGAACAGATTCGTCAGAACCTGTCAAAAAAAGCCCAAGTGTTAACCATAGGCATTGGAGGAAAAAAACAATCCATGTTTTCGGCTGTCATGAGCGACAAAGGTAAAGCCCTTGGCAGAGGAGGTGGGGGTGCTGTTTTTGGTGCTAAAAACCTTTATGCCGTTGCTGTTTTGGCAGATCCGGGAATACCGGTGGAAGTGGCAGATCCGGAGCGCTTACGCGTCAAAAACAGATCAGGAGCAGGTCATCACGCCAAATTAAAGTTGGATATGGGCAAGTTTACCCGAAGGGAAAGTGCTTATGGCATTCTTTCTTCAATGGGATCACTCGGTTTGCTGGGCATGGTGGACAATTTCAACCAACTTATCCACAACAACATGAAAGATACCTGCCATGATCCGGCTGATATTGCTCAAATAAACGGTGAGGCCCTGAGAAATCATGATCGGGATACGGCTCCCGGCAAACCCAGGGTTAAAGTCAAAAAGGGTTCCTGCTTCAATTGCCCGATCATCTGCAAAAGGGAAACCCAACTGATTGATGGGGATGGCAGGGTCGTGGAAAAAGGGGAAGGACCTGAATTCGAATCGGTCACCCTGCTTGGCGCCAATCTTTCAATTTATGATTTGGCAGTTATCACTCCGGCCAATTATCTGGCCAATCATTATGGGCTGGATACCATCTCCCTGGGATCAACCATCGCCGCTTTTTTCGAACTTTACCAGCTGGTTTCAGAGAAATCCAAATCTGAACTTGGGGAACCAGAAGTGCAATTCCTCCAGGAAGTTCAGCCATTCGTCAATGAATACGGTGAACCTGCTTTTGGCAAGGCAGAATTGCTAATTCCTCTGATTCACCTGATTGGTAACCAGGAGGGCATAGGCAGTCAGCTGGCACAGGGTTCCTATCGATTTTGTTCCCGCTACGGACATCCGGAGTTCTCCATGAGTATCAAAAAACTGGAATTGCCCGCCTACGATCCCAGGACTTCATACTCCCAGGCCTTATGTTATGAAATGAACAATCGCGGTGGATGTCATCTGGAAGGTGGATATACGGCACCTCATGCATATTGTGCAGGATACGGAGAATGGCCCGGAGATCGCACGGAAGGAACCCCCTTGGTTGCAAAAAATGCCACACTGAAAAACGTCACTTTGGATGTCATTGGCGTCTGTACCTATGGCTCCTTTTCCCTGGGACTGGATGAATATGCATCGTTGATTTGCGCGGTGACCGGACACCATTACAACTCTGAGATACTGAAAACAATCTCACTGAGAACCATCACCCTGGAAAGATCATTCAAC
Source organism: Pseudomonadota bacterium (assembly GCA_022360105.1). The sequence continues at coordinate 7,067 of JAKSDL010000894.1, forward strand.
ACCTTATGTGGCTTGACGGAAGCAGACGACTGGCTGCCCGACAGGTTTTACAATGAACCAATTATCGCTCGTGGCAAGCAAGTGATTTGTGATCGGAAGCATTTTAAAACAATGCACGAGCAGTACTACCATTCGGTTGGTTGGGATAAGCGTGGTATACCGCTACCCCAAACTTTGGAAGAACTCCGTCTTGACGGGTTTTTCCAGAAGCAATCAATACGAGAATTGATGGAAAAAAGATGACAAATAGCAATCCGCAGCAAAAGAATAAAGATTTCATCTTCCAAAAACTAAAAACCATTGCCAGGGCAGTGGGACGAGTCAATGGTAACAATACCCACAGCGGCAACTTCAGCATGCGTGATCCCCTGGACGAAGATCTATTCCATATCACTGCCGGTGGATCGCAATGTGGTGATCTTATTCCACAAGATATTGTGCCAATACGGTTTTCCGGGGTCAGTTGGGGTGACGCCAGAGGATCATCCGAATCCACCATTCATCGTTCGATTCTGAGCCAACCGGGTGTAAATGCCGTCATCCACTCACACCATTTAAACATTATATACATTTCCTTTGACACCAAGGAAACCGGACTTTTTTTGGATTACCTGGGAACAGATGATCAAAACAGGGAAGAATACCTCTTTCACCCCGTAGATCTGTATGGAAGTCATATTGTGGGAGGAGTGAAAGTAGGAAGTTTTATTCAACCCGTAGGTTCCGTAGAGATGGAACAGCGTATCCCTCTCTACCTGAAAGATAATCATCTGACTATTGTCAGAGGCCATGGTCCCTTTGTCAGGGGCAATTGTCCGGAAGATGCCCTGTGTCGATTAGACCTGCTTGAAAGCAGCGCTGCCTTGTTGCTTAACCTGGCCAGACGAGGTGTGGATGTGGTTCGACTCCAAAAGAAACTACGAGCAGATAAAAACGCCTTTTTCCCTTCTTCGACAAGTATTTTTGATTTTACAAAACCCGTTGAGCGGGATGTGACCGATGCTTCAATCATTGCCGATTTTGAACAAAGGTTGAACTACAACTACAACACGTCTATTGCAGCGTTTGGGACGGGTTCCATGAGTCAGAAAATTTCTGCTGATGAAATGATTTACTGCCCCATGTCTTCAGTACCGGAAGGATTGGAATTCCCCCTGGTTCGCAAATCACTAGTTGCAACTGACACCGACTCAATGGATGAAAGCCTGCACAAGTTGATTTACCGACATACCCACCAGAATACCTGTATGATTACAACCAATCCCTTGGCAACAGCTGAAGGGATGACCATGTTGGCAGAGCTTTATGGAGAATCGGTGTTATTCGATTCAAACCCGAACATTGAATACTCTGCGGATAAGCACCCCGTGGTTCTACCGATCGATGCTGAAGCTATCTATCTGAATCCCAAAGTCGGTTTGGTTGATATCAGCCAGGTTGCCAACAGGACACCTGAAAACCCAATTCTCAATATGTTGCGCTGGTACAAGGGATGTTGCATTGTAGCAGGATTGGGAGTGATTTCGACCGGTGAGACAACCCTGGAACAGGCAGCCCACAACGCTTCCTCAGCCGAGAGAATTGCCCAATTTCGCTCTTCCGTTTTCATTAATCATCACTTATTAAAGGGCCCCCCCCTAACCCATTTTGAACCGAGATAACTCCCATGTCGCAGAAAATCAAATTCTTCACCGGCACTTTGATCAGAGCTTAAACTTCTGGCAAAAAGCATGGAACGGCAATACCCGGGTTCTGATACCACCAACTTCATAGTCTCGTTTGCCCGAATGAACCTGGTAAAAATATGGAATATCGGTCCTGTCTGCGAAATAAGAAATGTGTTTGCTGACAGCTTGATCCGAAGATTTACATTCAACGGCAAACAAAGGTTTCTTGTTTTTAACAACTATAAAATCAATTTCCCTGCGGCTATGATCCCTGAGAAAATTCAACTCCATATCGTCACCTTCTGTGTCTTCAATATAGTGACAATACTTCAAAAGATGGGATGCAACCAGATTTTCAAATTGAATGCCCCCAGATTCACACTGGGACCAATCCCACAGATAAAGCTTTTTCTCCTTTTTTGCTGTTCTGAGATGTGAAGTACCAAAAGGCTTTATGCGATAACAATGATAAAGGTTTTCCAAAATTTGCACATAACGTTCAGCAGTTTCAAAAGCAACTTTTAAGTCTTGTCTTAAAGAATTTATGGAAAGCAGTGATCCCACCTTTTGAGGAAGTATCTGCGCCAATAAATCTAACTGACTTACTTCTTTTACTGTTTCAAGACTCACAAGATCTTCTTGAATTATTCGACTTTGTCTTTCCCGCACCCATCTTTTCCAAAATCTTTCCTCTCCCTTAATAAAAGGCTCAGGAAATCCGCCAAACTTAAGTAACAATTCTACATCCCCAGGCTTGCAGGATTTATTCAGTTCATACAGAGTTATCGGGTGCAGTCTGTGGTAGTGATATCTTCCCTGCAACGAATCCCCTCCTCTTCGATAGTGGTCTAGCCTGGCTGATCCTGTAATAATGAAGCTTCTTTTTGATTTGTACTGATCAAAGAAACCTTTGACCAGATTTCTCCAATCCTTAAATTTGTGGATTTCATCCAGAATAATCAGTTTTTCATCGCTGGGAAGTTCCCCATTCAGAAGCATCTTCTTCGCATGAATCACATCCCAGTTTAGGTAGGCTGGATGGTCTTCTTTAGCGTTACCAAGGGCATGCAGGGCAAGTGTGGTTTTTCCCACTTGCCTTGGTCCACCGACAAATACCATTTTTTCTTTCAAATCTCTTTTGATGGCGTCTTCAGAGTATCTTTTCATCGAAGCATAGGAATAGTCGTGAGTATTTTAGAGTTGACTCTAGTATACTCACGAGTATTTTAGAGTCAACTCTAAAATACTCACACGTTTACAACACTATTTTATCCAAAGCAGTCTCTTTCTGAAGGGCAATAGTGAGGGCCTGTTCGAGGGTAATTTTGGTGAAACGCAGGATTTGATTGGGAGCGTATTGACCGAGGAGATCTATATCCGCACTAATGACATTAAAAACTCTTGGGTATCCGCCGACCGTTTGTCGATGCTTCAACAAAACGATCGGACCTTTGGGTGTCAATTGAATGGTGCCATCCGCCACGGCTTCGGAAATCATATTTTTTAAAATGATTTTCGGTAGCTCATCATGGGTGGACAAACGAAATCCCATATCGCTGAAATCATTGGTAATGGTCCAAAAGGTCTGGGTGAATGATGATTCGTTCTTTAAAAAGGGATATTCCGGGCCTTCCAAGATCCGAATTGTTCCATTCCTATCCACCCAATCATACATTTCCGAATACTCGGGTCTAACTCTACCTGTCAGATCCTCACCAATGATTTCAAAAGGCAATAGGGCAAGATAGCTTCTAAAACCTGCGATTTTGTTGTGAAAAGATAGACAATCGCCCTTATTAACGCGAAAAACAGTCGCAAAATTCACATTTTGAGCCGATCCGTCTGCTTTTTTTATTTCGATTCTTTCATATCTTGCACCGGTTAACACACACAGGCATTCGGTCTCAAACCTGACTGTGGGCGGGATAATGATCTCAAGGGTTTGTACTTCCGAAAGGTTTTTCAACAACCTTTTACCCATTTGCAGGGAAAAAAGATCCATCGCGCCACCAGGGGCAATTCCCTGGTGCTGTTTACCGAATACCGGGTTCGATACCGATTTAAAAAGTCCTTTTTGCACTTCTTCAAACAATCTTTTTTCCATGCTTTAACTGCCGCTTTCTATTAATTGTTTGAGTCCTTGTGCCAGTTCCAGAGCAATGGTCGAATCGGAATGGATGCAAAGTGTTTCCGCTCGAATAGGAATTGACTTTCTTTCCAACGTCCCATCACTTTTTTCCACAAATGCCATCACTTGACCTGATTTGATTATCAGTTCTGAATGTTCAAGGGCTTCCTGACAATCACTGATGGAAGCATAATCCTTTTTACGACTAACCAAGGTCAGTCTTTGCGCCTCGGGATTATAGTCGTAGCGCCTTTCTGCAAAGGCCTCATGTATACATTCTATTTCAGCTTTTTTGCAGGTGATGGCCAATTCCGATCCATTGGGTGTGACGATTTGTTGCATGTTATGTTCATACAACCATTCCGTTAATCCCTCGGCCAGCTGGTGGTTTACCACAGAATCGTTATAGAGAGCACCATGGAATTTAACGCAGCGGACATCCGGCAACATTGAGATTTGCTCGGACAAAGATGTTTTCAGTTTATCGATGGAAATATCCATGCTGGTTCGACCGAAATTATCCCGATCCGGATAGGACAGGTGGGCTGCAATCTTTACATTGGTCTTTTCGGCCCTGGATCGAAAAGCATTCACACTTTTTTCATCGCCGGCATGGCCTCCGCAGGCAATATTAGCCATCTGAATCCAGTCCATCAAAGCAACATCAACGGGATGATCAGGACCGCGTTCTCCAATATCACAATTTATAATCATAATGTTTCAACCTTTTCAAAAATAACGATGTCTCCCGGATTAATCGGTTCCAATAGGGTCGGCCTGGTCAATCCGATGATATTCCAACCGCCCGGAGATTCACTGGGATAAACCCCGGTTTGTGCGCCTCCGATTGCCACGGCACCCGCAGGAATTTTCGTTCTCGGACTATCCAGGCGAGGTGTTTCCAACTTCGGGTCCAGCCCAATCAGATAAGGGAAATGTGGCAGGAATCCAACCATAGCCACCTTGTAATGGACCTTTTGGTGGAGCTCTATAACCTGCTCGACTGTGAGTTCATTCTTCTCCGCAACAATTGTCAGATCATCCCCATCATAAGTGGTGGGAAGCTTGTGAGTTGCAACTTGTGCAGGTTTATTGCCTACTCCTTCAGCCAGCACTTGGTCTACAATACCATCAATTTTTGCTTCCAGATCTGTTAAGGAACTGTCGACCGGATCATAATGGACAGCCAGGGCATTGTAACTGGGGACCACGTCCAAAAAACTCAACATGCCTGTCTGCTGCTTTTCACGAACCACCCCATAGATTGTCAGAATAAGCTCTGACAGCTCATTGCTGATCACGTCTCCAAGTGACCAGCAAAGACAGGAATCACCAAGGTGGTATTTTTTTCTGTTTATTTCTGGTGGCATAAATAATCTGGTTTGTTATTAGCGAGATCGATTCAACGTCGTTTTGATAAGAAACATTGGCTGGAAAGATGTCATTCTGAGCATGAGAAGCGAGACTCGCAGCTTCGAAAAAGCATCTCTCGGGAACTGTGACAGATCCTTCACTACGTTCAGGAAGACAAATGATCTCAATTTGCTTAACCGAATTTTAATTGAGGTTGAGTTTCGTTCCTCATCAGCCAAGTAAGGCTTAATGTTGTTTAGTCAAAGGAAATAGTAATATCAACCGTATTGAGTTTGGAGCAATGGCAATGATAGGGCAGGGTTATATCCCCGCCAGCAGGCTTTTAGAATGCAAAAACCTGGAAACCCAACGTTAACTTAATCTAAAAATAAACCTAAGTTTTTGTTCATTTTCCCGTTCTAATGCTCCGGCGGCCACGTAGGGCCGCCCTACCGTTTGTCATCTGCATTATTCAAAAGCTTATTGCACTAAGTCACTTGCCAAGCATCACCGAGGGCAAGTAGGTCGCAATTGGCGGAAATACCGTGATAATGGCCGTTGTCAGCAACATCAGGATAAAAAACGGAAACGCCGCTTTAGCAATATCACCGATCGATTCCGACGTTAATCCCTGGATAACAAAAAGGTTAAAACCAACAGGCGGCGTGATTTGACTTAACTCCACCATTAAAATCAGAAAAATACCAAACCAGATGGCGTCAAATCCGGCCAGGGTGACAAGCGGCAGCGCAATGGGCAAGGTCATCACGACTATTGAGAATCCATCCAGAATGCAGCCGAGTATAATATAAACCAACGCCAGCATTATCACCAGCACATAGGGGGAAAGACCCAATCCACCTATTACGCGGGTAATCTCCCTGGGAATTCCCAGGATACCCATGGCTCGTGAGAGGAAACCGGCACCTATCACAATAAAAATGATCATACTGGTTGTTTTCACGGCAGCCAGCAGACAATCCATTAAAATGGACCGGTTCAGGCGCTTGTTATAAAATGCGAAGGCAGCAGAAGCCAACACTCCCAAAGCAGCCGCTTCGGTCACCGTGGCAATACCCGTGTATATACTACCCAGTACGGCGATGATCAGGACAAAAACCGGGAATACGTCCCTCATTGACCGCATTCTGTCGATCCAAGTATAGGTTTCACCGGTGTGTGGCGCAATATTCGGATTCAGCACCCCCCTGTATACCAGGTAGGAAACATATACTCCGGCCAGGAGCATACCAGGAAGTATCCCGGCGATAAACATTTTACCGATAGAAACCTCAGCCAGAATCGCATAAATAATCATGATTAAACTGGGAGGAATGAGAAACCCAAGTGTTCCGGCCCCAGCCAGTGATCCCAGGGACAGTCTTTTGTCGTAACCCAGTTTTTTGAACTCAGAGAGAGTAATTCGTCCCACTGTTGCCGTAGTTGCCGCACTTGATCCGGAAACGGCTGCAAACAGCGTGCAGGCGACAATATTGATCAGCAACAATCCGCTTGGAAAGCGATTAAGCCATGGGACCAGGGCTTTAAAGAGATTTTCCGAAATTCCGCTTCGAAACAATATCTCTCCCATAAAAATAAATAATGGCAACGCCACCAATTCCCATTTGTTAACAGACCCCCAGATTGAAGAGGCCATATTCGGGCCTGGAGGTAGAACTGCAAATATCTCCATCCCTACCATTCCCACAATGAACAAACTAAAACCGATCCAGATTCCTGATCCCAAGGTGATTGCCAGGATTCCAAACACGATAAACGACATGGTCAGCAGATTAGCATCCATGATTTATTCCCGGGTTACAGATTTTTAATATAGTTTAAGCCAGCAACTACAACAGAATTAAATACCGCCCTATTTTATCCGGCAGTTCCTTCATTTTCATCCATGTATGCCCTGATCGTGACGGCAACCAGCTGCAGGAAAAATGCTACAGCACCTACAAACATAATAGCCTGCGGAATCCAGATTGGTGTTTCTGTCAAAGTTCCTGAAGTGGTTTCGTACCTGAAGGTAGCAGCAATCATTCGATACAGATAATAGAGCAAGTAGGCCATAAATATCGTACTGACCGTGGGTGCCAGCTTTTTTAAAAATGAAGAAAAACCGGGAGGTACATGGTTTACGATCAGAGTAATTCGTATGTGCCCATCTTTCCGCAAGGTATATCCTGCACCCAGAAAAACCAAGGCAGCAAGACCGTACGCGGAGTATTCATCCGCAATAATCGTGCTGACTTCAAAGGCATTCCAGAGAAAGATCTCAAACAAAATCAAGAGAACGATCGCAGCAAGAATAAATGCTGCCAGATAAGCAAATGCATCATTAATACGATCAATTGCCTTTAATAATTGTTTCATGTAAATCTCCTGAATTCGGTTTTCCGCAATCCGTGCAGTACGGAAAACCGCTCGGGTGATATTAGTTGCGTCTTTCGGTTATTTGATTGTAAAGACTGATTATTTCCTTTGCATCCTTGCCAGCTTTTTTAACCCATTGATTTCTTAGTTTCACACCGACTTCATCCAGTTCAACTCGAAATTTCCGGTTAACCTCCAGAACCTTAACACCCTTTTCCTTGAGTGTTTTTGTGCTGTTACGATCCATATCTCCTGCCAGGTTCCACATCTCATCTTCCATCTGACCGGCAATTTCCTGAACTGTTCGTTGAATATTTCTGGGAAGTTTGTTCCAGGCATCAAGATTCACATTGATCATATTTACCGGCCCCAGGATATTAATACGGGTGAAATAGTCCAAAATCTCCCAGGATTTTGCATCCACTCCTGATACAGAAGAAGTGTACATCGAATCGAGTAGACCAGCTTTCATAGCCGGGTACACTTCACTAAACGGCATTTTTCTGGCGGCAATGCCTGTCAGTTTTCCAAACGCCAGACCGGTGCCATCGTACACTCTCATTTTCAGACCTTTCAGATCGGAGACTGATGTGATTGCCCGTTGGGTATAGATTCCTGAAAATGGCCAGATGCTGGTATAAAGAGTAAACTGGTTGAACTTCTTCAATACTTTTCGATAGGTCGGTTTGGCTAATTGATAAAGGAGTCGTTGTTCGAATGAATTGGTGGATATAAATGGTTGGGCTGTCAAAGCTAAAATAGGCGCATCGCCTTCTACCATTCCCGTTGGAATTTCCGAAACGGCCAGTTGTCCTTCAGCCACTGCTCTCAAAAGCTCCGGTCCTTTAAAACCTAAAGCGGCTCCCGGATGTAAACGTATAATCAACTGACCGTTAGTCGCTTCTTTGACCCTATCTGCAAAGCGTTGGGCTCCCATGGAGTGAAAGTTTTTCTGGCCATAGTTTAAATGCATATCCCACTTGGTTGCCGCAAACACATCAGTAATACCACATATTAAAATCAGCGATGATACGACTATCATGATTTTCGCAAGTTTCATAAGAATCTCCTTTGTATTTACAATCAATAACAATCTGATTGACATTTTTGACCACAACAAATGGCAACCGTTTTATAAATTCGCTGTGATCTTACAATGTTCTCCGGTCAAGTCAAAATCAAATTCGCGAATGCTTCGTGTGATAGTTAACCGGTTCGGAAAGTTTTCAAAAAATAGTAACATCCCACTCTTGTCAACCTTTACCAGATAAACCCTGAGAGTGTCTTTTACCCATCCGGATTTTTGGTATTGTTTTATCGTATTTCGTGGTTGATTCGCGAAATATTCGTAAAAAAAAAAGTGAATGAGAAGTGGTTGTCTTGATTTGATCTCCAATTATCGATAGGTTTGGAAAAACTTTTGACACAATTAATGGCTGCCAATCAACGCACCCCATCAACCCACATAAAAACGATCTGACGCTTCGACCCAAGGTAAGCAGACTGTTACCAACCGGATACTGCCGAAACATGAAATCATCCCCGGGACATGGACCTTTGAGATCGATAAGAACCAAGTTGATCATTATTTTGATAGCACTGACGGGAATGATCATCATCGGTCTTGAACTGACGACTCTCTGGAATGATTCGGGATCATTTCAAAAGCAGTTCTCACTAAATCAGCAAAAACAATTGCGGTTGCTGGAGTCGGAACTGGAATCGGAAATACGGCATTTGGTCCAGATTTTTCCCGCATTTGTCAAATCTCAGGAATTACAGGCCAAAATTATTGAAGCAACGCTAGTCGGTCCCTATTTTGTTTATTCTCCGCAACATTACGGTCAACCCATCGATTATTGGGACCGAGTCCAGATTTTAAGGCGGCAAATATGGATGGTAAATTACTTTTTGCCCTTGTTGCAAAGCCAACATCTTGATTACCTAGGGGTTTATCTGTTCGACCCCCACAACAATCTTCTAAGAAACTCACTTGCTCCATTTGTAGAGCTGAGACATCAGGAAGTTTCTTTTTACTCTTATCCCGTCAAGGGATTGTTTCACCGGCTTATCAAACATATTCAAACCCAGCTGGATAGTATTGCATTGTCCGATGAATACTTTGATCAGGTCATATACAATATTTCGGAAAAAGATACCTTGTATTCCGCCCTGGGTTTTGAAGCATTGGAAATTCCCTCTTCACCCATTCCCGGAAACGAATTCCTGAACAGAAGCAAATTAAGAATCAAAAAGGGAGATAAAGGGCTCGTTCTGGAAAATGTCATCACCCTTGAAGAGGAGATCTACAACTGGAAATCTAAAAAAAGGGAATCCACTTCCATTGTCACTTTAATTGCTCAAAAACATCTAAACAGTGCATACTTGGAAGGCATCAGGGATAAATTCGGTAGTGATGAGATGGTAATCGCGACCGACTCCGGCGATGTCATTGCCAGTCTGGAAACATTTAAGGAAGCTCCTGCCAAAAACGAGGGATATATCGACATTGATTCTCACAGGTTTCACTTCACCGGCAAAGATTTTCAATCCGACTCGCTTGAATCGGATATCAGATTGTTTGTATTGACCAGGCAGGATCAGGTCGTACTGAATCCATCAAGTGATTACAGATCCGTCGCCTTAACAGGCATCATCACTATTTTGCTTGGTCTAATGGCCTGGTTTTACTTCAAGACCAATCAGAGACCCGGTCACCAGACAAAGATTTCGGAATCTCCCGGTGTTGACTGGAGCAATCCGGCCAACGGCATTACCTTGAGCAATCCAAAAGAAAATCAGAAAGAAAAATATCTTTTAATTGAGGACAAAGGCAAGTCTCAAACAATTGAATTGAAAGATGTTTCCCATATTCGCGTGACTGATCACTACTGCACCATTGTCTATTTGCAGGAAAACCAATGGAAAAGCTGGATGATTATGGAGCGTTTAAAAACCTTTGAGGTTCGTTATAATCGTTTACTACTGAAAATAAATCGTTCAACCCTGATCAATCCGGAACGGATAGATAAAATACAATTGCTGCAGCGCAAACTCACTATGCAAGGGGAACCAGATTTTTTATTAACCATCAGTCAATCCAGTTTGGAAGCCGTAAAAGCCATTCTCAATACCCCTTCGGAAACGTAAATTACCGCAAATGAACTCTAAAACATTCCTGGTTTGACATCTTTTTCTACAATTATCTACGATGGAAGCTGTCTATCGCTCTCGTTTCAACCGCATCCCGAATCAGAGGGGTTCACGAGGAACGGAATCCTGTCCTGGGGTTTTTGGTATTCATTGCGAAACGTGAAAACTGCACACTATTTACTATAAGGAAAAGCGGATGTCCGATAAAAAGTGTTCATATACAGTCAGTGACGGTGTTGCCGTTATGACAATCGATAACCCGCCGGTTAACGCACTGAGCGGTCCTGTATTAAACGATATTGAAGCAGCAGTCAAAGAAGCCTTGGCCGATGATTCTGTCAGGGTTATAGTGTTCACCGGTGCTGGTGACAAAGCCTTTATTGCCGGGGCTGATATTACCGAATTTACCGATTTGGCAGAAAAGGAAAAAGCCACCGAATTTCTTGCATACGGACAAAATCTAACCAATTTAATCGAAGAGGCCGACAAACCTTTCATCGCAGCCATTAACGGATTCTGCCTGGGAGGAGGAATGGAATATGCTTTAGCCTGTCATATCAGGCTGGCTGATGAAGAAGCCCAATTAGGACTTCCGGAAATCAAACTCGGAATCATTCCCGGTTATGGCGGCACACAAAGAACACCTCGATTGATAGGCAAAGCAAGAGCCCTGGAGTTAATTCTCTCGGGAGATTTTATCAGCGGTGCTCAAGCAGCCGAATACGGCCTCGTTAATCGAGCCGTTTCAACAGGAACCGTTTTGGAAGAAGCCAAAAAACTGGCAAAAACCATTGCCCAGAAAAGCAGAATGAACATCAAGGCTGCGATAAAAGCCGTAAACGAGGGTATGGAAATGGGATTTAAAGAAGGTTTGAAACTGGAAGGAAAACTTTTTGGAGAACTCTGCGAAACCGAAGATAAAGTGGAGGGCGTTGCCGCTTTTATGGAAAAGCGACATCCGTCTTTCAAGGATAAATAACTTGATTCCTTTCAGCACCCAAATTGAGTTCTCCTTCCCGGAGAGCAAAGGTATGGCAAAGCTGCGACAATAGGCCATTTTGAATGAGAATTGCAGGATGGGCAACTCGTTGCCCATCAACACGACCGATCAAGAAAAGCAGGCTTACCGTACTGCCAAGTTTACCACGGAGAAACCAAGCCCAGCTGCTCCAGCTTGGGAACAATCTCCTTGGCTTCTCTACCCGGCTTCCAAACACCGTCCTTTTCAAGCAACCAGCCCATTTCTTTGGCCTCTGCCAAGGCCTTGTCCTGATCACCCTTTATTAAGACAGAAATAAGCCTGACCTCCTGATGGGATAGATTCATCGAGTTGGTGCGGTAATCATTAAACGCTTCCCAGGTGATGGGAACCCATTTAGCAACAATTTTCCGACCGATGATGGCGGCATACTGCCTTATTTCATACTGGGCGTGGGAATCCATTCTAAGATTTAAAAAATGCAGCAAATTATGAAGATCAATTTTCCAATATGCCTCTGTGTAAGTCCCCAATGGCAGATCTTTTCTGGCCTGCTCTCTTGCAATTCCCTTGGTCAGTCTTTCTTCGTATACATCCCGACAGGTCTGGTGAAATTTGGCTTCTGATTTGGTCAGCAATTCTCCGGTCTCAGGGTCCAAAGTCCCCTGGCTTCCTTGTTTGTTCATTTCCGATTGCAATCGCCACTCATCCGGTTTGGTGGTTCGCAACGAATCAATTGCAACTGAATATCGGGTAGAGTACTCATTGACATTTGCCGTTCTATGTCTGATCCATTGTCTCCAGCAATCCATCGG